>SKZV01000090.1 GCA_007127165.1 Rhodovibrio sp. | reverse complement strand
TCGGGGATGCCGTATTTCAGCATGGCGACGCGCTCCACCCCCATGCCGAAGGCGAAGCCCTGGTACTCGCTCGAGTCGATGCCGCAATTTTCCAGCACCTTCGGATGCACCATGCCGCAGCCCAGGATTTCCAGCCAGTCCTTGCCGCCGCCGATCTTGAGCTGGCCGCCTTCCTTCGAGCAGCCGATGTCGGCTTCCGCCGAGGGCTCGGTGAAGGGGAAGTAGCTGGGGCGGAAACGCACCGGCAGTTCGTCCACGCCGAAGAAGACGCGCAGGAACTCGATCAGCGTGCCCTTGAGGTGCCCCATGTGCGTGGTCTTATCGACGACCAGCCCCTCGATCTGATGGAACATCGGCGAGTGAGTGGCGTCGTCGTCGCTGCGGAAGGTACGCCCCGGCACGATCACGCGCAGCGGCGGCGCGTGCGTGCGCATCGAGCGGATCTGCACCGGCGAGGTGTGGGTGCGCAGAACCTTGCGCTCGCCGTCGTGTTCCGGTGCGTTCAGATAGAAGGTGTCGTGCTCCTGCCGGGCGGGATGCTCCGGCGGGATGTTCAGGGCGGAGAAGTTGTGGAAGTCGTCCTCGATGTGCGGGCCTTCCGCCACCTCGAAGCCCATCTCGCCGAAGATGGCGATCATCTCTTCTATGGTGCGGGAAATCGGGTGGATGCGGCCGATCTCCACCGGGCGGGCCGGGAGTGTCACGTCGATTCGCTCGCGCGCCAGCCGCGCGTCCATCTCCGCCGCCGCCAAGTCGGCCTTGCGGGCGTCGATGGCCTCTTGAACCGCGTCCTTGATGGCGTTGAGGCGCTGGCCGGTGGCCTTGCGCTCCTCCGGGTCCATGCCGCCGAGCTGCTTCATCAGCGCGGTGAGCTGGCCCTTCTTGCCGAGCGCGCTCACGCGGATCTGCTCCAGCGCGTCCAGGCTCTCCGCCTGTGCCACCTCTCGAAGCAGCCGCTCTTTCAGCGTATCGAGGTCTTCCATGATGCCTTCGCTCTGTCCCGCCTCGACCGTCATGCGCGGACTCGATCCGCGCATCTCCTTGCCTTGCGGTCAGGAGATGGCCGGGTCTAGCCCGGCCACGACGGCTGAAGCGGGGCGTCGTTCGTCGCCCTAGCCGGTTCCCGACTCAGTCCCTTAGGCGGCCTGCTGCGCCGGAGGGTTCTGCGGCAAGTTCGCTTGGGCCTGCTCGACCAGAGCCTTGAACGACTCCGGCTCGCGTACGGCCAGATCGGCGAGAACCTTGCGGTCGACCTCGATCCCGGCGTTCTTGATTCCGGCCATGAACTGCGAATAGGTCAGGCCGTGCTCGCGCGCCGCGGCGTTGATGCGCTGAATCCACAGTCCGCGGAAATCGCGCTTGCGCGTGCGGCGGTCGCGATAGGCGTACTGGAGGTTCTTCTCGACCCGCTGCTTGGCGATGCGGATCGTGTTTTTCTGGCGGCCGCGCGCACCCTTGGCGGCTTTCAGAACCTTCTTGTGTCTGGCGTGAGCGGTCACACCGCGCTTAACTCTCGACATAGCGGCACTCCTTTGGCTTCAGGACAGCGTCCGAAGCAATGGCATAAGATCAAAAACAGGCCCGGGACGGATCGATCCGCCGGGCTCAGCCGTTGGGCAGATAGTGCTTCTTGACAGTGTTGCCGTCAGTCGTGTTCAGCACCTTCATGCCCCGCGCCTGCCGTTTCATCTGCTGCGGACGCTTCCGCAAGCCGTGCCGCTTGTTGGCGAACTGCACCCGCACCTTGCCGGTGCCGGTGATCTTGAAGCGCTTTTTAGCGCCGCTCTTCGTCTTCATCTTGGACATTTTGTTCCCTCTCGCTATACAGGGGCGGCCGCTCAGCGTTGAGCGTGCCCCGTCATTCCTGGTGGGCGCTGCGGTCCGGCGCTTGTCCGGGGGGTCCGCCGCGCGCGGGCTTGCGGGCATGTCCATTGGCCACGCTCGCCCGATTGCTGACGTGGGCGCGTTATAGCGAGGGCGTGGCGGTAATGCAAGGCGTGGCGGAACGGGAAAGGGGCCGCAACGATAACGGGGTAGCAAGCCACTCACTTAGCGATAACAAACTTTTGATCGGAACTCACCCCCATAGCTTGTAGGTTAAATGACTTCTCCTATTGCTTACCGCAGGGGTTGCGTTAAACTTAGATAAAATAAATGCAGCATTGCTCCAATGTGGTGTGAAGCTAAGATGCATGTGACGGTGATCGGGGGTGGCTTCGATCGATAGAGGGGAATTTTATAGGGTGGGGATACAAATGACGTCTCAAAGTGCTGTGCAGAATGTCGCGCCTTCTCAAGAAAGCGATGCTTTCGTTGCGGGCGATATCGCGCTTGCCCTGGAGCAGCTCATGCGGTTGCACTTCAGCCAAAGCTTCAAAGGCGGGCTGAAGCCGGCGCAATGGCACGCGCTCCGCTACTTCACGCATGCGTCCAAGGAGCAGCGTACCGTGACGGCCTTTGCGCGCCACCGCGCCTCCACGATGGGCACGGCTTCGACGACGATTTCCACCCTTGTCCGTAAGGGCCTGCTGGCGCGCGACTACGGCAACGGCGTGCCGCGCAACCGCGGGCTCCACGTCACCCAAGCGGGTATGAGCTTGCTCAGCGACGACCCGATCCAGGCGCTGGCCGATACCGTCGCGACGCTGGACCCGAGCAGTCGGGAGTCCTTGCGGACGACGCTGCCTCGGCTGGTCGAGCAGATGGCGAGTGTCCGTAAGGAAGCGGCAAGCGCTTAAGGCCGGCTACGGTTCGCGCTTTAGCTTTGGTGATCTCCGCGACGCGGCTTGACGTTGACGATGGCTGCGACCCGGCGGTGACGCCGAATCGTGACTGCGCCAATTGATTTATATCAAGTCCGACATGCAATTATGTCCTTAGTGTGCGCCCATTTCTTGCCGAAGCAAGAAATGGGCGACAAGGGGGCAGATGCACGATCAAAGTGCAAGACTTGATGTTCGGCATGGCCACGGCGGCTGTGCTTGCCTTGTCGGTAGTGCCGGTGCAGGCGCAGAACTGGACGGAGACGAGCTTCAAAGGGAAGTCCGCCGGCGATATCGTCGTGCGCGGCCGCGTGATCGGGTCTATCCGGCCAAGTCGAGCCGGATAGACCCGATCAGCGGCCGCGCGCTCGTCGGCGATGCGGTGGTGCCGGAACTCGATTTCAGCTACTTTTTTCACCGATAACATCGCTGTTGATTTGATTCTGGCGACGGCGAAGCACAATGTTAAGGCGAAGCAGACCGCATTGGTCGAGGTCGACCTCGGCGACGTTACACTGTTACCGCCGACGTTGACGCTGCAATGCCACCTTCAGCCTTGAGATCATCGCGCTCTAGAGACGGCGTGGTTTGAAGGCGCGTGCCGCCGGAAGGTCAACCGCATCGAGGCGGTCACCTCTCGGCAGTGGCTCAAAGATCGGCTGAGATCACGGCGAGCGTGTCGCCGGGCGCGGTCCAGCCCTGTACGCGGCGGCAGTAGAGCACGCCGCTCACCGTGGCACGATAAGGAACCGGCGCGCGCTCCGGCTCCTCCAGGAAGTGCACGCGGCCAAGCAGGTCGCCCGCCTTCACCTCGCCGCCAAGGTCCACGACCGGCTCGTACAGGCCGTTGCCCCTGGACATGGTGAACGCGCCCTCGGGTGTGTTCATCATGCGGGTGGGCGTGTTCGGGAGTGCGGGACGGCCCGGCAGCATCTCGAAGTGCTTCAGCAGGTTGTCCAGCCCGCGATCCGTGACGGAGATCGTCTCCGGCGTTACCATCGCCGCGCCGCCAAGCTCGGTCGAGATGAACAGCTTGCCCATGTCTTCCGCTGCCGTGTCGAGCATTCCGATGGGGTCCAGTTCGCGCAGCATCAGACTGATCGGCGCGCCGAAGGCCTTCACCGCGGCGGCTGTTCGCTCCATCATCCCGGCATCGTCAAGCTCGTGCATCACGGCGGAGGGAACGAAGTTCAACGAGTGCCCGCCCGAGTGCAGGTCCACCACCACGTCGGCGCGCGGCATCAACTCCGCCCAGACGTAGTGTGCGATGCGCTGCGTGATCGTGCCGCGCGGATGGCCGGGGAAGGAGCGATTCATGTTCCCGTTGTCGATCGGGGAGATACGCGTATCCGCCCGCGCCGCCGGGAGGTTGAGCGCCGGAATCGCGATCAGCCGCCCCCGAAATTCCGCCGGGTCCAGGCGTTGCAGCAGCTTGAGGACCGAAATCTGCCCCTCATACTCGTCGCCGTGGTTGCCGCCGATCAGCAGCATCGTGGGCCCTTCGCCGTTTTTTACGCACGCAACGGGGACCATCAACGTACCCCAGGCCGAGAGGTTGTTCGAGTTCGGCACCAAGAGGTGGCCGAAGTGTTTCCCGTCATCCTCGTAGTCGAGGGTCGTCGCGATCAGCGATAGCTCCACCGGCATCCCAGCATTCCCCTTCAAAGACGCGCGATTCCTGAGAAACCGCAGCTATTTTGAAACCACGGTGAGATCGTAGTCATCCAGCCGTCAGACGCAACCGCCCTTCTTCATCGGCTACGCCCGCTCGGCGAGGGGCAGGTTGATCAGGAGGTTTTGGGGCTTGAGCTTCAGGCGTTTCCGCTCGTCCATCATCAGCGCGAGATAGACCGGCCGCCCGGCGATTTGCGACGGCATCACCGAGGGGTCGGCGAACTCCAGGCGGAACAGCGAGACCAGACGGGCGAGCCGTGCCTCGTCCACATCGTCCCCGTTCCATAGATCGTCAAGCAGGCGGCTGGCCTCGCGGTCCAGGCCCACATGCCAGACCCAGCGCGAATCGCTGATCTTCTGCACCGGCTGAACCGAAATCCGCAACTGCAGCATATGCCCGACCCAGGCTTCCAGCACGCGGCAGAAGGCGTCCAACCCCGAACCCGCGAAGTTCAGGTTCAGCACGGTGTCGTACGCCTCCGCGCGCTGCCAATAAAGTGCGGCGTTGGTGTCGTCGAGCACATCGAGATCGACGGTGCGCAGTGGAGTCTGCGCCTGCGAAACAAGCTGTCCCAACGCGCCGAAGCCGCCGCTCGTGGCATAGGTTTCAACCGTCCGCGCATCGGCGGCCATCACGTAACCCTCGTTGATGGTTACCGCCTGCTCGCGGAAAAACAGTTCTGCGGCCCGCCAGCGCAGCGGGTCGGCGCAGCCCGTAAGGACATGCCGTAGGAGGACATGCGCCAACTGGTCGATGAAGAGGGACGGGACCGCGACGCCGCCCGGCTCCAGAAACAGCCGCAGGTAGGCGTCTTCCAGGCTGTCGGCGGCCAGCAGGCGATCCCGGAATGCCAGCAGCACCTGATAGTTCTCAACCGCGTCCGGATCGGCAAGCGCCCGCAGCCGCTGTGCCGCGACGGACCGGCGCGGGGCGTCGAGCAGCGCCGCATGAAGAGTCCTCTCCGAATCGCAGGACTCTTCAACCGGCGCGATCTCCGGGCGTTGGAGATAGGCGCGCAAAAAGGCGTCGCTCACGCCCAGGCGGCCGTCGGCCCTGCGCTCCAGCAGACTATAACCGCTCTCTGGCCAGATATTGTCCATGACGAACAAGGTGATACGTCTTCACAGGCCGCTTGTCCAGCCCAGGCGCGAGCTTGCGCGAAAATCGCTGCGGCACGAATGAACCTCACCCTCACCGGATTAAATTAACGAGAGCTTAAATCAATCTTGGGTACGTCTATGGCCGCTCTGGTTCACCACTTTTGATATTCATTTGTCCTTGATCCGTTAGGGCATGGGTTTCGAGGAGAAGAAAATGACGGGCAGCGAGATGGCGACGCACAAGAAATCCGGCGTAACCGCGACAGGGAGCGAGCAACGTTCCGGTCAAACCTCCGGCGTGGGCGACGGGGATGTGCGGCATCTGCAGTTCTTCAAGATCGATGCGGGAACGCGTGCTGTGCTGGCGGAGGTCAAGCCGAAGCTCGACATGGCTCTGCCGGACATTCTCGACGGCTTCTATGAGCATATCGCTCCCTGGCCGCGATTGATGGATATGTTCGCCGACAAGGCGATGGTTAAGCAGGCCCGCGAGCGTCAGGTCGCCTACTGGAGCCGTATTCTGACCGGGAAGTTTGACGCGGAGTACATCGCGGCCAGCCGCCGTGTCGCCGTGACGCACCACCGTCTCGGGCTCGAGCCGCGCTGGTACCTCGGCGGCTACTCCTACATCCTCACCGGGTTGCTGGAGGTGATTGCCAAGCTGTATCCGGACCGTTTCGGCCGCTCCAATGCGCAAAAACGCACGGCGGCGACGATGGCGGTGACCCGTGCCGCGATGCTGGATATGGACATCGTGATTTCGATCTACCTAGAGGAAGGGGAGGCGCGGAAGAACCGGATCATGGAGACGCTGACCAGTGGATTCGACAAGTCCATCGGCGACATGGTGAACCGAATCGCCTCCGCGACGGGGCAACTCAACGCAACAGCGCTCTCGTTACGGCATATCGCCGAAAGCGCGACCGCCGAAGCCGGTTCCGCCAGCGGCGTGTCCGAGCAGGCTTCGGCGAACGTCGATACCGTGGCCTCCGCCGCCGAACAGCTTGGAAACTCCATCCGGGAAATCGCCGAGCGGGTCAACGAATCGACCCGCGTGGCAGGCTCCGCGCGCCAGGAGGCCGAGGGCGCATCGGCGCAGATCGAGGGCCTGAATGAAGCTGCGCAGAAGATCGGCGAGGTTGTGACGCTTATTCAGGACATCGCGGAACAGACCAATCTGTTGGCCCTCAACGCAACCATCGAAGCCGCGCGCGCCGGGGATGCGGGCAAGGGCTTCGCGGTGGTCGCCAACGAAGTCAAGTCGCTCGCCAACCAGACCGCCAAGGCAACCGACGAGATTTCCGTTCATATCAACCGTGTGCAGTCGGCCACGCAGGACGCCGTCGGCGCGATCCAGCGGATCACCGGGACGATCCAGGAGATGGATCAGATCGCCTCGTCGATCTCCTCCGCCGTCGAACAACAAGGCGCGGCAACCCAGGAAATCACCCGCAACGTCAAGGAGGCGGCGGAGGCGACACGGCAGGTGTCCGGCACGATCACCACGGTTCGCGACAGCGCCGGGCAGACCGGAAGCGCCGCCGAGCAGCTTGTCGCCGCCGCGCAGGAACTGGGCTCGCAGGCGGAACGGCTGAGCCAGGATGCACCGGAGTTCTTGGCGCAAGTCAAGTCCGCGTAGATTCGCCTGCGCGCATTGGCGCCGCGCGGCCCGGCGAGCACTGGACGTAGGGCAGCGCCGGTGCCATAGTCTGTCCGGCTCGCCACCCACCGTGGCGTGCTTTTTGGTCAAGGTCGGAATGGAAGGTCTGGTCCGGATGAAGAACAGCATCGGGACGCTGATCTATACGCGCCTGCGCGGCGAGTACGTGGGCAGCGATGAGTTCGGCAACAAATACTACCGCGACGCCCGCGCGCGCTTTGCCAAGGGCAGCTTGGCCAGCAGCGAAAAGCGCTGGGTGGTGTATAATGGCGACGCCGAGGCGAGCCGTGTCCCGGCGAGTTGGCACTCCTGGCTTCACCATACCGTGGTGACGCCACCGGACGCAGGCGGCGTACCGGCGAAAAAGCCATGGGAAAAGCCGCACCGGCCAAATCCCACGATGTCGCCAGACGCTTACCGGCCGCCGGGGCACACGCTGCGCGGCGGTAAGCGGGCGAGTTCGAGCGGCGATTACGAACCCTGGATTCCTTCCTGATGCGCAGACACGTCATTGAAACCGTGATGGGTGGGGCCGTGCTGATCGTGGCCGCGGTCTTCATCATCTTCGCCTTCACCGCGACGGGGATGGGAACGGGCGACGGCTACCGCGTACATGCGCGATTCGACAGCGCCGACGGGCTGACGAGCGGGACCGACGTGCGCATGAGCGGGGTCCGGATCGGCCGCGTGGTCTCGCAGCAGTTGAACCCGGAGACTTACTTCGCCGAGGTCACGCTCTCCATCGACAGCCGTTACCGACTGCCGGAGGATACTTCGGCCCGCGTCCTTCCTGAAGGAATCATGGGCGGCAACTACATCGCCCTGGAACCCGGCGGTGCGGATGAGATGATTCCCAACGGCGGGCAGTTACGCCATACGCAGGGCGCGGTGAACTTGATGGATCTGGTCAGCCGCTACATGTTTTCGAACGGCGGCGGGCAGAGCGACGCTCCCTAGAGCATTTTCCGGCGAAGTGGGCACCGGTTCGCCGCTAGAAAATGCGCAAAAACAAGAGGCTAGAGCGCCGTTCCGATTCAATCGAAACGGAATGCGCTCTAGCAGGCTGCGGAAAAACCCTTCCGTCTGCTGCTGGTTTATGATTCGATTTCGCCGGAAGGCATTCGGTGGGGAGGGGTCGATGCGCGGCAGTGATGATCGGACGGAGGGGTTGTTTTCCTATGTGAGTTGCGAGGCGCGGGTTCCGGCTTCGCATCCGTTGAGGGCGGTGCG
>SKZV01000074.1 GCA_007127165.1 Rhodovibrio sp. | reverse complement strand
TCGCCGAAGGCTTGGGGCGGGCACCATGCTACGCGCGATGTCAGGCATCCTGGGTGGCTCCGGTGTCACCGACCCCGCGGAGGTCCGGCCCATGGGCCGGACCTCCAACCTTCGACAAAGCCACGATACCATGCCGGATAAGAGACAAGGCAACCGTGAAACCGGCGGTGACGATCATCTCGGAGCTTGACGGAAAGGACCGCGATTAGACAACACAATACTCATCTCTCCGGGCGGCGTTGGGGAGATGGTGAGTTCCGGGAGAGCGGAAGACGGGTCGGAATCGTTAATTTCCAGGAACATAACGTTGCAGGGGCGTCCCTGGGACACCGTAGGCATCCATCCCTCGCTCACCACTTTGGGGTGAACGGTTATGCCAACGGCATTAAGGGTTGACACCAATCGGCTTGGGCAAGCGCCGGAGGGGATTCGGCGATCCCGTCCGGCGCTTCGTATCGGCTGATTTCCTGAAGACCGGCAGGCGGAGGCGGCAAGTCGCCCAGCGCCCGCGCGATCTTGCGGGTCAGTCCGGCAGGTTGATCCAGACGGACTTGGTCTGGGTGTGGTGCAGCATGGTTTCGAAGCACTTGTCGCGGCCGAAGCCGGACTGCTTGTAGCCGCCCCAGGGTTGGGTCATGTCGCCGTGGTCGAAGCAGTTGACCCAGATGACCCCGGCCTCGACATCGCGGGCCATCTTGTGCGCCGCCGTCAGGTCGTCGGTCCAGATCCCCGCCGCAAGGCCGAAGATGGTGTCGTTGGCGATGCGCACGGCGTCATTGACGTCCTTGAAGGGGATGACGCTGCCGACGGGGCCGAAAATCTCCTCGCGGGCGATGCGCATGTCGTTGTCGACCCCGGTGAACAGTGTGGGCTGGACATAGGCTCCGTGCTCCAGCCCGGCGGGCACGCCGCCGCCGAAGCGCAAGGTGGCCCCTTCCCGCTTGCCGATCTCGATATAATCCAGGACGCGGCGCTGCTGGTCGCGGTTCACCATCGCGCCCATCGTCGTCTCCGGGTTCAGCGGGTCGCCGGGGACATAGGCGGCGCGGGCGTGGGCCTCGAAGCGCTCGACGAACGCATCGTGGATGTCGCTTTGCACCAGCAGGCGCGAGCCAGCGTTGCAGACCTCGCCCTGGTTGGCGAAGATGCCGTCGACGGCGTATTGCACGGCCCGGTCGAGGTTGGCGTAGTCGGCCATGATGATCTGCGGCGTCTTGCCGCCGCACTCGGTCGTCACGCGTTTCATGTTCGAGCGGCCGGAGTAGATCATCATCTGCTTGCCGACCTCCACCGACCCGGTGAAGGCGATCTTGTCGACGTCGTTGTGCAGAGCCAGGGCCTCGCCGGCTTCCTCGCCATAGCCCTGGACGACGTTGAGCACGCCCGGCGGTCCGCCGGCCTCGACAAAGAGCCGGGCCATCAACCCCGCCGATTGCGGCGACTGCTCGGCGGGCTTGAGCACGACCGTATTGCCCGCCGCCAGGGCCGGGGCGATCTTCCACGCCGCCATCATCAGCGGGTAGTTCCACGGAACGATACAGCCCACCACGCCCAACGGCTGGCGGAGAATATAGTGCAGCGCATCGTGGGCGGTGCTGGTGACCTGCCCCTCGATCTTGTCGATCGTCTCGGCGAAATACTGGAAACAGTCCACGGAAGCGGGAATATCGGCTTCCAACATGTCCTTGATCGGCTTGCCCACGTCCAGCACGTCCATCACGGCGAAGCTGTCCGCATTGGCTTCCAGAAGCTGGGCATAGCGATAAAGCACGTTCATCCGATCGCGCGGGGCCATGCGGGACCAGACCCCCGCGCGGAAGGCTTTGCGGCAGCTCGCGACGGCGCGGTCCACGTCGTCGCCGTCGCCACGCGCCACCGCGCCCAGCACGTCGCCGGTGGCCGGGTTCACGGCCTCGAAAACCCGGCCGTTCCGGCTGGCGGTGAAATCGCCGTCAATGAAGTGCCGGCCTTCCAGTTGAAGGGCATCGGCTTGGTTGTGCCAAGCCTCGGCGGTGAGGGTCGTCGCCTTATCCAGATGCATCGCTGCCTCGTTGGTCTTGGCGGAACAGCGGAACGGACTCGCCGTCGCGCAGGTTGGCCGGGTCCCAGGGCGTGCGGGTAAAGACCGCGTGAACCAGCGGGGCGAAGCTCGACAGCGGCTCGCTGGGATAGTCGGGGTCGAAGGACGCCTGATCCCAGCGCTCGACGAAGGTTGCCGCCGCGTCGAAGTGGCGATGGCCACGATACTTCTCCCGCGCGTCCGGGTCCATGCCGACCTTGTCGCCGTAGTAGACAAGCTGGAAAATCCCGTGGTGGCGCATAACCCAGGTGCATTCCTCGCGGACGTAGGGCTTGACCATTTCCGCGGCCAAAGAATCGTGGTTGTGCGGGGCCAGATCGTCGCCGATGTCGTGCAACAGCGCGGTGACGATCCAGTCCGTATCGGCGCCGTCGCGCTTGGCCCGCGTGGCGGCCTGGAGCGAATGCTCCAGCCGCGTCACCCGATAGCCGGACAGGCTGTGCTCAAGCTTTTTCATATTCGCCAGAATCCGTTCGGGCAGGCGCTTGGCGAAATCCTCTTCCAGCTTTTCCAGAAGGGCATAGTCTTCCGCCGTCCCGTCCTTCATCTGGCGAAAGGAAACAACTCCGTGCTGCTCCGTCATGATAGCTCCCCGTCTTTGCCGGGCTCGCGGCCGTCGCGCATCATCAGGCGATACAGGCTGTCCGGGCCGTCGTGGTCGATGTAGCAGCCTTGCAGATGCCGGTGGCCGTTGCTCTGGTCGAATTCGCTCCGGCCGTGCAGCAGGCGCTGGTTATCGAACATGATCAGCATGCCGGGCTTGAAGGTGTTGGTGATCTGGAACGCCGGATCGTTGGCAAGCTCGTAGAAGCGGCGGCGGCCTCGGTAATAGCCGTCGAGCGTGGCCGGATCGTAGGCGGGCACATAGTCGAGCCGGGTGCTGAAGCGCACGCGCAGTAACTCACCCCGATCATCCGTTTCGATCAAGGGACCATGGGCCTGCATGATCGTATCGGACTGGTAGCGGAACCGCACCCGTGTCGTGGTCAGGACGCGGTACATGGCCGGGTCCTCGTGCTCGATCTGCCGGGCGATGGCGAAGCCGTCGGCCAGGGTGGAAAGACCGCCCTCCACCGTGTTCTCCAGGCAGTGCAGAAGCTGGATTCCGGGAATGGGCTTACGATACGGATTGTCCGTGTGGCCGGGCAGACACCGTCCGGTATAAGCCAGATCGATGGGATTGGGCTTGGTCACGACATTGAACAGCTTGCCGAAGTGGGTGTTGCGGACGAAGCCGAAGCGCTCGGCCAGCGTTTGCAGGCTGTCCTGGGCTGTCGGGGTGTCGTGGAGGACGCAGAAGCCGTGGCGGAAGAACCCGCCGAGAAGCTGAATCATGGCGCGCGGATCGTCCAGTTCCCCCCACCGCGCCTCGTTCCGAGGCCGCGTCCCGGCGGTCCAGGGCTCGGGCGCGGGCGGCTCGTGCGGATCGGCAAGCCAACCCAGTTCGCGAGCCAGCGCCGTCAAGGACAGCGTGCCGCTGGCCCCGTCGCTGAAACTCAGGGCCAGGGTGTCCGGTTCGACGTGTTCGACGGCGGTGACGGTTAAATCCTCCGGCAGCGCGCAGGGCTCGAAAAGCCGCTGCCAGTTGTTGGGATCGAAAGCCCCATCGGCCAGCGCGCGTTCGCGCAGCCACACCGGATGCAGGCACTGCCGCCCCGTCTGGGCTGTCAGCTCTATACCGCCGCTGCTCGGGCTCAGGGCCACTTGTGCGGCCTCCAGGCGGTCGCCGGCCTGGGCATGGATCACATTCATAAAGACGCCTTCCTCGGGTTTGAGCGGTTGACTATGGTGAAGCTTGGCATGGCCGCGTCACGGAACTACACTCCCAAAATTCCTGGGCATTGGATAACGTGAGGTTATGGGATCGCTGCGCCACAGCCTGGCCAACGTGAACGCGCTGGTGGTTTTTGAAAGCGCCGCGCGGCTGGCGAGCTTTACCCGCGCGGCGGAAGAGCTGGGCATCAGCCAACCGGCGGTGACCCGCCACGTCAAGCAGGTCGAGGGGCTGGTCGGCTTGCCGCTGTTCAAGCGCAACCACAACCGCTTGACGGTCACCGCCGACGGAGTGCGCCTGTGGACAAGCTTGGCCCACGGCCTGGGCGAGATCGCCGATACCATCGAGGCCATGCGCAGCGAGACCCGGCGGCGGCGTTTGGTGGTGGCGACCCATGCCGGCTTCGCCCAACAATGGCTGATGCCGCGCTTCGGCGAGTTGGCCCGGCTCCTGGGGAATTTCGATGTCCGGCTGATGATCTCCGATGCCGACAGCGAGCTGGACACCGCCGATTTCGATTTCGCCGTGCGCGTGGGGGCGGGCAACTGGCCGGGCCAACACGCGATCAGGCTGATCGACGAGATCGTGGTGCCGCTGGCCAGTCCGCTGCTGCTGCGCGCGCGCCCGGATCTTGCCGCGCCCGGCCTTGACGCGCTAGCGGCGGCGCCGCTGTTGCACATGGACGAGGGCGACAAGCCCTGGATGACGTGGCGCGGCTGGTTCCGGGCGCAGGAAAGCAGCCTGGCCCCGCCCTACCCCGAGCTGCTTTATTACAATTACCCGCTGGTGCTCCAGGAAGTTCTGGCCGGGCGCGGGGTCGCGCTGGGCTGGCGGCCGCTGATCGACCCACTGATCGGCCAAGGCAGCCTCGTCCCCATCGCCCCGGCGTCGGTGAACCCGCGCGTGGGGTATTACCTCACTTGGCCGGCGCGCGAACCCGCCACCGGCGTGGCCCCGGAGCTACAGCGCTGGTTCACCGAACAGATCGCCGAGCCGGGTTCCGCCGCCCTGCCCGACCAGCTCATACCGCCGACTTGAGCGGCGCGGCGAGCGCGCGGCGCTCGACTCGCCGCTGCGATGCGCAGACCGTCCCTTGTCCCTACGCCCGCCCCATCAGCCCCTCGATCAAGCGGGCGACCTCGCTGGCTTTCTCCATCTGCGCCATGTGGCCGGTGCCGGGCAGGCGCGTCACCGTGACCGCCTCGGGCAGCCCCTCGGCGTGGGAGACCGGGACGATGATATCGGCCTCGCCCCAGATCACTTGCACCGGACAACTCAGCCCGGCCAGAGCCTCGCGGTAGCTCAGGCCTTGGCGGCCCTGCGGAAAGCAGGCTTCGGCGATGGCCGTAAGGGCTTCGTCCACACCGTCGAGACGTTTGAACTTCAACACCTCCTCGACCATCTCGCGGCGGATCAGGGACGGGTCGGCGAAGAGGCGTTGGAGCACCGGCTTCATCTCCTTGCGCCGCGAGGCTTTCAGGAAACCGTCGATGTAGTCGGCGTCAACCTCCGAACCCAGCCCGGCGGGCGCGATCAGGGTTAGCGTCTCCACCCGCTGCGGCGCGGTTGAGGCGAGGTGCAGCGTCACCGCCCCGCCAAGCGAGTGCCCGACCAGATGCGCCGACTCGATGGACAGCGCATCCAACAGCCCCGCCACGGCTGCGGCGAGGCTGGCCACGTCGCCCGATCCAGTCTGTTTGGCCGAAGCGCCGTGCCCCGGCAGGTCGAGCGCAATGGTGCGGCGATTTTCCGCAAGGAGCGGCTGCAGGAACATCCAGTTGTTCAGATCGCCGCCGAAGCCGTGGACGAGGACGACCGGCGGGCCGGAGCCGCCGCCCGCTTCAAGGTAGTTGATCGCACCCTGCGGCGTTTCGGCCTTTTGTGCTCTGGGAGCGTCTTCCTCTCCCTCTCCGCCTGCCTCCGGCGGAACGAAGTTGGCCTGGAAATCGGTGATGAAGGCGTCGATCTCGCTCTCCGGCACCGACGGATCGGCCAGGACGGCGACCAGAGCACCGACCGGCAAAGTCTCGCCCTCCCTGGCCACTTGCCGCCGAAGCGTTCCGCCTACCGGGCTTTCATAGGCGTTGGTAATCTTCGTCGTTTCGACATCCATCAACTCCTCGCCGGGGGCGACTGTCTCGCCCTCGGCCTTGTGCCAATCCAGGACGGCCCCCTCGGTCATCGACAGGCCGAACTTCGGCATCACAACCGGTTGGATTTCCGCCATCTCAGGCCACCTCCCGCTGCGCGGCGTTCATCGTCATCCGGACCGCCTCCTGGATCTTGGCCGCCGTCGGCAGGTAGGCGTCTTCCAGGCTGGGCGAGAACGGTACCGGGGTGTGCGGCGGAGCAACCATGCGGACCGGCGCTTTCAGATGGGCGAAGGCGTCCTGCGCCACCTGCGCGGCGATGTCGGTCGCCATGTTGCAGCGCGGGCTGGCCTCGTCCACGACCACGAGCCGTCCGGTGTCCTCCACGCATTCCAGGATGGTGTCGAGATCGAGCGGCGAGGTCGTGCGCGGATCGACCACGGTGCAGCTTATCCCCTCCTTGGCCAGCGCGTCGGCGGCCTGATTCGCCAGGTTCACCATGCGCCCGAAGGCGACGATGGTGACGTCTTTGCCCTCGCGCGTCAGGTTCGCCTCGCCGAAGGGGATGGTGTAGGCCTCGTCCGGGACTTCGCCCTCGTCGTCGTACATCATCTTGTTCTCAAAGAAGATGACCGGATCGTCGTCGCGGATCGCCGATATCAGCAGGCCCTTGGCCTCGTAAGGGCTGGACGGAATGGCGACCTTCAGGCCGGGAATGTGGGTGAACACCGGATAGAGGCTCTGGCTGTGCTGGCTGGCCGCGCGGAAGCCCGCGCCGTACATCGTGCGCACCACCAGCGGCGTCTTCGCCTTGCCGCCGAACATGTAGCGGAACTTGGCCGCCTGATTGAAGATCTGGTCGAAGCAGACGCCCATGAAGTCCACGAACATCAATTCGACGATGGGCCGCAGGCCGGTAATCGCGGAACCCGCCGCCGCGCCGACGAAGGCGCTTTCGGTGATCGGAGTGTCGAGCACCCGCTCACGCCCATAAGTGCCGACAAGCCCCTTGGTCACGCCGAGAACGCCGCCCCAGGCGTCCTCCTCGCCGGGCGCGCCCATGCCGCCCGCCACGTCCTCGCCCATGAGGATGACATTCGGGTCGCGCTCCATTTCCTGATGCATGGCTTCGTTGATCGCTTGCCGGAAGGATTTTTTCGACATCGTTGCTGCCTCCTTCGAAGGTGGTCGTGCGGGATGACCCGCGCTTGAAAGCGAATGTGGAGAAGCGTCCAAGCGCTAGTAGCGGACGTAAACGTCGGTCTCCAGGTCGCGGAGCGGGTCCGGCATATCCGCCGCTTTCGCTTCGGCCACAGCCTCGTCAATCAGCGTTTTGATTTCCGCGTCGATGGCGTCCAGCTCGCCCGCGTCCAGCAGCTTCGCCTCGCCGACGCGCTCGCGGAACAGGTTGAGGCAGTCGCGCGTGCGGCGCAGATTTTCCACCTCGTCCTTCTCGCGGTAGGTCATTGCGTCGCCCTCGAAGTGGCCGTAGTAGCGCGAGAAGACGACGTGGATCAGGCTGGGACCGCCGCCTGAGCGCGCCCGCTCCACGGCCTCGCGCGCCGCCTCCGCCACGGCGAAGACATCGTGGCCGTCCACCTGCACGCCCGGCATGTCGTAGCCCGCCGCGCGCTTGACCGGAGTGCCCGAAACCGACCAGGCGCTGGCCGTCGCCTCGGCGTAGCCATTGTCTTCCAGCACGAAGATCAGCGGCAGGTTCCAGACCTTGGCGAGGTTCATCGATTCCGCCGTGGTGCCCTGGTTCGAGGCCCCGTCGCCGCCGAAGGCCACGGCCACGCCGCCGGTCTTCAGCGTCTTCGCCGTCAGCGCCGCCCCGCAGGCCAGCGGTGCGCCGCCGCCGACGATCCCGTTCGCGCCCAACATGCCCTTGGCCACGTCGGCAATATGCATGGAGCCGCCTTTGCCGCCGCACAGCCCGGTCTTGCGGCCATAGATTTCGGCCATCATCGCTTTGGGGTCGCAGCCCTTGGCGATGCAGTGGCCGTGGCCCCGGTGGGTGCTGGCGATAGAGTCTTTTTCGTCCAGATGCAGACAGACACCGACGGCGGAGGCTTCCTCCCCGGCGTAGAGGTGGGCGAAGCCGGGAATCTCCCCGGTCGCGAACTCGGTGTGCACACGCTCCTCGAACTCGCGGATGGTCCGCATGGTCTTGTAGGTGTGCAGCAATTCCTCGCGGCTCATTTGCAGCGACATTGGCGTTTCCTCCCTTTCAGCCGTCCTTAAACTCTGTGGCGGCGTTCGATACGGAAGTATTCTAGCAAATTCCGTGCCGCTTCGGGAGCGTGCTGTAGGAGGCGCTGGGGTGGTTTTTTCCGGGGCGCCGGCCGCGCTCGGACTTCGCACGCGCGACCGTCCTGTGTTGCAGCGTGCAACAGAGTGTAGCGGTCTGTGCACACCAAAGGTCGAAGTGGATCACCTGCGAAGCCGCCGTGAGGTTGGGGCCGGTGCCCGTGGCCTCGAGCGACAGCAGGAACACCCGCTCCGTGCGGTCCGTCTGAAAGCGCTCGACCATGGCATCCCGTCGCTTGCGCGAGACGCCGCTGCAGCACGACAATCAAGGTAAGAATTTCAGGCGAGCTTTTATGACTCAGCAAGACCAATTGTTTGGCTCGTCTCCGCCAGAAATCCGTGGTATCCATGTTACGATTTGAGACCAGTTTTTCGGGCCATTCAATGGACTTACTCTACCTCTCCAGTGAGGACATCCGGACACTGAGCTTGTGCCCGTCCGAACTGGCTGACTCTCTGGTTGGCGCATTTTGCAAGCGCCGCCTCGGCGAGGCGATCCTTCCGGCCAAAACGGGTATGCGGCCGGGGTGGAGCGATGCGTTCTTTCATGCCATGCCCGCCGCGCTTCAAGGCGGGCTTTCCGGCATCAAGTGGGTTGCGGGCGCTCGCGGAAACGCTGAACTGGGGTTGCCGCATATCATGGGCCTGCTGATTCTGGCCGATGGTCAAACTGGAAAGCCCCTGGCGATCATGGAGTCCGGCGAACTGACCGGATTGCGCACGGCGGCGATGTCGCTCCTTGCAGCGCGTTCGCTGGCGCGATCCGATAGTACCCGGATCGCGTTCATCGGATGCGGCTTGCAGGCGCGGACTCATCTCGCCGCTTTGGCGGCGGAGTTCCCCATTCGCCGCTTGCACGCCGTCAGCCGCAGCGATGCCGGCGCCGAACGCTTCTGCCGTCATGCCGCCGCACTGGGCTTTGAGGCGCAGACGTGCCGCGAGCCGCGCCAAGCGCTCGCAGATGCCGACATCGTCGTCTCGACGGTGCCCGCCAGCACTGAGTTGAAGCCCTTTCTCGACGGGCGCTGGATGGCTCCCGGCGGTTTCGCAACTATGGTCGATCTCGGGCGTTCCTGGACGGTCGAGGGGATGGCTGGCTTTGACCGGATTTTCACCGACGACCGTGAGCAGACCTTGGCGTTGAAGGAACACAGCCCGCTCTTTGGGGCTGTTTGCATCGCGGGCGATCTCGGCGATCTTCTTACCGGGGAAGCGCCAGGGCGCTCGACGCCACAAGAGCGGCTGGCGTTCGCTTTTCCCGGTGCCGCGATTGCCGATCTTGCGGCAGGGAACCTTGCGTTGGAGAAGGCCAGGGAACACGGGTTGGGCCGCTATCTGCCCTTGTAGGCTGGACAATCAAGCGCGCCCCAGGCTTTTCGAGATCGCGCGCGCCGTCTCGACCACAACCGGTGCCAAGTCTCGCTCAACCTGCTCGATGGTCCAGCGCGGCGTGGGGACCGCGATGTTCACTGCGGCCACGACTTCGCCGCGATGGTTGACGACGGGCGAAGCGGCCGAAAGGTCGCCGACATAGCTCTCCTGATTGCTGAGCGCGTAGCCATTGTGCTGAATTTCCGGCAAGAGCGCCAAAATCGTATCGCGGTTGGTCTGCGTGAAGGGCGTGCGGGGCTCTCGTTTGGAGCGGTCCAGGATGCCTTCCGCCACTTCGCGTGGTAGTTGCGCCAGCATGGCGCGGCCCGGCGCCGTGCAGAAAGTCGGCAGCCGTGCACCAAGGACGATGTCCACGCTGATGACCTGCCGGCTGGGAAAGCGGGAGACGTAGATCACTTCGGTGTCATCGAGTTCCGTCAGGTTGATGGTTTCATCGGTGCGCTTGCTGGCTTCGAGCAGGTAAGGGAACGACTGTTCGATCAGGCCATCGTTACGCAGATAGGCATAGCCGAAGTCCAGCACCTTTGGAGACAGCGAATAGCGCCGCGTCGCCGGATCGTGCCGGAGGTAGCCCAGCACCTTCAGGGTGTAGAGGAAGCGCTGCGCGGCGCTTCGGCCCATGCCGGTCGACTCGGCGATCTCCGTCAGGCTGAGCGGCTTCGGCTCGTTATAGAATGCACGCAGGACGCGTAGCCCCTTCTCCGCCCCGCTGACAAAGAGCCGGGGGTCAATCGCCGAAGCGCGATCACGCCGATCATTCTTTTCCCCGTCCACTGTGTTTTCGATCTCCCCGGTCCGCGAGGTGGCATCCGTCATCTGGGTCTCCCTGGTACCGGCGGCTTCCTTAACAGAGTCGATCCGATCTCGCACCTGCAGTGTCGTGCCGACCCGCCGTCAGGCGAAATTGATATACAATTTAGGATATTGCTTGACATCGAATATCAACTTCTTTTTATCATATATCAATAGATGTCATTGAATAGCAATAATATAAGGCCCAGGCGCATGATCTCGGAAACGCTTTCGATGACCCAGGAAGGCCCGGTCCGCTGTCTTGTGCTCAATCGTCCGGACAGGCTGAACGCGCTCGATACCGGTTTGCGCCGGCGCGTGGCGGACGCGTTAAACGAAGCCTCGGACGACGGGGATGTCCGCGCCCTCGTTCTGACCGGGGCAGGCGAACGCGCCTTTTGCGCCGGACAGGACCTTCAGGAAAGCGCGGAGATCGATCCCGCCGCCGGCCGCCACTGGATGGCGAGTTGGAAAGCCTATTTCCAGGCACTCTGCGCCTGCAAGAAACCCATCGTCGTCGCTCTGAACGGTGTCGCGGCCGGGGCCGGGCTGCAGACGGCCTTACTTGGCGATCTGCGGATCGGCGTGGCGCAGGCACGGCTGATCATGGCCGAAGTCGATGTCGGACTTCCCGCGATTACCGGATCTTTTTTGCTGACCCAGCATCTAGGCGCCTCACGCGCCATGGAGCTTCTGCTCTCCGGCCGCGCCATGCCCGCCGAGGAAGCCCGCGCGGTCGGCCTGCTCAGCGAAATCGTCGCGCCGGACCTCATGGCGGGACGCGCCCGGGAGCTGGCCCAAGAGCTTGCGGCCAAACCGCCCTGCGCGATGCGGCTGACGCTTGCCAACCTGCGCCGCTCCATTGCCGAGGGGATGGAAGAGGCGGAGGACGCGGCGGTTGCCTACCAATCCGAGGCTGTCGCCACTGGCGAGCCACAGAAAGTCATGGCCGCATTCCTGGCCCGACGCCGGGACCGTGCTGCCGGAAGCACACGCTGACAAGGGGATAGCAATTTCATGTATGAGTTCCTGAAGGTCGATACCAAGGATGCCATCGGAACGATCACGCTCGACCGGCCCGAGGCGATGAACGCCTGGCACTCCCCGATGCGTCAGGAATTGGCGCGCGCCCTTAACGAGATGAACCAGACCGAGTCCGTCCGCGCCGTCATCATGACCGGCGCGGGTGAGCGCGCCTTCTCAGCGGGTCAGGATTTGAACGAAACCAAATCCTTCGACCCCGAACGGGCAGGCACGTGGGTCGAGGAATGGCGCGCGCTCTACAGCGCCATTCGCGGGATGCGCAAGCCGCTGATCGCGGCTCTGAACGGCGTCGCGGCGGGTTCCGCCTTCCAGGTGGCGCTGCAATGCGACATCCGGGTGGGACACGCCGGCAGCCGTATGGGGCAGCCGGAGATCAACGCCGGGATCGCCAGCACGCTCGGCCCTTGGCTGATGAAGGAAATGCTGGGCTTGTCCAGGACCGTCGAATTGGTGCTGACCGGCCGGATGATGGACGGCGAGGAGTGTCACCGGATCGGCCTGATTCACTACTACGTGGAGGCGGGCGCGGTCATGGCGAAGGCGCGGGAGATCGCGGAGGACTTGGCCGCGAAGCCGCCGGTGGCGATGCGTCTCAACAAGGCGCGCTTCGAGGAAGTGACGCGGCCCGGCTTCGAGGATGCGCTGGCGGCGGGCAGCCGGACGCAGAAGGAAGCCTACGAAAGCGGCGAGCCCCAGCGGATGATGGAAGCGTTTTTCGCCGAACGCGCCAAGCGTAAGTCCACGGCATAAGGGGCGGCGGAGATGAATCTGCTGGAGTGCGACGGGAAAACACTGCTGGCGCGCCACGGCCTGAAAATTCCGAACGGGGCGCTCTGGCCCCGGCTTCCGGACCATGCCGGTCAGCTTGTGGTCAAGGCGCAGATCCCAAGCGGCAGGCGCGGCGCGCTGGGCGGAATCCTCTTCGCCGACACGCCGGAGCAGGCGCGCGCGCAGGCTGAAAACCTGGGCCGGCAGCGGCTTGGCGAGCACCATGTCGCCGCCGTCTATGTCGAAGAGCGGCTTGCCATCGCACGGGAACTCTATCTGGCCGTGGCGCTTGACCGCGACGCCGGCTGTCAGACGGTCGTTTCCTCGCCGGACGGCGGCATGTCGATCGAAGAGGTCTCCAGCGCGCGCATTCTAAAAATGCCGATTGATCCGCTCACCGGACCTCATGCATTCCAGCTGGCCGAAGTTGCGCGGTTTCTGGCCGATGGCGCGACGGACCCGCAGGCTTTCGTACCGGTCGTTGAGACGCTGCTTCGGGTTGCCCGCGCCGAGGACACCGAACTGGTCGAGATCAACCCCTTGGCGCTGTTGCCGGACGGGCGCGTGCTGGCCGCCGACGCCAAGGTGGTGCTGGACGACAACGCCGCCTTCCGCCGAAGCTTCGAGCCGGAAGCCACACTCAAGGCCGTGTCCGCCCAGAGCGCCCTGGAACGGACCATCGGGCAGGCTGGCGCGGTCGGTGTCGAAGTGGATGCGGATGGCGAGGTCATCGCCGTGGTCAGCGGCGCGGGGCTGATGATGGCCACACTCGATCTGCTCAAGACCGCCGGGCTACGGGTGCGCTGCGTCGTGGATCTGGGCGGCAGCGTACTGGCTGGAGGAGAGGGATTGCGCCGCGTGTTCGAGGCGGTAGCCACTGCGTCGCCCAAGGTGACCTTCCTCAACGCCTTTATGCAAACGGCCCTTTGCGATGAGTTTGCGCGGATGCTGGCCGGAGCGCAGGAGGCCTCGCCGCTGGCCGGGCGCGTGGTGGTGCGCCTGAAGGGGCGCTGCGCGGATACCGGCCGCGAGATCCTGAAGCGGCAGGGCTTCGAGGTCTTCGAAGACCTGGCCCCGGCGCTCGATGCCCTGACGGCGCAAACAAACGTTCGGGAGGGCCGTTGAGATGGCCATCCTGATCGACGCCAACACCCGGATCGTCATTCAAGGCATGACCGGCGTCATCGGCCGGAACCTGACGCAACGCCTGCTTTCGGAGAACAGCCCTCTAGTCGCGGGGGTTTCTCCGGGGCGCGGAGGGCAGCAGGTGGAAGGGCTTCCGGTTTTTGACAGCTGCTACCGCGCTGTCCGGGAGACCGGCGCCGACGCCAGCTTTGTGTCGGTCCCGGCGGCGCGCGCGCGGGATGCGGTGATGGAAGCCATCGATGCCGGTCTTCACACGATTGTCGTCTACGCCGAGGGTGTGCCGGTCCGGGACGCCGTCGAGATGCGGGCCTACGCGCGCTATCGCGGGGCCCGCCTTCTGGGACCGAACGCGGCGGGCTGTATCTCGCCGGGACTGGCCAACCTCTCGGACTTGAACGCGGATTGGCTGCGGCCGGGTCCTGTGGGGATCGTCTCCAAGAGCGGCACCCTGAC
Source organism: Rhodovibrio sp. (assembly GCA_007127165.1). GTDB lineage: Bacteria > Pseudomonadota > Alphaproteobacteria > Kiloniellales > Rhodovibrionaceae > SKZV01. The sequence continues at coordinate 11,244 of SKZV01000074.1, read as the reverse complement.
CTACGAGGTGATCGACGGCCTGAACCGCCAGGGCCTGGGGCAGAGCAGCGTGGTCTGCCTGGGCGGCGATCCGGTGGTCGGTATGTGGCACGCCCCGGTGCTGGAGCTTTTCGAAGCCGATCCGCAGACGCGCGTTGCCGTATTGGTGGGAGAAATCGGCGGCCGCTCGGAATTGGAGGCCGCCGCCTTCATACAGCGGATGAAGACGCCCGTCGTGGCCTATATCGCCGGACGGCACGCGCCCGCCGGCAAGCGTATGGGCCACGCCGGGGCCTTGATGGGACGTCCGGAAGAGAATGTTCCGGGCAAGCAGGCCGCGCTTGCGGAGGCTGGGGCCAGGGTGGTCGACAGCCTGACGCAAATCGGCGGTGCGGTTCGTCAAATCCTGAAGGCCGCAAAACTGGAAAGCTTTCCTTGATCCAACACGATCAAGCAACAGGGAGGACAAATAATGACCAAGCAAACCAAGGTGAAGTTCGTCCATCGCACATCGCGCCGTCAGTTCCTGATGGCGAGCGGTGCCGGGATCGCCGTTCTCGGGCTTTCCGGAACGATGGGGAGCCGGGCGTTCGCGAGCGGCCAGCAGCTTGTCGTGGCCGATCCGGGCGGTCCCTTCACCGACGCATTCGGAGAGGCGTTCTACCGGCCCTTCGAGGAGGCGACCGGCCACGAAATCCGCAACATCGCCCGCGAGCACCAGCCAACCAGCCAGGTACGCGCCATCGTCGAGACGGAATCCTATAGCTGGGACGTGGTTATTGTGACCCAGGCCGACCAAGTGCTTCTCGATGGGCTCGGCTATCTGGAAGAGTTGGACTGGAGCGGCGAGCACATGGACAACATTATGCCGGAAGCCCGGACGCCGGTGTGGATGGGAACGGATGTTTATGCCACTGTCCTGTGCTACCGCTCCGATACCTACGGCGAGCAGGGTCCGCAGTCCTGGGCTGACTTCTGGGATGTCGAACGCTTCCCTGGCCGCCGCGCCCTTCGGCGCAGTCCCATCGACACGCTCGAAATCGCGCTCCTTGCGGATGGCGTTTCGCCGGACGAGTTGTACCCGCTGGATATCGACCGCGCGCTGGCCAAACTCGACGAGATTCGCCCGCACATCAGCGTCTGGTGGACCGGCGGCGCGCAGACCAGTCAGCTTCTGCAAACCGGCGAGGTCGATATGCTGCCGACCTGGAACGGCCGGGCGCAGACCGTGATCGATTCCGGCGGACCGGCGGCTATTCAGTGGAACCAGGGGCTCTATTCCATCGAGGGCTGGGCGATTCCCAAGGGCAATCCGAAGGCGGACGCCGGCCGGGAGTTCATTCGCTTCTGCGCCGATCCGCAGCGTCAGGCGGCCTATACCGACCTGCTGGCCTACGGTCCCACCAACCTAAAGGCTTATGACTTCATTTCCGAAGAGCGGGCTCGCTTCCTGCCGACCGCGCCCGACAACTTAGAGAAGATGATTCTCGCCAACCAGGACTGGTGGGGTGAGCACAAGGACGACGCCGAAGAACGTTTCAACGAATGGCTGCTGTCCTGACGTTTGCGCTTGCGCGGGCCGGTGTTCTTGCCGCATTGCGGCCGCCGGCCCGATTGATCCGGCCTGACGGCGGTGTTGGGGGAGTGCGTTCCGGATGACCATAGCGACCGGCAATTACAAGCTGAGAGTAAACGATCTGCGCAAGACCTTCGGGTCGCTCGTCGCCCTCGAAGGTGCGAGCATCGACGTCAAGGAAGGCGAGTTCCTGACGCTTTTGGGGCCCTCCGGCTCCGGCAAGACGACCTTGCTTCTGGCGATTGCCGGCCTGAACGATCCCGATAGCGGCGCAATTTGGATCGACGGGCGACTCACCACCTATCTCCCGCCGTTCAAGCGGGACATCGGCATGGTGTTCCAGAACTATGCTCTCTTCCCGCACATGACCGTCTTCGACAATATCGCCTTTCCGCTGCGGATGCGCCGCGGCGCGGAGCGCGAGATCAAGGACTCGGTCAATCGGGTACTGGACATCATCCAGCTTCCGGACATTGCGCAGCGCTATCCTCGCCAGCTTTCCGGGGGACAGCAACAGCGTGTCGCCCTCGCCCGCGCCCTGGTTTACGAGCCCTCGATCGTCCTGATGGACGAACCGCTCGGCGCGCTCGACAAAAAACTGCGCGATCAGCTCCAGCTCGAAATCAAACAGCTTCACGCCAAGCTGAACATCGCCGTCCTTTATGTCACGCACGACCAGGAAGAAGCGCTGGTCATGTCCGACCGCATCTGCCTGATGCGCGACGGACGGATCGAGCAGCTTGGGACGCCGGACGAACTGTACTTTTCGCCACGCACGGTGTTCGCCGCCGACTTTCTGGGCGAGTCCAACTTGCTGTCGGGGCGCGTGACCGCCCGCGACGCCAACGAGGCGGCGGTGCGTCTGGACGACGGGACCGAATTGCGCGGAGTGATCCAGGAGGGAATCGTTGAGGGCGAGCGGGTGCGCGTCATGGTGCGTCCGGAGTCCATTGCCCTCTTGAACGGCGGCGAGGCACCGGAGAATGTCGTGGAAGCAGACCTCGAGAATGCCATCATGACGGGTGGCACCATCAAGTGCTTTTTCCGTACCGGCAGCGGCCTTCAACTCAGTGCACGGACCTTGACCGGCGGCCCTTTGGCCGCCCGCAAGGTCGCGTCCGGGAAGCAGCGGCCCGGAAAGCAGCGGCTCGGCTGGTCCCGCGAACGCACGGTGGTGCTGAAGGATGCGTGAGCTGCGCGCAGCGGCTCCGGCCGATACCCTCAAAGAGGCCGGGTCGGTCGAGCCATCGGAAAGCGGTGGCGGGGACAGCGCGCTGCGGGCGTCGGGGCGGCGTGCGCTGGCGGCATGGCCGCTGCTTCCCGCCTTCATTTTTCTCGGGATCGCCTTTGTCTATCCCGTCGCCCTGCTGCTCGGCACCAGCTTTGTGGACAGCTCGGGCGAACTTAGCACGGTGCATTATACCCGTCTGTACGATTCCCGTGTCGTCAGCCGGGTTCTGACCATCACCTTCGAGATTGCGGCATGGACCACGGTGTTTTCCGTGATCGCGGCCTATCCAGTAGCCTATCTGCTCTCGACGGTTCGGGGCTCGACGCGCAATACGCTGATTATCTGGGTGTTGATGCCCTTCTGGACGAGCTTTCTTGTGCGGACCTTCGCATGGATGGTGCTGCTGGGACGGAACGGAGCGGTCAACCAGTTCCTGGATATTCTCGGGATCGTCGATCCGCCGACGTTCATCTACAACTTCTCCGGCGTAATGATTGGCATGGTGCACGCGCTGATGCCGCTTTGCGTGCTAACCATGCTGTCGGTAATGGAAAGCATCGATCACAACCTCTCGCGTGCGGCCTCGACGCTGGGGGCGCGGCCGGGCCAAGCGTTCTGGCGGGTCTACTTCCCGCTTTCCGTTCCAGGCGTAGCCGCCGGTGCGCTGCTCGTTTTCATCACTGCGCTCGGCTTCTTCATTACGCCGGCGCTCTTGGGCAGCGAGCGCGAAACCGTGATCGTCCAGCTCATCATTTTCCAGATCAAGGACATGCTGAACTGGGGGTTCGCCGGAGCGATCGCGGTCTTCTTGCTGATCGTAGCGCTGATCATCTTCTTCATCTACGACCGCTTGGTCGGGCTCTCCACGTTGTCCGGCGGATCGGCGCGGGCTGAAACGAACGCCAAAAGCAACTTTATCGGCTGGGTGGGGCGGCGGCTGGGCGGTTTGTTCATCGAGGTGATGGCGCGCGGCTCGGATCTGATCGGGCAAGGGATGGAGCGCGCCTTCCCGCAGCGCCCGGACAAGCCGCGCCGGAAGGGCGGGCGGGCCGCGATCTGGGCAACGGCATTGCTGGTGATCGTGTTCCTGGCAGTGCCGGCGTTCTTCATCATCCCGGTCAGCTTTACCGAAGCACAGTTCCTCTCATGGCCGCCGCGTGGGTTCTCATTACAGTGGTACGAATCCGTTCTCAGTAACCCTGTCTGGGTCGAGGCGGGACTCCGCTCGCTGCTCATCGCGATCTCGGCGGGAGGGCTGGGTATGCTGTTCGGCGTTCCGGCAGCCTTCTACATAGCACGCAAGGCGCGCTTCAAGACGGCGATGATCGGTTTCCTAGTGTCTCCGATCATCATGCCGAACATTATCATCGCGGTGTCGCTGTTCTATCTCTACGCCCGCCTTGGGCTCGTGGGCACTGACCTGGGACTGGTGATCGGCCACACCGTTCTTGCGGTGCCCTACGTGGTGGTCACGATGATTGCGGTCCTGAAGCACTATGACGAGCGGCTGGACCATGCGGCTTATACTCTTGGGGCCAACAAGGCGCGGACCTTCGTGCATGTCACCTTCCCCCTCATGCGGGCGGGGATGGTCGCGGCTTTCATGTTCGCCTTCATCATCTCCTTCGACGAGTTGACCATCGCGCTCTTCGTTACGGGTGGGCAGGTCACGACGCTGCCGAAGAAGATGTGGGACGATGCGCTGCTCCAGGTCAGTCCCACGCTCGCCGCCGTCGCGGCCATGGTTCTCGTCTTCATGACCATCGTCATTCTAGTATCCGAATTGGTCAGGCGGCGGGGCGTGCAGGTGCAATGAGCGCCGGTCCGCCCTATAACGATCCGCTGCGTGCGCGCCATCCCGGCAGCGGCGGCGCGCAGCCCGCGACCTATTGGCAGGCCACCGCCGGGCCGCCGCCGGAGGACGACGGTGTCCTGGAAGGCGACCATGAAACCGAGGTGGCGATCATCGGCGGCGGCTATACCGGCTTGTCCTGCGCTCATTATCTGGCGTCGCGCAGCGGTATCCGACCGCTGGTGCTGGAAGCGAACACTCCGGCCTGGGGATGCAGCGGCCGGAACGGGAGCTTCGCGCGCCCGGCAGTGGGCCGCCTGCCCTACGCGCAGTGGGTTGGCCGGTGGGGAGAGGCGGGCGCGCGGCAAGTCTTCGCGGAGGCCATGGCGGCCCTTGAGACCGTGCGCACGTTGATCGCGGAAGGCGGAATCGACTGCGAGCGAATGCCCGACGGCTGGCTCAAGCTCGCGCACCGGCCCAGTCGGGTTTCCGGGTTGGAAAAGGAGCAGAGGCTCCTGCGCGACACCTTCGGGTTCGAGGCTGAGTTGCTCGACGCGGAGCAACTCGCGCGCGGCCACGTTCGCGGCGGCGAGGCGGACGGGGCGCTGCGCTGGAGCGTGTCTTTCGCCATGCACCCGTTGAAGCTGGCTTACGGCCTCGTCGATCTGGCCCGGCGCTCGGGTGCGCGGGTTCACACCGCAAGCCCGGTTCTGGGCCTCGCCAAGCGCGATGGCTGGCACGAGTTACGCACCTCCACCGGCACGGTCCGCGCCAGGCAGGTGGTCTTCGCGACAAATGGCTATACGCTGGAACTGGCGTTTCCCTTTCTGAAGGGCCGGTTGCTGCCCGTGCTCTCCAACATCGTGGTGACGCAGCCGATGACGGCTGAGGAAATCGCCGCGGGAAACTTCATCACGACCGATGCGATGAGCGATACGCGCGCGATGCTCTACTATTACCGCCGTCTGCCGGACAATCGCATCATGCTGGGCGGCAAGGGGCCGCCGCGCGAAACGCCGGAAGGGATGGAAGCCCACAAGCGGCACCTCCTCTCCGCCGTCGCCGCGAAGTTCCCCTTCATGGCCGAACCGCGCGCCGACTACTTCTGGGGCGGTTGGGTGGCGCTGACTTATGACTTCATGCCCCATGTGGCGAGCGCGGAAGACGACCCCAGCCTGCACTACGCCCTCGGTTACATGGGTAGCGGCGTGTCCTTCAGCATGCACGCGGGGCGGCGCATCGCCGAGCGCATCGGCACCGGCGAGGGCCAACTGCCGCCTCCGCTTTCCACGGGACTGCCGCGCTTCCCGGCGGCGGCCTTCCGGCGGCTGGGGCAGCGCGCGATGATGCGGTGGTACGCCTTCCAAGACGGACGCGACTGACACCAGGGCAAGAAGGGGCTGGCGAGGTGAGACAAGAGCAAAGCCTGGACCGCCGCGTCCTCGTCATCGGGGCCGGGATGGTCGGAGTGTCCTGCGCGCTGGCGCTGCAAAAAAAGGGGTATCAAGTCACTGTCATCGACCGTCTGGAGCCTGGAGAGGCCTGTTCCCACGGCAATGCGGGCGTGATCGCGACAAGCTCTTGCGTACCGCTCATCATGCCGGGAACGCTTCGCAAGGCACCGGGATGGCTGCTGCGCCGGGATGGGCCGCTGGCGATGGATTGGCGCTATCTGCCCCGGATGGCGGGGTGGCTGTATCGCGCGTCCGGCTTCACCAAACCCTCGGACCTCAAGCGGATTTCCTCCGCGCTCCACGCTTTGCACTCGCGCGCGGTCGAGGATCACATGGAGCAGGCGCGCGACGCCGCCTGCGCCGATATTCTGGATAGAACCCGCTATCTCCATGTTTACGAGACGGCAAAGGGCTTTGAAGGCGACCGCGCCGCATGGGATTTGCGCCGCGAACTCGGCTGGGAGGTGGCGGTGATCGACGGCCACGACATTCCCGATGCCGAGCCCGCCCTCGCCCCGATCTTCGCCAAGGGCGTGTTGTTGGAGGGGCACGCGGTGGCGCGCAACCCTGGGCGTCTGGTCAAGGCGCTGGCGCAGGACTTCGTGGCGCGCCAAGGCCGCCTTTATCGCGCGGAGGTTCGGGAAATCCAGCCGGGGAGCGATGGCCGCGTCGCCGTCAAGACATCCGGGGAGACGCTGGAAGCGGGGCACCTTGTCCTTGCCGCCGGAGCCTGGTCGGCGGAGTTGTCCCACAGCTTGGGCCACCGTTTCCCACTGGTTTCCGAGCGGGGCTATCATGTGATGTTCGAAGAGCCGGAGGTGAGTCTGCGCCAACCGGTCATGTTCGCCGATGGGAAATTCGTCGCCAACACCATGGAAGAAGGCTTGCGCCTAGCCGGAACAGCGGAGTTCGCGGCCATCGAGCGCCCGGTCTCTGCCGCACGGGTCGACGTGATCCGCAAGGCCGCAAGACGCTTTCTGCCAAAGCTCAACGGCGAGCGGACGCACGAATGGATGGGCGCACGCCCCAGCCTGCCCGACACCCTGCCCGTGATCGGCCGCTCGCACCTGCATTCAGGTGTCTATTTCGCCTTCGGCCACGGCCATACCGGGCTGACCGCCAGTGCAACCACGGCCAAGATTATCGCTGCCCTCGTCGCGGGTGGAACGCTTCCCCTCGACATTCATGCCTTCCGCCCAGAGCGGTTTCCGGCAACATCTTGAGTTCGGTGAAATTGGAGCCCCTTATGAAGAAGAGCTAACGCATTTTGCCGGCAACCTTGGTTCACAAAAATACAGCGGGCTCTTGTTTTTTAAGCATTTTCGAAACGGCCAACCAGTGTCCACTTGGCCGGAAGATGCGCTAGGGGTCAGCGGTTCGGTCCCCCGCCGACTCCACCAAGTCCTGTACTTTTGGTTTCACGGCCTTGATATTGTCCCCTTTCATGGGCCTTTGGGCATCGCGCTGTCGCCGGATGGCACGCTTCTCCAGGGCCAACATCGAGGAAGGCTGCTAAACGCCGATGGAGCCCGTCGATCGCCAGATCAACCGGCGCGTATTCTTCCCGGCCGCCGGGTTGGTGATCGTGCTTATCGTCGTTGCCGTTACGATGACCGAACGCTTCGGCGAAACGGTGAACGACGTTCAGGATTTCGTGGTTGGTCAATTCGGCTGGATTTACACGGGTATCGTCGCATTCCTGCTGATCTTCATCTTCGCGCTGGTCTTGAAGCCGGACTTCCGGAACATTCGTTTGGGTCCGCCGGACTCGCGGCCCGAATATACCTTCCTGTCGTGGTTCGCCATGCTGTTCAGCGCCGGCATGGGGATCGGCCTCCTGTTCTACAGCGTGGCCGAGCCGGTACTGCACTACCTCGACCCGCCGCGCGAAGAAGGCGAAAGCCTCGCCGCAGCCACGGAAGCGCTGCGAACCACCTTTTTCCATTGGGGCCTGCACCCCTGGGCGATCTACATCATCGTGTCGCTGTCGCTCGCTTTCTTCGCCTATCGGCATAAACTGCCCCTGGCGTTGCGATCGGCCTTCTATCCCCTGATCGGTCGCCGCATCGACGGCCCCTTCGGCGACGCCGTCGATACTCTAGCCCTCGTCGGCACGCTGTTCGGCGTCGCCACCTCACTCGGGCTCGGCGTGCTGCAGGTGAATGCCGGACTGTCGAGTATCGGCATTTTGGGTGAGTCCCTGTTTAACCAGATTATCCTGATCATCGCCATCATGGGCATGGCCACGACCTCGCTGCTGCTCGGTCTCGACAACGGCATCCGCGTGCTGTCCCGGCTCAACCTGTTTCTCGGCATGGCGCTGCTGTTTTTCGTCCTGATCGCCGGCCCGACCTGGCTGATTCTATCGGCCTTCCTGCAAGGGATCGGCGATTATGCCGCGCATCTCGTGGCGCTGAGCTTCCGGACCGACGCCTTTCGCGGCACGGACTGGCAGGCGCAGTGGACGATGTTCTACTGGGGCTGGTGGATCTCCTGGTGCCCCTTCGTCGGCATGTTCATCGCCCGCGTGTCCTATGGCCGCACATTGGGGGAGTTCATCCTGGGAGCGCTTTTGGTGCCGACGCTGTTCACATTCTTCTGGCTGACTGCTTTCGGGGCCGGGGCCTTGCACCTGGAGATGACCGGGGCCGGGCTCGGGGCGATCATCGCGGAAAACGTGCCCAGCGCCCTCTTCGCGATGCTCGATGCGCTGCCGCTGGCGGTGGTCACGGTCCCGCTCGCCACTGTGGTGGTGGTCGGGTACTTCGTCACCTCCGCGGATTCGGGCGCGCTGGTGATGAATATCCTGGCGTCCGGCGGACATCCCAACCCGCCGTTGTTCCAGAAGGTTTTCTGGAGCCTGCTCACGGCGATCACCGCGGGCGTCCTGCTGGTCGCGGGCGGTCTTCAGGCGTTGCAGACCGCTACTCTTCTGACCGCTCTGCCGCTCGCCATCGTTCTTGCCCTCATGGCCTGGTCGCTTTGGATCGCGCTGCGTGCGGATGCGCTCGACGCCACCGGCATCGGCGCCTTGCCGCCTTCCGGCTGGGACCGCATGCGCGCACGGTGGCGCACCAGGGCGCTGGCCGCGCCCACCAACCCGCGAGAGGCCGACCCGCGAGAGGAGCGGAAATGAGCACCTTCTGGCAGGACTTGATCGAGCGGTTGCGCAGCGGTCAGGTAACGACCCCCGAAGAGGCCAGCCACGGCGATCTCGTCCACTGCATACAAACAATCGTCGTGCCCGCCCTGGAGGCCGCCCGCGAGACGCTGGAAGGCGAAGGCTATACCGTCACGCTGGATACGACCGATACAAGCGCCATCCTGAAGGTGGTGAACCAGGACGGCTCGCACGCGTTCTATTCGGTTGAAGGGCGGCTCTACCACTATACGGCCTTTGCGTTTCCCATGCTGCACGGCCGCAAGGACCGCCCGAAGTTCGCCAAGCTGCATATCGAGACGAACGGCGGCGCGCATGGGCACCGCTGCAACAAGTGCTCGGTGGAGCAATTGCGTGACGAGTGCCTGGAAATCTGCCGGAAGTGGCTTGTTTGGTAGCTGCCGGATTCGGCCGTGGAAAGGCTCACGGCGGAGACTTCGATGAACCCGGGCCCAAAACGGTGGTCCCAATGGCCGCCGCGCTGGGCATAAGGCGCGTCTGCTCGCTCGGCGCTTGGCGCCGGATCTTACGATCCACCCGCGCACACGGACTCTGGCCGAGATGCGCCACCACGATGCTAACCGTATTGCAAACAGGGCGTCAGGCCCCGTCCTGCCGCCACGGAAAGCTGTCGGGGGAAGGCAGGGAGGCGTCTTCAAGCATCTCCGCCACCCGCAGGCCCTCGTTCCACTTGGCCATGCGTTCCGAGCGGGCGAACGAGCCCACTTTGAGCTGCGGTACGCCCCAGCCGACGGCGAGGTGGACAATCGTCGTGTCCTCGCTCTCTCCCGAGCGGGCGGAGACGATGGCGCCCCAGCCGCCGTCGAGCGCCGCATCCAGCGCCGCTTTGGTTTCACTCAGCGTCCCGGCCTGGTTCGGCTTGATCAGGGCCGTGTTGCACGCTCCGACCTCCTGGGCGTGACGGATACGTCCCGCATCCGTCACCAGATAGTCGTCCCCGACGATCTGCAGGCCGGGTCCGGCCGCGCGCGTAAACGCTTGCAGCCCTGCTTCGTCATCCTCGGCCAGCGGGTCCTCGATCGAGACGATCGGATAGCGGCGACTCCAGTCGAGCAGCATCTCAGTGAGCCCGTCGCTATCCAGGTCACGGCCGTCGCGGGCCAGCGTGTAGCGCCCTTCGCACCTGAACTCCGACGCGGCAACGTCGAGCGACAGCGCGACATCCTGACCCGGCGTGTACCCAGCCCGCTCGATCGCCAGAACTGCAAGCTCAAGACCCGCCTCGTTGCTCTCGAACGCTGGCCAATAGCCGCCTTCATCGGCCACGCCCGCCAACAGCCCGCGTTCCGCCAGCACGCGGCCAGCGGCACCATAGACCTCGGCGGTGATTTCCAGCGCCTCCGAAAAGCTCCGCGCCCCCACCGCAATGATCATGAAGTCCTGGATATCGACGCGACCGGCTGCGTGGGCGCCGCCGCCAAAAAGCTGGATTTCCGGTAGCGGCATCGAAGGCGGGCGGCTTCCCGCGAGGCTTTTCCACAACGGCACTTCCTCGTAGGCGGCGCGGGCATGGGCGCAGGCCATCGAGGTTGCGATCAAGGCGTTGCCGCCGCAGCGCGCGCGATTCGCGGTGCCGTCCGTGGCGACAAGCCGTCGATCGAGTGCCGCCTGATCGGCAATCGACTGATCTCGCAGTGCCCGAGCGAGTGGCCCGTTCACTGCCGCGACCGCGGCGCCGACATCGTAGCCGGAGAGGCGCGGACCGCCATCGCGCAGATCGACAGCCTCGCCCGAGCCCGTCGAGGCCCCCGCGGGTGCGATGGCGCGGCCCCAGGCTCCGCCATGAAGATGCACCTCCGCCTCGACGGTCGGACGCCCCCGGGAATCCCAGACTCGGCGTCCGAATACTCGCTCTATGATCCCGTCGCTCATTCTTGGTTAAACTCCTTTCGCCAAGCCGCCGTGACCTCCGACAGCGTCCGAGGAGGATGGCTCAGCAGGGTGCACGCCACGCTCCGCACCCGGCGGCGCTCCTCATCGGCGGTGAGATACTCGACCGGCGACTTTCCGTCGACGCGCGCCAGGAGCAAC
>SKZV01000047.1 GCA_007127165.1 Rhodovibrio sp. | reverse complement strand
CTGGAACCTCGTGAATCAGGCGATTCTCTGCGACGTGGCGATCGAGCGGCAGGTCGAGATCACCGGCCCGGATGCGGCGACATTCGCGCAGATGCTCACGCCGCGCGATCTCTCCAAGCTGTGGCGTTGAGGCACTCCCCGCAGAAAAAGGGGTCAGAGTCCTTTTTCTAGGCGGATCACCTCGCCGCCTAACCCACGCAGCCCGCTCATACGCGGCCCGGTAACCCTGTTCGTCCACTTTTCCGAAACCAGTCCCGGCTAGCCTGCTCGTTCAAGGCTTGCGGACAGGAAAGAATGCGCGCGATGGACGGCGTGGACGATGCCGAAGCCCGCAATCAGGTCGCGGCCGTGGTGGGCGGTTAAGAGCGCCTAGCGCCGCTCCTGAAAAAACCCGCGCAGCAGCCGTGCGCACTCGCTTTCCTCGATGCCGCCGATCACTTCAGGGCGGTGGTGGCAGGTGGGTTGGGTGAAGATGCGCGGGCCGTGGTCGACACCGCCCCCCTTTGGGTCGTAAGCTCCAAAGTACACGCGCCGAAGCTGAGCGAAGGCGATGGCGGTGGCGCACATCGGGCAGGGTTCCAACGTGACATAAAGGTCGCAGCCGACGAGCCGCTTCTCGCCGCGCGCGGCGGTGGCGGCGCGAATCGCCAGGAGTTCGGCGTGAGCGGTGGGATCGTTCAGGGCTTCCACCAGATTGTGGGCGCGGGCGAGCACGGCTCCGCGCGCCGGATCGATCAGAACCGCGCCCACCGGAACCTCTCCGGCGCAGGCGGCGGCGCGCGCCTGCTCCAGCGCTTGGCGCATCGGCGCGGGAGCGGCGGATGAGGGTTGGTATTCGCTCGGCGGCATGAAAAACTCCGGGTTATCCTGGCGCTTGCCTGCAAGGGTTGTTGATCGCCGGACAGGAAGCAGATAGCAAGCAACATTGACGCGTGTGTTAGCAAGGGGAGGCTCGAAAAACGATGCTCAACATGGATATGGAAACGGTTTGCTGGCTGATCGTTAAGATTCGCGAGTTCGAAGTCGAGGAGTCGCTGCCGGTCGCGCCCGAGGACGACGACAGCACGGTTGCGCCCGACCTGGACGTGAGCGACGAGGAGTTGATGCCGGACTACCTTACCCGCCTGCGTGAAGATCCGCTGTTCACCGACGCGAAGCGGGTGATCGACGATATGAACGTAGACGCGCAGACCGAACTGGTGGCGCTCGCCTGGGTCGGGCGCGGCGACTTCACGGCTCCGGTGGAATGGCAGGACGCGCTCGACGCCGCGAGCGAGCGGCATAACGAGTATACGGCGGAATACCTCCTTGGTATGCCGCTTGCGGCTGACTATCTGGAGGAGGGACTGTCGCAGCTCGGTTTGAACTGCGAAGGCACCGAAGCCTGGTCGATCTGACCCATGACCATTTAAGGAAACGCGCGCCCATGCCTAAACGTCCGGTCGTCGGCATCACGCTGGATAGCGAGGAAGCCGGCGGATATTCGAAGCTGCCCTGGTACGCCCTGCGGCAAAACTACTGCGAGGCGGTGAGCGCGGCCGGCGGGCTGCCGCTCGCCCTGCCGCACGAGCCGGACTTGGCCGAGTCCTACCTGGACGGGCTGGACGCGCTGGTGGTCACCGGCGGCAACTTCGACGTCGATCCGGCGCTCTTCGGGGCGGCGGAGCGCCATGAAACGGTCCGGACCAAGGACCGCCGCACCGCGTTCGAGCTGGCGATGACGCGCGGCGCGCTGGCGCGCGACATGCCGGTTCTGGGGATCTGCGGCGGGCAGCAACTGCTGAACGTCGTGCTGGGCGGCACACTGATCCAGCACATCCCGGACAGCGTTCCCGAGGCGCTGGCGCACGAGCAGCCGAACCCGCGCAACGAGCCGGGCCACATGATCTCCATCGTGACGCGCACGCTGCTGCACCGGATTTGCAACCTTCCGGAACTCGCCGTGAACTCGGCCCATCATCAGGCGGCGGAGAGCGTCGGCCCCGGCGTGGTCGTCAACGCGACGGCGCCGGACGGCGTCATCGAGGGGATCGAGCATCCCGGCTATCGCTTTTGCCTGGGCGTCGAATGGCACCCGGAATTTCACATCAACGCGGGCGACCGCCGCATCTTCGCGGCCTTCGTCACGGCGGCGGCGAACCCCCGCTCCGCATCCGCAGGATAAAGTACTCATGACTCCCCGAACGACACCGGACGGCCAAGACACACCAAACGGCGAGGCCCAACCGGACGAGATCCAGCCGGACGAGGCCCCGCCAAAGGGCGAGCGCATCGCCAAGCTGATCGCGCGCGCCGGCGTCTGCTCCCGCCGCGAGGCGGAACGCATGATCGAGGCGGGACAGGTGCGTCTCGACGGCGAGGTGATCCGGACCCCGGCGATCGTGGTGGACGACCCGCGCCGCATTGCCGTGGACGGCAAGCCCCTGCCCGCTGTGGAGCCGACGCGGCTGTTCCGCTATCACAAGACACGCGGGCTGCTGGTCGCCGAGCGCGATCCCGAGGGGCGGCCGACGATCTATGACGGCTTTCCGGCGGAGTTGCCGCGCCTGATGCCGGTCGGGCGGCTGGACCTCGCCTCCGAGGGGCTGTTGCTGCTGACCAACGACGGCGAGCTGAAACGCTCGCTGGAACTACCCTCGACCGGCTGGCTGCGGCGCTATCGCGCGCGGGTCTGGGGCGATATCGACGAGAAGAAGCTGGCGGGGCTGATCAACGGCGTCACCATCGAGGGGATACAATATGGCTCCATCGAGGCGAAGCTGGATCAGGTTACCGGCGACAACGCCTGGGTCACGGTGGCGCTGCGCGAGGGCCGCAACCGCGAGGTCCGCCGCGTGATGGAGCACATCGGCTTGAAGGTGAACCGTCTGATCCGCGTAGCCTACGGCCCATTCCAGCTTGGCGCGATGGTGCCGGGACAGATTTCGGAAGTGCCGCCGAAGGTGATCGCCGAGCAGCTTGGCGTTGCGCAGCCGTCGGAACGCAAGATCGGAACGGCGAAAGCCAAGCCCCGGACTACGGCCGGGACCGGAAAGGGAAAGGCGCGCAATGCAAATCGTCGGCGGCCGTCATAGCGGCCGCTCGATCAAGGCTCCGGCGGGACTGGAAGTGCGTCCGACGAGCAGCCTGACGCGTGAATCGATGTTCAACATCCTCGCGCACGGCCGGCTTGCCCGTGACGGTAGCCCGCTCGCCGATGCCGTCGTTCTGGATGCCTTTGCGGGCAGCGGCGCCAACGGGTTGGAGGCGCTGTCGCGCGGGGCCGCTCATGCCGTGTTCATGGAATCGCAGGCAGCCGCGCTCGCGTCGCTGCGCCAAAACGTACGCGCCCTCGACGAAGAGACGCGGGTGACGATCCTGCAATGCGACGTGCTGCACCCGCCGCGCGCGACCCAGGCATGTTCGCTGGCGCTGCTGGATCCGCCCTATAACCAAGGGTTGGCGGCTCCGGCGCTTGCGGCGCTGCGGACTGCGGGCTGGCTGGCGCCGGAGGCGTTGATTGCGGTCGAACTGATGAAGAAAGAACCCTTCGCGGCCCCTTCCGGCTTTCGGATGCTTGACGAACGGACCTATGGCAAAGCCCGTGTGGTGTTTCTCCGCTTGACGGATAGATAGCGAAAGCGCTGGAACTCTTGGCGCTCGCGAAACGTAACGCTCTTATCGAGTCATTGAAGACAATGGAGAGCAGACGATGAACTGGGATCAAGTTAAAGGAAATTGGAAGCAGTTCACCGGCAAGGTCCAGCAGCAGTGGGGCAAGTTGACCGATGACGACCTGCAGCAGGTCGAAGGCGATCAGCAGAGGCTCTCCGGCAAGATCCAGGAGCGCTACGGTGTCGGCAAGGAAGAGGCCGACCGGCAGATCGACAAGTGGATGAAGGGGAACTAGAGCGATTCGAAGCCGCTTCGGCTTTACTTGAATCGCGGCTCAATTCAAAGTCTTAGAGCGGGATGGCGAGCCGAAGATACGTCCCGCGCCACGATTGAACGCGGCGGGATATGATTGTCCCGCCGCGTCGGCCTTCGTATGCGCATCGCCGATAAAGTGCGGCTATCGAGCGTTCAAGATTGCAGGGCGCGGAGTTTATGCTCGGTCATCGCGACTCGCTGTTCCGCCTTCGCGCGCTCTTTATCGGTCTTGGCGTCCGCCACGTCTTCGCGGGCGTTTTTCAGTTCCGTTTCCAGATCCGAGCGGTTCATCGTGGCCACGTCGATCACATGCTCGGCCAGCACCGTGCAACGCTCCTGCGTAACCTCCGCAAAGCCGGAGTCGACGAAGAAACGCTGATCGGCCTTTTCAGCGTCTTCACGATGGATCGCGACGACACCGGGCTTCATCGACGAGATCAGCGGAGCGTGCCGTGGCTTCACGCCGAATACGCCGCTCGCCCCTGGCACGGTAACCATTTTGACCTCTTCCGAGAGCAGAAGCTGCTCCGGCGAAACCAATTCGAACGAGATTTTGCCTTGCTCAGCCATGCGTACGCGTCCCCGCTCCCTGCCGACGCGGAATGCCGCCATTTCCGGCACCACCCCGCACTCGCCGTCCGATTTCCGAAGGAACCGCTCCTGAAGCGGGATGACTTATCTCCGAATCGTCATCCCGCTTTAGAGCTTTGTTCTGCGAGGCGATTCCGATCTCAAGCCGAAGTGGCTTGAGATCATCGCGCTCTAAGCGGCTTCCTGCGCCAGTTTCTCGGCCTTCTCCATCGCCTCGTCCATGTTCCCGACGAGGTAGAAAGCAGCCTCCGGCAGATGGTCGTAGCGACCCTCGCAGATACCCTTGAAGCCCTTGATCGTGTCCTCGATGGAGACGAGCTTGCCCGGCAGGCCGGTGAAGACCTCGGCAACATGGAAGGGCTGCGACAGGAAACGCTGGATCTTCCGGGCGCGCGCCACGGTCAGCTTGTCTTCCTCGGACAGTTCTTCCATGCCCAGAATGGCGATGATGTCCTGGAGCGACTTGTACTGCTGCAGGATGCGCTGAACCTCGCGCGCCACGTCGTAGTGCTCCTGGCCCAGAATGCGGGCGTCGAGAATGCGGCTGCTGGAGTCCAGCGGATCGACCGCCGGATAAATCCCAAGTTCCGCGATCGAGCGCGAAAGCACCGTCGTGGCGTCCAAGTGCGAGAAGGCGGTCGCGGGGGCCGGATCGGTCAAGTCGTCGGCGGGCACGTAAATTGCCTGCACCGAGGTGATCGAGCCCTTCTTCGTCGTGGTAATCCGCTCCTGCAATTCACCCATGTCGGTGCCCAGCGTCGGCTGATAGCCCACCGCCGAAGGGATGCGGCCGAGCAAGGCCGAGACTTCCTGGCCCGCCTGGGTGAAGCGGAAGATGTTGTCGACGAAGAGCAGAACGTCCTGGCCTTCCTGGTCGCGGAAGTACTCCGCGACGGTCAGCCCGGTCAACGCGACGCGCGCGCGCGCTCCTGGAGGCTCATTCATCTGACCGTAGACCAGCGCGGCCTTCGAATCGCCATCGGGCTGGATCACGCCGGAGTCGAGCATCTCATGATAAAGGTCGTTGCCTTCACGCGTGCGCTCGCCAACACCGGCGAAGACGGAGTAACCGCCGTGCCCCTTGGCGATGTTGTTGATCAATTCCATGATCAGCACGGTCTTGCCGACGCCCGCGCCGCCGAACAGGCCGATCTTGCCGCCGCGCGGATAAGGCTCCAGCAGGTCGATGACCTTGATGCCGGTCTCCAGCATCTCGGTCTCCGTCGACTGGTCGACGTACTCCGGCGCGCTGCGGTGGATCGGCAGGCTCTGTTTGGTCTTGATCGGACCGCGCTCGTCGATCGGCTCGCCGATCACGTTCATGATCCGGCCAAGGCACTCCGGCCCGACGGGAACGGTGATGGGGTTGCCGCTGTCGGTAACCTCCTGGCCACGCACCAGCCCTTCGGTGGCGTCCATCGCAATGGTCCGCACCGTGCTTTCACCCAGATGCTGCGCCACCTCCAGAACCAGCCGGTTACCATGGTTATCGGTTTCAAGAGCGTTCAGAATCGAAGGCAGGTCGCCCTCGAACTGAACGTCGATCACCGGGCCCATGACCTGCGTAATCTTTCCGACCAGGTTTTTGCCCTTCGCCATCTTGCACTCGCTCCCTCGTGCGTGATCGTCAGATACCAATCGGCCGCGCTGCGCGGCTTATCGCATCGCTTCCTTGGCCGAGACGATCTCGTTCAATTCCTTGGTAATGACTGCCTGACGCGTACGGTTGTAGGTCAGCGTCAGACTATCGACCATGTCGTCGGCATTGCGTGTCGCGCCATCCATTGCCGTCATCCGGGCTCCGTGCTCTCCGGCGTTGTTTTCCAACAGCGCCCGATACACCTGAACCGCCATGTTGCGCGGCAGCAGGTCGGCCAGGATGCTCTCTTCGTCCGGCTCGAATTCGTAAACGCTCCCATCCATCCCGGCGGATTCGCCTTCAGCCGCCTTGCCTGTCTGCGCGTCCTCCTGCCCCGGCGCCGCCTCCTCCATCGCGGAGAAGGGGACCAGTTGCAGCGTCGTCACGATCTGCTTGATCGCGGAGCGGAAACGGGCATAGACGAGCTGACAGACGTCGAACTCCCCGGCATCGAAGTTCTCAATCACGTAATCCGCCACCATGCGCGCCGCATCGTAATTCAGTTGCGGGCTCGCGATATCCTCGAAGGTGTGGACAATATAATCGCCGTGGGTCCGCCGCAGCTGGTCCCGCCCCTTGCGGCCCACGCAGAGGACCTTGACCTCCTTGCCTTCGGAGACAAGGGCGTTGATCCGCCGCCGCGCTTCGCGGGCCAGATTGGAGTTAAACCCGCCGCACAGCCCTCGGTCCGCCGTGCAGAGCACGAGAAGGTAAGTCTCTTCCTTGCCGGTTCCGGAGAGGAGCTTCGGCGTGGTCGGCTGGTCCTCGACGCTCTGCGACAGCGCTCCCAGCATGCGCTGCATCCGCTGCGCATAGGGCCGCGCCGCCTCGGCCTGCTCCTGGGCGCGGCGAAGTTTGGCGGCCGCGACCATCTTCATGGCCTGAGTGATCTTGCGCGTCGACTTGACGCTATTGATGCGGTTGCGTAGGTCCTTGAGGCTTGACACGGCTCAATCGGCTCCCGCTTCCCGTGGTCCAGGCAAAATCAAACGAACTTCTTGCTGAAGTCGTCCATGAAGCTCTTCAGCTTGCCTTCCAGATCGTCCGAAAGCTGCTTCTTCTCGGCGATTTCCTTCAGAAGATCGGCGCCACGGTCGCGGACTTCTTCCAACAGCTTCTGCTCGAAGCGGTGCACCTCGCTCACCTCGATCCCGTCGAGGTAGCCCCGCACACCGGCAAAGATCACCACCACCTGCTCTTCGACGAGAAGCGGCGAGTACTGGCCTTGCTTCAACAACTCGACCAAGCGCGCGCCCCGGCGGAGCAGGCGCTGCGTCGCCGCGTCGAGGTCGGACGCGAACTGCGCGAAAGCCTCCATCTCACGGTACTGCGCCAGTTCGAGCTTGATCGGCCCGGCGACCTGCTTCATCGCCTTGATCTGAGCGGAGGAGCCGACACGGCTGACCGAGAGACCCACGTTCACCGCCGGACGAACGCCCTTGTTGAAGAGGTCCGTTTCCAGGAAGATCTGCCCGTCCGTGATCGAAATCACGTTGGTTGGAATGTAGGCGGAGACGTCGCCAGCCTGCGTTTCGATGATCGGCAAGGCCGTCAGCGAACCTGCACCAGCCGCGTCGCCCATCTTCGCGGCACGCTCCAGAAGGCGGGAGTGCAGATAGAAGACGTCGCCCGGATAGGCCTCGCGTCCCGGAGGACGGCGCAGCAGCAGCGACATCTGGCGGTAAGCCGTCGCCTGCTTCGACAAATCGTCGTAGACCAGAAGCGCGTGCATTCCGTTGTCACGGAAGTATTCGCCCATGGCGCAGCCTGCATAGGGGGCCAGGAACTGAAGCGGTGCCGGTTCGGACGCCGTGGCTGCGACAACGATGGAGTATTCCATCGCGCCCGCCTCTTCCAGCGTCTTGACGAGTTGCGCGACAGTCGAGCGCTTCTGGCCGATCGCGACGTAGACGCAGTAGAGCTTTTTCGACTCGTCGTCGGTCTTGTTGATCTCTTTTTGGTTCAGCACGGCGTCGACGGCGATTGCGGACTTGCCGGTCTGCCGGTCGCCGATGATCAACTCGCGCTGGCCACGGCCGATCGGGATCAGGCTGTCGATCGACTTCAGACCGGTCTGCATCGGCTCGTGAACCGACTTGCGCGGAATGATGCCGGGCGCCTTCACGTCGACGTTGCGGCGCTCGCTCGTCTTGATCGGCCCCTTGCCGTCGATCGGGTTGCCAAGCGCGTCGACGACGCGGCCCAGAAGCTCTTTCCCAACGGGTACGTCGACGATGTTGCCAGTCCGCTTAACCGTATCGCCTTCCTTAATTCCCCGGTCCTCACCGAAGAGCACGACACCGACGTTGTCGCTCTCCAGGTTCAGGGCCAT
>SKZV01000221.1 GCA_007127165.1 Rhodovibrio sp. | reverse complement strand
GTCAACGAATGTCAACAAAAGGCAACATAGCCCGTACGAACCCGCACCCACCGTCCCGCCTCCGCTTTGGGGTAAAAAGGATATAAAGCATACTATAGCGGCATCTATATGTCAACATTCCTATCCGTAGGCTGGGGTGGGTCTTCACGAACCCAACCGAGGGAGCGAAGAGAGGGCTGGAAGAAGGGGGAAGAAAGGGGTCGGAGATCACTTTTTTGCCTTTCAAAAAATGTCTCTGACCCCTTTCAAAAAAATGTCTCTGACCCCTTTCAGAAGGTGGACCCCTTTGAAGGGAAAGCCGGGAAAAAATGACCCCTTTCAGAAGGTGGACCCCTTTCAGAAGGGAAAGCCGGCCCGCATCGCACACCAGAATGCTAATTCGGTACTGTGTCCCCAGATTTCTTGTGTCCCCAGATTTCCTAGTGTCCCCGGATTTCCTACGCGCGAGGAAGTCTATCAGGCGCTTTAGGTGTAAGGCGGGGCGCACTTTGCTGTAGGCGTAGTGCGTTTTGCAAATACCCTATACCTTTTTGCCCCCCGTCTCCCCCCGAAGCTAATTGTTGGGCGAATAATTCGGAGTCACAATCAACCGATTGATAAACTCATCGGAAAATCTTAGGGCTTCATATGCGCGCTTAGGTTGAAACACTGCGGCACCCTTAACTCATGACACGGAGTTGGGCAATGGCAATTGAACTCACGATACGTGACGGAGATCCCTGGTGGATGAGCCCGGATATCTGGGTGGTCCCGGGTAACGATCCGGAGGGTCCGCCGGGCGTACCCATCGTCGGCTCGCCCGCTTTCCTTTGGGCGCGCGTATGGAATAAAGGCTCCACTAGCGTTCAAGATGCTACTGTCCGCTTTTATTGGGCGGACCCTTCAACCGGTTTCGACCGCAATACCGCTCACCTCGTTGGAACCTCCTTCGTGACGCTCGGTTCGGGAGAGGTTGCCGAGACTCTTTGCCTCCAACCGTGGATTCCCGAGTTCGTGAACGACGGGCACGAATGCGTGCTTGCCGAAGCATTTCATGTGCCGGGGGATCCGCTTCCGTCCACGCCCGAATTTAACGTGCCGACAGACCGGCATGTAGCGCAGCGGAACCTATCCGTGGTGCTTGCGGCGGCAAGCGGGTTCTTCCGCTTCACCTTCAACGTGTTCAACGTTGCGCGGCTCGACCGGCTCTTTCGGATCACGCTCGAACCGGGCGACGAGAGGCAACTCAAGCCGATGATCCCGACGCTCGGCCGGGAGTTCGAAGGTGTGACGCTAAACGGGAAGCTCAGCAAAGGAGCCATCGTCGAGGAGCGGTGTGCAGGTGAAGACGCCGCCGGTGAGCCTGCGGCCCTCAAGCGAGGATTGGACCTCCAAATTTCCGCGCATCGAAAGGTTAACCGCACGCTCGTAGGCATGGTCGAAGGAGGACCAGCGCTCTTCCACCTCAAGCAGTGGGAAGACAACCGCGTTGTTGGCGGCATCAGCCTGCTCGTGTTGCCGCGAAACGATAGGCAAGAGGGATGAGCCATGGCCCAGATCGCAATTCCGAACCGCCCCTTTGCCTCGGATCTAATCACGGGGCTTATGCTGCCGGACGGCATCTTCGTCACCATGTTGGGCCGGCAGAACATCAACGTGCAGCTCGGCAACGGGGGTGCATCCAGCTTCGGCGCAAGCCAAGTCTATATTGAGAGCGTTTCCTCGCCCGCCATCGCCGTAACACCGCGCACGCACTTCATAGGCACTTTAACCTCGGGGGCAACCACTGTGCTGTCGTGGACGGCGGATTTCCGAGACTGCCCGCCCGGCTACCACTTCGTCAGCTTCATTGTCGAACGTGGCGGAACGCGCGACCGAATTATCAAGAAGATCTTCGTCCTCGGCCTCGGTTTTGATGAGACCGACGGCAGTTTCGTGGCGGAGGCGCCAGAGGGCGTGATGCGGGCGCTCTTCCAAAAGCTTTCGAGCCCCAGGCTCGATTGCTGCTGTGGGCGCGGCACGCTGCCGGAACCTGAGAGGGAGCCGCCGCGAGACGACCGCGATCCGCATTGCGACGAAGGGAAAGAGCAGGAGCGGCGTGAAAGAGAGCGTAGGCGCAAGCGTTCCGCGATTCACGATCTTCCCGACCTTTTCCAGCGCCATGAGCCTGATTTTCTTTTCTGTCCTCCCGGGTACCTGCCGATCCGGTTCCGTTACGAGTGGACGCCGACGCCGCCTTTCACAGGCACGGACGGCGATCTGCCTTTCCAGGATCCCTGGTGGAAGGTGTTGCTCTGCATCATTGCAGTGCTGTTGCTGATCGGCGCGGCGATTGCAGAAGCGGTGGATGGTAGCGGTTCGGTCACCGTTGGAGGCGGAACGGGTGGCGGGGTCGATCCGGAAGACGATTGCTGCGGCGTCCGCGCGGGCGGCGGCGGGACCAGCTACGTCGCAGCGGGGCTTGTGGCGGCCGCGGCTGCGGCTGCGACGGCCGCGGCCGCATCCGACGAGCGGGATGCCTTCCAGCGAGGGCGCGACGCAACACCTCCGGGGCCCGGAGAGGTAACGGTGTCGGAATCGTTCGAGATGGAGGTCGATTACGTCGAGCCGGTCACGCTTGGCAAGGCCTTCGCCGTCACCGGGAAATGGACTTACGTCAGGACCACGGACAAGACGACCTACACGCATTCCGCCACGGATAACAACCGCAACATCCATGTGACCTCGTCCTATGAGATCACGGCACCGGAGTTCGCGATCCGCGACAATCCGGATCTCTTCTGGATCGTGAAGGCGAAATTCTTTGATGCCGACGGTAATCTCTTCCGCGGCGGTGACTTGTTCGTTCAGGGCTTTCTCATCGGTCCTTCGGGCGAGTGGCACCGCTTTACGCTTCAGGACGATGGGTTGTTCCCGGATGATGCGGCAAGTGACGGTGAGTACAGCGGAACCTTCAACTTCCGGCATGTAAGAGCGCAAAAAGGACTGTGGGAGTACTTCATCATCGCCCAGGACGTGAACGATGCAGAGCCGGAGCTTTCTCCGCAGGAAGCGGCGCAGATCATCGGCGGAATGGTCCTTACCAATCAGCTCACGATCTCCTTCACGGAAGACGAGTGCCGCTTTGTCGCTGACGGACATGTCATGGTGGTGTAAGCCTCCCGCGTAAAGGGGTCAGAGACATTCTTTGCTTTGAAAGAAGTGATCTCCGACCCCTTTCGAGGCCCTGACGACACGATACTTAAAGCGGACGAGCGCCGGGCCTGGAAGGGGTTCGATTGGGATGCCATGAACCGCCTTCACGAGAAGGGCATGATTGCCGATCCGGTGAACAAGGCGAAGTCGGTGGTGCTGACCGATGAGGGGTTGCGGCGCTCGGAGGAGTTGTTTCGTGCGCTGTTCACGAAGCAAAGCCCCCGAGCGAAGGCGACCGGAATCCCAGGCGCGCAGAACACCACTGCTGGATAGCTGCCGGTTTGCTGTGCGAAACCGCCCTGCCTTCCCGAACCCAATCGCCCTCTGGAGCCCCGCCTACGCGGGGATGACGATGGAGGGCACGGAACTGGCTCACCGGCCCCCGCTAATCCAGCGCGCCGCCTTCTCCGCGATCATCAAGGTCGGCGAGTTGGTGTTGCCGCTGGTGATCGTCGGCATGACCCCGGCGTCCACCACGCGCAGTCCGGCGATTCCGTGAACCCGCAGCCGCGTATCCACCACCGCCTCGGGGTCGCTCTCGGGCCCCATCTTCGTGGTGCCGACGGGGTGGAAGATCGTGTTGGCGATCTCGCCCGCCAGCTTGGTCAGTTCGTCGTCGCTCTGGTACTGAGTGCCCGGTTTCCACTCCTGCGGCCGGTACTTGGCCAGCGCCGGTTGCGCCACGATCTCGCGCACCTGACGCAGGCTCTCCGCCGCGATCCGGCGATCCTCCGGCGTGCTGAGATAGTTCGGCGCGATGGCGGGCGGCGTATCGCAGTCCGGCGCGGTGAGCCGCACCGTGCCCCGGCTGGTCGGGTTGAGGTTGCACACGCTGGCCGTGAAGGCCGGAAAGTCGTGCAGGTCCTCGCCGAAGGCTTCCAGGCTCAACGGCTGAACGTGGTATTCCAGGTTGGGATGCGCCTGCGCGGGGCCGGAGCGCGTGAAGGCGCCGAGCTGACTCGGGGACATGCTCATCGGGCCGGAGCGTTTGAGCAGGTATTCCAGCGCGATCCGCGCCTTGCCGGTCCAGGAGTGGGTCAGGGTGTTGAGCGTCTTCGCGCCCTCCACCTTGAAGACGGCGCGGATTTGCAGATGGTCCTGAAGGTTCCCGCCGACGCCGGGCAAGTCCCGAACGACCGGCACGCCGACCTCTTGCAGATGCACGCCCGGTCCGATGCCGGAGCACATCAGAATTTGCGGCGAGCCGATGGCCCCGGCGGAGAGGATGACCTCGGCCTTGGCGTGCGCCTCCACGCTCTCGCCCCGCCCGCCGCGCCGCAGTTTGACCCCGGTACAACGCGGGCGGCCGTCCTCCCCGGTCTCGAAGATCAGCCGCTCGGCCTGCGCCTCGGTCCAAACGCTCAGGTTCGTGCGCTTCTTCGCCGGGCGCAGGAAAGCCTTCGCGGTGCTCCAGCGCCAACCGGCCTTCTGGTTCACCTCGAAATAGCCGACCCCGCTGTTATCGCCCTTGTTGAAGTCGTCGCTGTGCGGCACGCCGTACTGCGCCGCCGCCTCGGCAAAGGCGTCCAGCAAGTCCCAGCTCAGGCGCTGCTTTTCGATCCGCCATTCGCCGCCGTGGCCGTGGAGATCGGAAAACCGCCGCCCCGCGCCATCGCCGCTCTCCGGCTCCGCTCCATTGTCGAGGCGGTAGTGGTCCTCGTGCGCCTTGAAGTCCGGCAGCACCTGATCCCAGGACCACTCCGGGTCCCCGGTCATGGCGCTCCAGCCGTCGTAGTCGCGGGCCTGTCCGCGCATGTAGATCATGCCGTTGATCGACGAACAGCCGCCCAGCGTCTTGCCGCGCGGATAGCGCAGGCTGCGTCCGTTCAAACCGGCTTCCGCCTCGGTCTTGTACAGCCAGTCGGTGCGGCGGTTGCCGATGCAATAGAGATAGCCCACCGGGATGTGAATCCAGGGATAGTTGTCGCGCTTGCCCGCTTCCAGCAAGAGCACCCGCTTGGACGCGTCCGCGCTCAAGCGGTTGGCCAGCAGGCAACCGGCGGTGCCCGCTCCCACGACGATATAGTCGAATTCCGCTTCGCTCATGCCGCCTGCTCCCTTAGCCTCGAAACGCCCCGCGCTCAATCCTACAGGTTCTAACGCGACACCGGCATGGCGAACTCCGCGCCCTTGGCGATGCTCTCGGGCCAGCGCTGCATGATCGACTTCTGCCGGCTGTAGAAGCGCACGCCTTCTTCGCCGTAAGCGTGGGTGTCGCCGAACATGCTGCTCTTCCAGCCGCCGAAGCCGTGCCAGGCCATCGGCACCGGGCCGAAGATCTCCTCGCGGTGGATCGTCATCTCCGGCGTAACATGGTCGAACAGCGTTCCGCCCATCCAGAAGCCGCCGGGGTGCCCTTCGACCGCGTGGCCGCGCCCGTCCACCACCAGCTCCGCGCCCTCGCGCACGCCGGTTTCGATGTATCCGGCGATGCGTTCGCGCGCGGCGGCGCTGACGATTGGCTCCATCTCGGACTCGGGCTCGAGGCCGTTGCCGATGTTGAGCGCGCGGGCGCGCTCGGCCAGCTTGGGCATGATGCGCTCGCCGACGTCGCCGACCAGTGTGGCGACCGAAATCGCCATGCAGCGCTCTCCGGCGGACCCATAGGCCGCGCCGATCACCGCATCGACGGTCTTGTCGAGATCCGCGTCGGGCATGACCAGCATATGATTCTTCGCGCCGCCCAGGGCCTGCACGCGCTTGCCGTGGCGCGCTCCGGTCTCGTAGATATGGTTGGCAATCACGGTCGAACCGACCGAGGAGACCGCCTGCACGCCGGGATGCGCCAGCAGCGCGTCCACCGGCTCGCGGCCGCCCTGGACCACGTTGAACACGCCGTCCGGGAAGCCCGCTTCCTGCATCACACCACCGAAGGCGTGGGGTCTATCGGCGAGGGCTTCAGGATAAAGGTGTTCCCGGCGGCAATCGCCAGCGGGAACATCGCCGCGCGCGTCGGAGAAGACCTTGCCGTGCCCGGCGGTGATCGCGCGGGCCAGATCATCCTTGCGCGCGTTCAAAGGCCCAGGAAGCGGTTCATCAGCCGCGCCCGGCGGATCGGCCGGTACATTATAGGAGAATTTAATATGACTCATCCCGTCGATACCAAGATCCTACGGTCCTTCGCCGCCGTCGCGCGCGAGGGCAATGTCAGCCGCGCCGCCGAAGTGTTGAACCTGACCCAACCCACCGTCAGCCTGCACCTGAAACGCTTGGCGGAGGATACCGGCCTGACGCTGTTCCGCCGCACCGCGAGCGGGCTGGAGCTGACCCGCGAGGGCGCTGCGCATCGTCTCCGGGCTGTGGGCGGGGCGTAGCGATGCGTAGGAGAATAGGCAAGCGGCCGTTGCCCCCGCCCGTTGCCCCATTGCCACGCCGCGCTACTTCCTCCCGGTAATCTTGCAACGCGGCGTTATTGGATTTTCTCATGCACGATTTCTATTCCGACACGCAGACCCGCCCGACCCGCGCGATGCGCCTTGCAGCCCTGGACGTGGAGCTTGGCGACGAGCGGCACGACGCGGACCCGATGACCCTGGCGCTCTGCGAGCGCGCCCGCCGCCTTCTGGAAGACAAGGTCACCGTCACAGTCGTCGGCCACCGCCGCCTGCGCATCGTCACCCACCTGGACGTGGGGCAGGCAGACGCCGACGCGCTGATAAACGCGGTCGCGAAGCTGGCGTAGATTGAGGGTGCGCTCTTCGCGAAACCCAACACGTCCGCTCCTGTCCGGAGCCCCCGCAACCCCTGTCGGAGCGCAGCGGCCGCGCTCTCCCTTGCTGCTCGGACAGGGGCACCACGCATTTTTCCTCGCCTTGTCGTTTTGGACTACCACCAAGGTTGGTTTGCAAAGATTTCCGGGAAATGCCGGAATAACGCCGACAATAAGTTAGACTCCATCCGCTGTCGTCTTATGGCGATGTCGCGCAATGCGAGGCTGGGACACGCGAGGGCGCCGTGCGGACATGGTAATACTTTTGATTTTATAGCCCCTTTAGGGGCGTAATGTGAGTAGGAGCCGAAGGGAGGAACTTGTCATGTGGGGCATTTTCGGTGTTGTATTATCCCTCGCGTTGTTAATGTTTTTTGCCTATCGAGGATTTTCAGTTCTTTTTCTAGCCCCTATCATGGCATCACTCGCAGTTATTCTCAGCGGAGAATTGCCTGTATTGGCAAGTTATACTCAGATCTTCATGGAAGCTCTGGCTAACTTCATAATGACTTTCTTTCCTATTTTTCTTCTCGGCGCAATTTTCGGAAAATTGATGGACGCCTCAGGTGCGGCTCAGTCGATCGCCAACACCATTGCCGGCTATTTGGGTAACCGGCGGGCCATTCTGGCGATCGTGCTGGCCTGCGGCGTACTGACTTATGGCGGGGTTTCGCTGTTTGTAGTGGCATTTGCCGTCTACCCCATTGCGGCGGCGCTATTCAAAGAGGCGGAAATTCCCAAGCGCTTTGTTCCGGGCGCGATTGCACTGGGCTCCTTTACCTTCACGATGACGGCGCTGCCTGGGACCCCTGCCATTCAAAACGCGATTCCGACCGGTTTCTTCGGCACGGACGTGTTTGCCGCACCGGGATTGGGCCTCATTGGCGGACTGCTGATGATGGGCGGCGGCATGCTTTGGCTGAGCCGCCGAGCGGGGGTAGCCAAGGCCGGCGGCGAGGGTTACGGGATTCACCCGGCAGAGCATGAGGAGAAGGCGGAGCTTCGGTCCCTTCCGCCTCTGCTCATTGCCCTGCTGCCCATTTTACTCGTCGTCGTGTTCAACCTGCTGTTCGCCCGCGTATTGATCCCAGGATGGGACACCGGCTATCTGGCCGATCCAGACTTCGGCGAGACGAGCGTAGATGATGTACGCGGCATTTGGGCCATTATTATGGCCCTGGTGATTGCAATTGCCGCCACCATTGCCCTCAACTGGAAGCGTCTGGAAGACACGCGAGAAAGCATCAACCGCGGTTGTATGAACTCGCTGCTGCCTATTTTCAACACCGCCTCCGAGGTGGGCTACGGCGCCGTCATCGCCTCGCTGACCGCCTTCATTTTGATCCGCGATTTCATGGTGGGGATTTCGCCGGACAATGCACTGATCTCACAGGCGATTACCGTGAACGTGCTGGCCGGAATCACGGGTTCCGCCTCCGGCGGCATGAGCATTGCGCTGTCCACAATGGGGGAACTCCACCTGGAGATGGCGCTGGAACAGGGCATCGACCCTGAACTGCTGCACCGGGTGACGTCCATGGCCGCTGGCGGTCTGGACGCGCTGCCCCACTGTGGTGCTATCATTACGCTGTTGAGCATATGCCGTCTCACGCACCGGCAATCTTACCCGGACATCTTCATGGTGTCGGTCGTGATTCCGCTGATGTCGCTAGTGGTGGTGGTTGCCTTGGGCACCATGCTCGGCTCCTTCTGAGTTCCTGGGGTGTGGGCTTAAGTCACTGAGTGTTTGGTTGGGAGGTTCGACCGATGAAAACGACTTACGAGCATGTCCTTTTCGCGACTGATCTAACTGACGATGCAGTCCCTGCGGGGCGCAAGGCGGTGGCGGTGGCCCTGGCGCTGGGCGCGCGGTTCAGTCTCCTGCACGTGCTCCGGGCCCAAGACCAGGCGGTCGGCGGAGAGGCGGGCAGTATGAGCACAGAAAGCGTGCAGTGGGTGAATCGCCATCAACAAGCTCTGGGCGATCTGGCGCATGAACTAGGTGTGGACCACGCCGAGCACTGGGTGGAGACGGCACAGGCCGTACCCGCTGCTATCGAGCACGCCGCTCGTGAACATGGGGTGGACCTGATCGTCATGGCCAACCATGCAAAGACCGGCGGGATCCTGGGGCGTTTTCAGACGACCATCACCGAGGACCTACTGCACCGGACGCAGTGCGACCTGCTCGCCGTTCGCGCTGTCAGCGAAAGGTGAACATTAAGCCACCACCGGCATTCGCGGCCTTCCCTCTAGAACGGCGGAGGCCGTCCGGTCAGTCGTGACCAGGAGAAGCATGATGAATTCCACTGCCCCACATCCGACGCCATTGCCTCAGCACACGCCCAAGAAAGATAAGATCGTCACGGTGGAAGACGCCGTGCGACTGATCCGCGATGGCGACACGGTGGCCACCAGCGGCTTCGTGGGTGTCGGTTTTCCTGAAGGCGTCGCTATTGCCTTGGAAGCGCAATTCCAGGAGCGCGGCACACCCCGAAACCTCACCCTGGTCTACGCGGCGGGCCAAGGAGATGGCGGCAAGAGAGGGCTCAATCATCTGGGCCACGAAGGCTTGGTGAAGCGCGTCATCGGAGGGCATTGGGGCTTGGTGCCCGAGCTTCAGCGGCTGGCCGTCGAGAACAAAATTGAGGCTTACAACCTCCCTCAGGGCGTGATCTCCCATCTGTTCCGGGACATTGCCGCCCACAAGCCGGGCACCTTGAGCAGAGTGGGGCTTGGAACCTTCGTCGACCCTCGTTTGAGTGGCGGCAAGATCAACGAGTCCACCGTGGAAGATTTGGTCGAGTTGATGACCATACACGGGAAAGAATACCTGTTCTACAAGGCCTTCCCGATCAACGTCGCCATTTTGCGTGGCACGTCCGCGGACCCGGAAGGCAACGTGACGATGGAGAGGGAGGCTTTGACCCTCGAAGTTTTACCCATCGCCACCGCCACCCGCAACTCCGGGGGAATCGTGATCGTCCAAGTGGAGCGCGTCGCCGAGAGCGGCACGCTGAACCCCAGGAACGTGAAAATTCCGGGTGTTCTTGTCGATTGCGTGGTCGTCGCTCCGCCGGAACATCACTGGCAGACATTCTCCGAGCCTTACAACCCGGCTTTCAGCGGCGAACTGCGGGTCCCCATGCAGTCCCTGGCTCGCATGGACATGAGCGTTCGGAAAATCATCGCCCGTCGCGCTGCCTTTGAACTCAAGGCGAACAGCGTGGTTAATCTCGGCATTGGCATGCCCGAGGGTATTGCCAACGTAGCCGGCGAGGAGCAGATCATCGAGCTACTCACATTGACGGCGGAGCCGGGCGTGCTGGGCGGCATACCGGCTGGCGGTCTGAACTTTGGCGCGGCAACCAATACGCAGGCGATTATCGATCAACCTGCGCAATTCGACTTTTACGACGGCGGTGGTCTGGATATCGCCTTTCTCGGCATGGCGGAGGTCGACGTCCAGGGCAACGTCAATGTCAGCAAATTCGGCCCCAGGCTGGCAGGCGCCGGAGGCTTCATCAACATCAGCCAGAACGCCAAGAAGGTGGTGTTCATGGGCACGTTCGCAGCCGGCGCCAAGCTAAGCCTCGAGGAAGGCCGTCTGAAGATCCTGGAGCAAGGCAAGACCAGGAAGTTCATCGAAACCGTCGAACATCGCACCTTCAGCGGTCCTCATGCGGCGCAAGACGGACGCACGGTGCTTTACGTTACGGAACGCTGCGTATTCAAGCTTAGCAAGCGTGGGATGGAATTGGTGGAGATCGCTCCCGGCCTCGACCTCCAGAAGGATATTTTGGACCAGATCAACTTTGCACCCTTCGTACAGAAACCGCTACGGCGGATGGACAGCCGCGTTTTTCACCAGCAGCCCATGGGACTAAACGAGGACTTGCTGCATTTGCCGCTGGAAGATCGGCTGATATACCATGCGGAAGAGAATATGTTTTTTGTTAATTTTGAGGGGCACTCAATTAAAACTCGGGAAGACATCGATCGGATCAAATATCTAGTAGAGGCCCGTCTGGAACCCCTGAAGGAAAAGGTTTATGCGATTGTTAATTATGACAACTTCGTAATTGCGCCGGATCTTCTGGATGAATATAGCGAGATGGTGAAGGGTCTTGTAGATCGTTATTATGCACGGGTGACGCGTTATACGACCAGCGCTTTCCTGCGCATGAAATTAGGCGAATTCCTGGAGCAGCGTGATGTAGCCCCTCACATCTATGAAAGCGAGAAAGAAGCGCGCCATCATTTGCAGGAATGGAGTGACGGGCCTCGATCTTGATGTGGAGGCCTTCAACCGCGCTTTCCAACAGGATTCCGGGGACGACACTTTGCTCCGGTCTACCCGACCTTGTGACGATGACGGTTTGCTGGTAGCCGTCCGGTGAGCGCTGCGGCGTAGGGGGACACAGTGTGGTGAGGTGCGGGTATGGAGATCGACACCGACAAGATCGATGACACTGTCCCGGCTTTGCTCTGGCTGACGCTGCACGACGGAGGCCGTGCCTGGAAGGGTTTCAATGGGATGCCCTTGATCGCCTTCACCGCAAGGGGATGATTGACGACCCGGTGAACAAGGCGAAGTCGGTGGTGCTGACCGATGAGGGGCTGCGGCGATCGGAGGAGCTGTTTCGCGCGCTGTTCACGCAGCCGAGGCCCTAAGCGCCTGTGGGAGGATAATTCACGCCTGACCGTTTAACATCTAAAGGACGAATTGTCCCGCTTTTACAGAAGAGATTGTCCGCGTCATTTCGCGCGCAAAAGGTAACCTAACTCTTTTTCGTCATTTTCGGTGTCTTTTGGAAAGAATTAGTCAAGGTTTTAGCCCACTCGAGGGATGCCATTTCTTTAAGACATACTATCGAATGGTGTGGAGTACTCAATACGCTGGGAAAACTCCATGACACACGCAGAACTAGTCTGACTGTTATCTAAGACCTTCCTGCGGCCCAGACGAAGGTCCCTTAGTTCGTGGGATGTGCGCGGCTGCCCTGGCGGTGATGGTTTCAATCGACCGGGTGTGGAAGCGGGGATACCTCCCGGCGCAGCACGCCAGGCTGCGGAAATGAAAGACGAGACATGCGTGAATGATGGGCGTGATGCCCGGAGGAGGAAGAAGATGAAATTGATTGTACGGCTCCGCGCCGGCTGCCGGTGCTTTTTCGGAGCTGCCTTTTTGGTTGCGGCCTCGCTGTGGTCCCTGCCCGCCGTTTCCGCGCCGCAGGGCGGGGCGCCCTTGCCGTGGGTATTTGTCGGAGATTCCCTTACCGCCGGGGTCCAGAACGCCGCTCTGCTCGACCGGGAAGAGGCGATGGCTCACGGACTCGGCGATCTCGGGCAACAAAACAGCTATGCCGGGCAACTCGCCTTACAGGCGGGGACACCAATGACATTTCCGAGGATTGCCTGGCCGGGCTTCCCGAACATCATCACGGATGTCCAACCGCCCTTTGTCCTCGAGCAGATTATGCATCCGCCGCACACGCTGGGCCGGTTGAACCCGCACGAGCAGGCGAGCAACCTTGCCGTGTCCGGCGCCACTGCAGCGGACGCGCTTCACGCTCGCCCAAATGCGACCTGCGCCCCGATGCACGTTGAACAAATTCCGCTGAGCTTGAGCAATACAAACTGCGTGCTGGGTGCACCGGGGTTAATGCATGACGACCCGCACTTTCAAGTTTCCCGCAGCCAAGTGGAATGGGCCGAGGAACTGACGGCGGGGACGATGTTCGTGCTGCTCGGGGCGAACGAGGCGCTGGGTGCGGTCCTGGAGGCAAATCCCGCGTATCTGATTCCGGTCGAGCAGTTCCAGCAGGACTATGCGCAAGTCATGGACCGGCTCGCGGCCGTCAGCTTCACTCTGGTTGTGTCGAACATCCCCGACGTGACCGACATTCCGTATCTGACGTCGAGCGAGCAGGTGGCCGAATTCCTTGGAGTTGAGTTTGCTCAGGTGCAAGCGCTCTTCGGACTCGAGCCCGGCGACTTTGTGACGCCGCCTGCCTTTGCCCAGATCCACGCCATCCTGGCAAACCCCGAGTTTGGACCCCTGAGCGAGGACGTCGTGCTGCGCGCCGATGAGGCCGATACGATCCGCCACGCGGTCGATGGCTACAACCACGTGATTGCGGGCGAGGCAGCGAAGCACGGTGCCGTGCTCGTCGACGCTCACGGCCTAGGCAAAGAAGCCGCCGCAAACGGGATCGTCGTTCGCGGCCAGCGGCTGACGTATGATTTCGGCGGCGGGCTCTTTTCTCTGGACGGAGTGCATCCCACGAACACGGGTTATGCGGTCCTTGCCAACCAGTATATCCACACAATGAACACTCAGCTCGGTACCGGAATCCCGCCCATTCCGCTTCCGCTCGTCGCGCAGGACGACCCGCTCGTCGGGAAGACCGTTGGCCGTCCGCCGGTTCCGCTTGGCGTGGTCACGCCCAACATGGTGCAATCGCTGAGACGGCTGGTGCTGTCAGACTAGAGTGGACACCGGTTCGCGGTTTCAAGAATGCGCCAGGACAAGAGCGCGGCGCAATACTGACGCACGGGGCTTTGGGTAAGGGTGGCGGCAATGCTAAAGATAACCGCATGCATTGCCCGCACCCGTTAAGGACCGTCCCATGCCCGCAACGCCGCTGACGCTCACGCCCGGACACCTGACGCTGCGGGATTTGCACGATCTTTGGCGCGATCCGGCGCAGCCGGTGGCGCTAGACGATGGAGCTTGGCCGCAGGTCGATGCGGCGGCGGAGACAGTGGCGCGGCTGGTGCGGGAGGGGCGGACGATTTATGGGGTGACGACCGGGTTCGGGAAGATGGCGAGGACCCGGATCGCGCCGGAACAGGTCCGCCAGCTTCAACGCAACCTCGTGCTCTCGCACTGCGCCGGAGTCGGTAAGCCCCTGCCCGCCCGCGTCGTCCGGCTGGTGCTGGCGCTCAAGGTCGCTTCGCTGGCGCGCGGACATTCCGGGGTTCGGCGGCCCACGGTGGCGGCCTTGCTGACGTTCTTACACGCTGGAGCGACGCCGCTGATTCCCGAGAAAGGGTCAGTCGGAGCGTCCGGCGATCTCGCGCCGCTGGCCCATTTGGCGGCGACGCTGCTGGGCGAGGGCGAGGTGATCCTGGAGGGCGAGCGAACGCCCGCGCGGGAGGCTTTGGACGCCCTGGGGCTCGCGCCGCTGGAGTTGGAGGCGAAGGAGGGGTTGGCGCTGCTGAACGGCTCGCAGGTCTCGACCGCGTTGGCGCTGGACGGGTTGTTTCAGGGGCTGGACGGCTACGCGGCGGCGCTGGCGGCGGGGGCGATGACGACCGACGCCTGCCTTGGCACGCCCGCCGCTTTCGATCCGCGCATTCAGGCGCTGCGTGGCCATCCAGGGCAGATCGCGGTGGGAAAAGTGCTCACCCGGCTGCTGGCGGAAAGTGAAATCCGCGACAGCCACCTTGAGTGCGAGCGGGTGCAGGACCCCTATTCGCTGCGCTGCCAGCCACAGGTCATGGGCGCGGTTCTGGGTCAATTGCTGAGCGCCGCCAAGGTTCTGGAGCGGGAGGCGAACGCGGTGTCGGACAATCCGTTAGTCTTCCCGGAGAGCGGCGAAATCCTTTCCGGTGGCAACTTCCATGCCGAGCCGGTCGCCCTTGCGGCCGATCAGATCGCCATTGCATTGTCCGAGGTCGCGGCGCTTTCGGAGCGGCGCATCGCGTTGATGATGGATGCGAGTTTATCCGAGCTTCCGGCGTTCCTCGTGGCGGAGCCGGGGCTAAACTCCGGCTTCATGATCGCGCAGGTGACCGCGGCGGCGCTGGCGAGCGAGATCAAACACCGCGCCGCACCAGCCTCGACGGATTCCCTGCCGACCAGCGCCAATCAGGAAGACCATGTTTCCATGGCGACATACGCCGCGCGGCGTCTTGGCGAGAGCGCCGAGGACCTGCGGGGCGTAATTGCGGTCGAGTTGCTATGCGCCGCGCAAGGGGTGGACCTCCGCGCACCGTTGCAAACGGGAGTAGCGCTCCGCCCAGTCCATGCCGCCGTGCGGACCCGCGCAGCCTTCCTGGATCAGGACAGGCAACCGGCCCCGGATATCGCGGCGGTCTCGGACTGGATCGGGGCAGGCTCACTCCTCGAAGAGACTCGCCTCTCCGAGGAGTTGGGCATCTTCAACGGATGAAGGCGGTGCAGCGGGACAATGGGAGCCGCTGCCCGCAGCCCCGCTCCGTCTCCCATCCTCTCCGGCGTTATGCTTTGCCGTTGGCGGCCGTCTCTTCTTCGTCATCGTCGCCGGGCGTCAGCTTGAACACGGCATCGGTGGCCATCGGTTCATGCGCCTGCAAGGCCGTACAACTCTCGTCGGACCAACTCGCCACCTGCACGGCGGTTGCGTGCGTTTCTTCCGTGTCGTCGGCGGGCGTCTCGAGGACATAGAGCCCGCGCTCGTCGACATAGAAAGTGTGATCGCCGAAGTTGTCCTTGAGCTGCTGCATCGCCGGATTGTCTTCCGGGATCGGTTGCAGGCCCGTCTGCTCTTCAACGGCCTGTACCTGCGCTTCACTCAGCTTCATCGCGAGCTCCGATCGTCTCTCAAAATGGTCTTCTATTGCGAATCAGTCATGACCGCCGCCGCTCGGCGGCGTGTCGGACTTATTCCCAACATGAAGGTCATGTCCCGGCCTTGCAACCGCCCGCGGCAAAAAACTCTAAAACGCGCCGCCGATAAAAGGGCAGCGCCCACCCGGTCAGAAACGATAGCCGAGACTGGCGTTGATCGCGCGGTCGCTGCCGTCGCGGCCAAGCGAGGTCCGCCCGGAAAGATCGGCCTGGAACTGCGCGCCCAGATCCAACGACACCCCGGCGTCCACCACCACGGCGTCGCGGTCGCCGACGCCGGAACGGCCCTGCACAAGCTGCCCACCCGGCAGGCGGGCGGAGAACAGGCGGCTTTCGTCGCCCACTTCACGCTCATAAGCCAAGCCCAAGCGCGGCGTCGTTTGAACCCCTGCGATTTCATAAAGCGCCGAGGCCTCCGCGCCAAAGCTGGCGGTGACCGTCTGCGCGTCCAGATCGTTGGCGGTGAGGTTCAACGCCCCGGCCCCGCGCTCGGCGAATCCATCGACCGAGGTGGTCAGGTAGCGCAGACCCGCCCGCGGCCCCAGCGTCACCGGCCCGGTCTGGAAGTCATAGCCGGTGTTCAACCCCAGCGCATAGGTGTTCGCATTCGGGTCGCTCCTGGCGCTGTCCAGCGGGCCTTCGTGGCGCCGCCGCAGGTCCAGGCTGTCGAAGCCGATGGAGCCGACCGCATCGGCGAACCACGGCCCCTCGGCGAGGCTGGCATAGAGCGACAGTATGACGCTCTCCAGGTCGGCGTTGGTGCGGTTGCCGTCGATCTCGCCCTCGCCTTCGCCATAGCTCACCGCCGCCCCGACAAGCAGGTTGTTGCTCACGGTATAGTCGGCGCCGACTGTGATGACGTTATGATCGAAATCGTACCGCGCTGTGCCGTCCTGCGCCTCGCGGTCGCTGCTCGCAAAGGTGCTGCCGATAAAAACGCCCAGCGGCGAATCCTCCCGGCCGGTGCGCAGTCCCGACGCGCCCGCAGCACCGAATTGGTTGCCGAGCAGCATCATACCGCCGCGTCCCGCCCGCTGCATCCGCAAACGCTCCGCCAGCAGGGTGCTCTGCGTGTTCATTCCCAATAGCGTCAGTTCCGGCACCGCTGCGAAATTCGAGGGGCCGGTGCGCACGGTTTGAATCGTGCCGCGTGCGAAGGATGCGACGATGGCCTGTGCGCTCGCCGTAGGATGCATCGAATCGAGGAAGGTGGTCTCCGCCACATCCTCCTCCGTCTCGCACTGACCAGTTGGGCTGTTGGTCACCAGGCTGAAGCAGTGGCCCGTCCCAAGCCGCAAGCCGTAAGCATTTGGCTGCTCCACGAAGTCGGCGAAGAGCGAGGCAATGTCGACCGTGATGACCTCATGGCCCTGCGCACGCAGCGGCGCCACCACGTTGGCCGTGAGCGCCTCGTTGAAGGCGACGGATACTTGTGAAATTGCTGGGACAAGTTGTGGCGCATTTTCCGCTTCCGCCAGTTCGTGGGTCAACGGGATTCTGCCGAGGTCGGGCAGATTGTAAACCACAAAGCTATTAATCCCCGCTTCGGCGAGGACGCCAACGCCAAGCCGAAGGTCCTGTACCGTACTGCGCACGGTCGCTTCGCCCAGCGTGCCATCCTCCGCCGCATTGAAAAAGTCGTTACCGCCGATCCACACCAGGGCCCCATCGCCTTCTTCGACCGTGAAAGCGCCACTTGCATTCATCGTCGCGAAGGCCTGGACCTGCGACAAAAAACCGACCCTGTCGCTATCCGCGTCCAGTAAACCGCTCGTAGCCCCGCCGTGCGCGAAGTTGAAGCCATCCATTCCGGTGAACTCGGGATCGAAGGTCAAGCTGGGGTTGATGCTGACCGGTACGAGCAGGGACGTCCCTGGAATGGGCTGTGCATCGGCCACCGGCTCGAAGGAACCGACCACATTGGTCAAGTTGCCGGTGAGGCGGTCGATATGGATCGGGCCGTTGGAAAACCGTTGCGTCGGTTCTCCGGCTCCAGGGTCGAGCAGGCTGTTCGGGAAGGCGGTATTGTACAGGACCCCGTTAGGAATCGTCTGCGGCGCGAAGGGTGCATCTCGCCCTCCGGTCTGCGCAAAGCGGCTTCCGGCGTCACTTAGGCTGTCTCCGAACACAAAGGTCTGGCCGCCGTTGAGTCCCTGCGCGGCAGCCTCATACTCCAGCGAAAGGGCGAGCGCCCCGCACAGCGCGGTCGTTCCAAGCAGGCGCACGATCATGGGACCTCTCTCTATTCTCTCTGCAACGATATTAACCATGTTTTTTAACAATGGTCGTCATGCCGGTAACCATGTTTCTTATGCCATCAACCTGGGGTGAACGAATAGGTAAGTATACGACGTATACGATATAGCCAGACGCGCTACCCCGACAGTTGCAGCGCCGCGCGGGTTGGGTCGCTGCCGTGGCGTTAATCTCCTCAATTCGGGCTTGAATCCGCCTTGGCTCGCACGCGTTGGGGCTATCGCCTGACGGCTTTGCCGCCTCAGGAAAAGGGCGTTACACTGGAGTCGGGGGCAAAAGGAGAGGAACGCATGACCGTCACGGTGGCCATCGTCGGCGCGGGACCGGCGGGGTTCTATACGGCGGAGTCGCTGCTGCGCTCCGCCCTCGACGTGCGGATCGACCTGATCGAGCGGCTGCCGACGCCTTTCGGATTGGTGCGCAGCGGCGTCGCCCCGGATCATCAGCACACCAAACGGGTGGAGCGCGCCTTTACCCGCACCGCCGAGCATCCGGACGTGCATTTCTATGGGCATGTGGCGCTTGGCGAGGATCTGACGCTCGATGAGCTTCGGGGGCTCTATGACGCTGTCGTGCTTGCGGTGGGCGCGCCGCACGACCGGCGGCTCGGCATTCCCGGCGAGGATAAGGCGAACATCTTCGGGGCCTCCGCCTTCGTCGGTTGGTACAACGGTCATCCTGACCATGTTTCGCTGAATCCTGCATTGGACGGAGAGAGCGCCGCCGTGATCGGCAACGGAAACGTGGCGCTGGACATCGCGCGGGTGCTGGTCAAAACGGCGGAGGAAATGGAGCACAGCGATCTGCCCGAACACGCCGCGCGGGCCATCGGCAAGGCCGCTTTGCGCGACCTTCACATCCTCGGGCGGCGCGGTCCGGCGCAGGCGAAATTCTCCAACCCGGAACTTACGGAGATGACCACGCTGGCGGACGCGCTTTGCCGCCTCGCGCCGCCGGAAGTGCCGGAGGCTGCGCCGAACGATCTGGACGAGCGTACGAAGCGGGTCGTGGAGCGCAATCTCGCGACCTTCCGCACCATGATGGAACGCCCGGATCAGGGCGAGCGCCGCCGCGTGCAGTTCCGCTTCTGGAGCCGCCCGCTGGAAATCCTCGGCGGGGAGCGGGTAGAGGCGGTCCGCATCGCCCATACCCGGCTGGACGAGGCTGGACGGCTGGTCGATACCGGCGAGGTCGAAGAGGTTCCCTGCGGCCTGCTGGTCGCCGCCATCGGCTATCAAGCGCCGCCCCTGGCCGATCTGCTGTTTGACCGGAGCGGCGGGCACTACAAGCATGAAGACGGCCGCATCGTCTCCGGCCTGTACTGTGTCGGCTGGTGCAGGCGCGGGCCGAGCGGCACCATCGGGACGAACAAGGCCGACGGCGCGGACGTGGCTCGTCACATCGTGGAAGAGCATGGCGCGGGCGGGCGCAAGTCCGGCGGTCCGGCGTTGGAAGCGCTGCTGGCCGAACGCGGCATCCGCTGGATCGATGCCGAAGAGTGGGAGGCGATCAACCAAGCGGAACGCGACGCCGCTCCGGATGGGGCGCCGCGCAAGAAATTCGTCCGAGTCAAGGACATGCTCGCCGTCGTGCCGAAAGAGCGCAGGCATGGGGCCGCGTGAAGCTGGATTTTCGAAGGGTGCTTAACTATGTGTCAGGAGCGATGGAAGACACATAGCCGCAGCGAGAAACCGATTGGCCGAATTTGGAAGACTCGCTATTCCCCCATAAAATTTGGTGAAATAGAAAATATTTACATTGCACTTTGCTGGTTTGAAGTGATAGGGGTATGGCGGACGTTCGCGCAAAGGTCTTTTTGCGGGCTTTTTGTGCGAGAAACCCTGATCGACCTCGACGGAAGGACGAAAAACGTGATGGAGGGATCGACCGCCCTCAAGAGCGCGAACAAGCGCAAGGAACTTGAGCACGCCGTTGTGCGCTTTGCAGGCGACTCCGGCGACGGCATGCAGCTCACCGGCAGCCAGTTCACACTGGCGACGGCGCTGGCGGGCAACGATCTGGCGACCTTCCCGGATTTTCCGGCGGAGATTCGCGCGCCGGTCGGCACGACCTATGGCGTGTCGGCCTTCCAGATCCATTTCGGCGCACGCGAGATCAAGACTTCCGGTGATGACGTCGACGTGCTGGTGGCGATGAACCCGGCGGCGCTGAAGACCAACCTCGACGAGGTAAAGCCGGGCGGCACGGTCGTTGTCGACATCGGCGCGTTCACCGACAAGAACTTCCAGAAGGCTGGCTATCAATCCAACCCGCTGACCGACGGCACGCTCGAGGGCTATCGGCCGCTGGAAGTGGATATGTCGAAGCAGACGATGGAAGCGGTAAAACCCTTCGGCCTCTCCAAGAAGGAGGGGCTGCGCTGCAAGAACATGTGGGCGCTGGGCCTGATCTACTGGATGTTCGGGCGCGAGCGGGAGCCCACCGAGGCGTGGCTGAAGGAGAAATTCTCCAAGAAGCCGGACATCGGCGAGGCCAACGTGGCGGCGCTGAAGGCTGGCGAGGCGTTTGGCGAGACTGCCGAACTTCCCACCGGCGCGGAAACCTACATCGTCCCGAAGGCGGAGATCGACACCGGCCTGTACCGGAACGTGACCGGGACCGAGGCGATGGCCTGGGGTCTCGTCGCGGGCACCGGGCTGGCCAAGCTCGGCATGGCGTTCTGCTCCTATCCGATCACCCCGGCCTCGCAGCTCCTCCACGTGCTGGCGGGGATGCGTCACTTCGACGTGACGACCTTCCAGGCGGAGGACGAGATCGCCGCCTGCATGGCCGCTATCGGCGCGTCCTATGCGGGTAAGCTGGGGGTGACCTCCAGCTCCGGGCCGGGCGTGGCGCTCAAGACCGAGGCGCTGGGCCTGGCGATCGCGACGGAACTGCCGCTGGTGCTGGTGAACGCGCAGCGCGCCGGGCCGTCCACCGGAATGCCGACGAAGACCGAGCAGTCGGACCTCTATCAAGCGGTCTGGGGCCGCAACGCCGACAGCCCGCTCGTGGTGCTGGCCGCGCGCTCGCCCGCCGACTGCTTCGATATCGGTATCGAGGCGGTGCGCATCGCCACGCAATTCATGACGCCGGTGATCGTGCTGACCGACGGCTATATCGTAAACGCGTCGGAGCCGTGGCTGATCCCCGACGTCGACACCTACGAGCCGTTCCCGGTGACCTTCACCACGGAGCCGGAGGGGTTCCAGCCCTATAACCGCGATCCGGAGACGCTGGCGCGCTCCTGGGCCGTCCCCGGCACACCGGGGCTCGAGCACCGCATCGGCGGCCTGGAGAAGCAGGCGCAGACCGGCAACATCAGCTACGACCCGCAAAACCACCAGCACATGACCGATGTGCGGGCGCGGAAGATACAGAATGTTGCGGAAACGATCCCCTCGCAGGAGGTCACCTACGGCGAGGACAGCGGACGCCTCGCGGTGGTCGGCTGGGGCTCCACCTATGGCCCGATCAATCGCGCGGTGCACAATCTGCGCGGCGAGGGCAAGGAGGTGAGCCACATCCACCTGCGCCACATCTGGCCCTTGCCGAAGAACCTCGGCGAACTGCTCCGGCGTTTCGACAAGGTCATCGTGCCGGAAATGAACAACGGCCAGCTTGTCACGCTGCTGCGTTCGGAATACCTGATCCCCGCGACCGGAGTGGACAAGGTGACCGGCAAGCCGTTCAAGATCGGCGAAATCGAGTCCGCGATCCGCGCGCACCTGGAGGTGTGAAGATATGACTGCCCCTGAAAGCACCACGCTCGACACCGCCACCGCCAAAACGGGCAAGGAGCAGGCTCCCGAAAAGCTGCAGCCGAAGGACTATGCCTCGGACCAGGAGGTCCGCTGGTGCCCCGGCTGCGGCGACTACGCCATCCTCAAGGCGGTCCAGAAGACGCTCGCGGACTTGCAAGCGCCGCGGGAGAAGACTGTCTTCATCTCCGGCATCGGCTGCGCCGCGCGCTTCCCATACTACATGTCGACCTACGGGTTCCACACGATCCACGGCCGCGCTCCGGCGCTGGCGACCGGGGTGAAGCTGGCAAACCCGGAGCTCGATGTCTGGATCGCGACGGGCGACGGCGATGCGCTGTCGATTGGCGGGAACCATTTGCTGCATGTCCTGCGGCGCAACGTCGATCTGCAGATCATGCTGTTCAACAACGAGATCTACGGTCTGACGAAGGGCCAATACTCGCCGACGTCGAAGGTGGGCACGCAGTCGCCTTCCACGCCGACGGGCTCGGTGGAATCGCCGGTGAATGCTTGCTCCTTCGCACTGGGCGCGGGCGCGCGCTTTGTCGCCCGCTCGGTCGATACCTTGCAAAAGCACCTGCAGGAGACGCTGGCGCAGGCGCACGGCCATCGCGGCGCGTCCTTCGTCGAGATAATGCAGAACTGCATCGTTTACAACGACAACGTGTTCGGCCACTTCACCGACAAGTCGGTGCAGGCCGATGCGCAGATCCACGTCGAACACGGCAAGCCGCTGATCTTCGGCAAGGACCGCGACAAGGGCCTGCGCCTCAACGCCAGGACCATCACGCTGGAAGCCGTCACCCTTGGAGAAAACGACGTCGGCGAGGACGAACTGGTGGTTCACGACGAGAGCAACCTGCGGCTCGCGCAGATGCTGGCCGCGATGGAGCCGCCGCACCTGCCCGTGGCCATGGGCGTGCTCTACAACAATCCCGCGCCGACGTATGAAGGTCTGGTGCACCAGCAGAACCGCGCCGCGCTGGACCGCCACGGCGTGGATGAGACGACCCGCGCCGACATCAACAGCCTGATGCGCAGCGGCCACACCTGGCAAACGAATTAATATCAGCGGCATTAAAGGTTAACCTATATTTCGTCATGCACGGGCTCGACCCGTGCATCCCCCGCCGAGGGGCCGCTTGCGTTTGCGGCACGCGCTGTCCCAAGGCAGGCGGCCCCTCGGATGGAGATGGCCGGATCGACACGCAGTCGGTGGCCTTGGCCACCTAGTCCGGCCATGACGAGCGTAAGGGTCATCGTTTATTGCCGCGGACGTCCCCCTCACCCGCGGCCGTTGCCGAAATGAAGATGGATGTTGATTGCGCCGGGGAGGCCGGGTGTCGCGTGAGAGATGACGTCTTGCCTCAAGGACTCGGTTTCCGGGCCCCGCGCCGTCGCCGCCTGATCGCCCTGCCGCGCTGCGTCCCTAGCCGAGAGTTGGCCCTGATTGACCGCTTTCGACCCTTCCCAGAGATTTAACAAGCTGTCCCGAATTTCGACCTGCGCCGAATCGTCGAACGTTGCAGCCGTGAGGGCGCGCACGATCCGGGAGGTACGGCTGCCTTCATTGGCCACGTAGACCGCTCGTTCAGGATCTTTGAGGTACTCCTCGCGGGTCATTTTCTTGCCCGCAACGTCCACGTAGCCGCCTTCCTTGTTCCGCTTCGGAATAGAGCGGTGATGCACGCCGATGACTTCCCAGCGATTGTTGAAGACAGGGGACCCGGAGCTGCCTTTTTTGGTATCGGTGCTGTACCAACAGTAGGTATCGAGCGGGCCGCCGTTTTGCAGATGCAAGAGATTACTGTTGTGGACCACGATCGACTTGTGGATACCGCCGGGGTACTGGATTATGTTCACCGGATCGCCCACCAGGATCTTTCCCTCGCCGCCGATCATGGGATGCCAGCCAAGCTCGCCCGTCACCGCGCGGCAGCGTTCGTCGTCCTCGATTGCCACGACCGCGACGTCGAGATCCGGGTCGGCGAAGAAAAACCGCGCGGGATCGAGCCTGCATGAGTGTGTGTGCCGGTGGTTGCCCAGGACGTCGAAGTCCTCGAAGTCGATCTCCGCACTCGCGGCATGGTTCCGGTCCGGCAGGACGTGCTGGTTCGTCATGACGAGTTCGGGGCTGACGAGAAAGCCGGTCGCTCGTTCCAAACCTCCGGCGACGTTGATGCGGCCGACCGCGCGCGACGCGATCAGCCCAGCGCAGAAAAAACCGAGGAGAAGGATATCGTTCGTGCCGATAACGCGCTCCTGCGTCGCCGCCCTGGCGGCGCGGGCGCCAGCATCGGCGGCATCCTCGGCGGCCTTTTTAACCATCTCGCGTTGGCTGTGCATGAGGCGCCGCTCCGCCGTCTCCGCGGATGGTTTACCCTC
Source organism: Rhodovibrio sp. (assembly GCA_007127165.1). Lineage (GTDB taxonomy): Bacteria > Pseudomonadota > Alphaproteobacteria > Kiloniellales > Rhodovibrionaceae > SKZV01. The sequence goes on along the minus strand of SKZV01000221.1, from coordinate 1,459 downwards.
GAGAATTTCTTGCTTTGTTTTATTGATTTTTTTCTCGACGGATTCAAACCGTGCAAAGACTTCGCTGGGAATATCCACTTGTTCCTCCAGAGAGCGCTATCGAAATAAAGGTAGCAACTATGCTACGATCTGGAAATGGCTTTATTCGCGGAGCGGGTTATGGACAAAATCACCTACGAGCAATACCGGGCCATGTTGATCGACCCGGATTCCCCGGACGAAAAAATCGTCGAATATTCCAAGGTCGTGCCTGGCAAAAGTGCGTTCGGTCCGGAGCTTGTCCCCGACCCTGAAAAGGTCGTGATGAGTGAAGACGAGATCGAAGCCGAGAATGCAATGCGGATCGGCAATGGGCTGGCGCGCTGGCGCCGGAACCGCCGGGTCCAAAGGGCATTGAGAGGCAACGATCCGCGCCCGCTGCTGGTGGCGGAAGGCGATAGCTGGTTCCAGTTCCCGCTCTTGATCAAGGAGGTCGTGAGCCAGCTTGGCGACGACTATTTGGTCTGGTGCGTGTCCGCCGCGGGCGACACCGCCCAAAACATGGTTTTCGGCGCGCCGGAGTACATGGATGCGCTCCGCCGCCACAACGCCGGCGGACGGGTGGCCGGATTCCTGTTTTCCGCCGCAGGTAACGATATCATCGGGCAAGACGAGATCGCGAGCGACCCGACGCCCGCTCTGATCAAGATCCTCAAGCGCCCCGCCGAGGCCGGTTCCACCGCGCCCGCCGATTACATCGACATGAGTGTGCTTGGCGAGAGGCTCGCCTTCTTGCGCAAAGCTTACATGAAGGTGATCACGGACATCCGGAACGATACGGCCTTCAAGACGCTGCCGATCTTCATTCACGGCTACGACGTCCCGTTCCCGCATCCCTGGGAGGGCGACAACCGCAATCCGCGCTGGGCTGCCAAAGACCAATGGCTGGGCAGCGCCTTCAGCCACCACGGAATCACCGGCGCCAACCTGCAGCGGGAGATCCTGAAGCTGATGATCGACGCGCTCCACGACATGTTCGATAAGCTCGCGCGCGATCACACAGGCGTGCATATCGTGGACTGCCGGGGAGCGATGCCGTCCGTTACGGATTGGGCGGACGAAATCCACGGGACCAGCGACGGCTTCGCGAAAGTCGCCCAGCGCTTCAAGAAAGCAATCGAAGCCGCAATTCCGGCACAGGCCGATCCGCTGAACGCCTAGCCCGGCGGCGGTATCTGCTAGACCGCCGCCCGCTGCCCATATGGCCCTGACCGAGTCCAAAGTGTCGGGGTCAGTTCCAGTTATATCGAGTGTTCGGGCAAGCGGTTCGCCGCCGGCCCCCTTGGCAGGCACAGCCTTATCCGGGGCGTTCAAATTTGCGTGTTTTCCGCCTATGGAGGGCATTTGCGAACGGTTGTCGCATTTCGAACAGGGAAAGTCGCGTCGGCGGAAGCCGGAACCCCGGTCTAGAACGCCAAAT
>SKZV01000161.1 GCA_007127165.1 Rhodovibrio sp. | reverse complement strand
GCGAGATCGTGGTGATGAACCCGCAGGGCCAGCCGCTGGTGGACAGTCAGGCGAGCCAACTGAACTTCGACATCACCGGCGCGTTCAACGCCGGGACCGACGGAAAGCCGGTCACCTTCCAAAACGGCGACGTGGTCACGAGCAGCGTCGGCGGACGCCTTGGCGCGCTACTCCAACTGCGCGACGAGACCTTGCCGAACTTCATGCAGGACGTGGACCGCCTCGCCGCGACGACGCGCGACACGGTGAACGCCGCCCACAACCTCGGCTCCGGAAACCCGCCCGCGCAGGAACTCACGGGCAGCCGGATCATCGGCGACGTAAATGACACGGTCGAACTGACCTCCGACGTGCGTTTTGCGGTGGTGAACGAGGACAGTGGAGAGATTACCGACACCGTCACGATCCCGGCAGGAACGCATACCGTTACCGATCTCGCAACGATGCTTGACGGGCTTGCCGATGCCTCGGCGACAGCCGCCGTTGACGAAGGACTTTCGATAACCGCCGACGACGGCTTCCGCATCGCCGTGGTCGATACCGGCGATCAGACGGTGACGGGACAGGGCGGACTCGTCGATGAGGAAGCCAACAGCTTCTCCGGCTTCTTCGGCCTCAACGACCTGTTCCAGACGCCGGGCGTGCCGCTGAACGATACCGTCGACGGCGAGAACGGCGCCAGCCAAATGATGCAGGTCCGCAGCGATATTCTGCGCGATCCGAAGCTGATTTCCGCCGGGCAACTGGTCGGGGAGAACCCCGGCGACCGCGCCGTGCCTTCCGGCGACAACCGTGTCGCCCAGCGCCTCGCCGATGCCTTCGAGCAGACGGTGGAGTTCGGCGCCACCAACAACCTCGACAGCCGCGAGACCACGCTCGCGGGCTTCGGCGGCGACCTCTTGCAATTCCACGCCAGCGAGGCCGCGCGCGTCGAACGCAACGCCCAGTTCCAGTCGGCGGTGCGCGACGAGTTGAAGTTCCGCGCCGACTCACAGAGCGGCGTCAACCTGGATGAGGAACTGAGCAACCTGCTGCTGTTCGAGCAGGCGCATAACGCCTCCGCGCGGGTCATTACGACGGTGCAGCGGATGTTCGACACCCTTGAAGCCATGATGCGCTAGGAGGCGCGAGCGTAAGATGACCCGTATCGCAACCTTCGCCGCCCAGCAGATGACCCTGCAAAACAATCTGTCCTCGCAGTCGCGCGTTCAGGAAGGCCGGATCGCGCTGTCCAGCGGCAAGCAGGCGCAGACCCACGACGGCATCGCGTCCGACGTCCGGCGCTTGCAATCGCTGAGCACCCGCTTTCAGGCGAACGAGGCCTTCACCAGCAATATCAGCCGGACCGAACTGCGGCTTCAGGAAAAAGAGAACGTGGTCAGCAATCTGCAAGAGATTGCGACGTCGTTCCGCAACACGCTCGTGGGCGCGGCGAACGCGAACAACTTCGAGAGCGCGCAGATCGAGAACATCGCCTCGCGCCTGCGCGATCAGGTGGTGAGCCTGCTCAACACCGAGTTGGAGGGCCGCCATCTCTTCTCCGGCAGCGCGACGGACACACCGCCGATCGACCCGACGGAGATCGCGAGCGCCGATCCGGAAGACTACTTTCAGGGCAACAACCAGCAACTGAGCGTCCGCGTCGACCGTGGGGTCGAGGTTCAATTCGGCGTCACCGCCGATCCGACCGTCGCGACCGGCTTCGACGACCTGATCCAGTCGCTGAACACGATCGCCGAAGCCGTTCCGGTAACCGCGGCGGATGTCGACGCAGCTTTGGGCTTGGCCACCGAAGCCATTCCCCGCATTGCCGATACGCAGGCGGACATAGGCTCCACCCTCGACGTGATCCAGCGCACGCGCGAACGCCTGCTCGATTCCAACGTCGAGGTCGGCGGCGCCATCAGCACCATCGAGGACGTGGACATCACCGAGGTGATGACCCGCCTCAGCCTGGAGCAGACGGCGCTCGACACCTCCTTCGCCGTGACCTCGCGGCTCGCGCAGACCACGCTCCTGAACTTCCTGCGCTAGCGCCGATCCATTCTCACAAGAGGGAGACCACCATGTCCCCGACGCTCGCCACCATTGCATTCGCGGAGCCGCCCGTGGCGCTCTTTACCAACGAAACCAAGGTTCTGGAGACCCGCTTCGGCCGCATCGAGGTTTCCCCCGCCGCCGCGATCACCATGGCGCAGGGACCGCACGGCTTCGCCAGTTACCGGCGCTTCGCGCTCGCGAACATTCCCGGCGCGGAAGAGCGGCCGTTGAAGATGTTTCAGTCGATGGAGGACGAGAGCCTCACCTTCATCGTGCTGCCCTTCGACAAGGACTCCGGCACCATCGCCGCCAAAGACATTGCCGAGGCCTGCGAAAGCTGCGGCATTGCGGAAAAAAACCTCGCCATCCTGCTGATCGTGACGGTCCGCCAAGGCAAGAACGGCGAGATCGAGACCACCGCGAACCTGCGCGCGCCCTTGCTGATCGACGTCGCGACCCGCACGGCGCGCCAGCACATTTTCCTCAACGGCGACTATGCGATCCGCCACAAGCTTTAGCCCCGGCAGGCTGCGGAAAAGCGGAGGCCGCGGGAAGGCGGCCGCACGAGCGGAGATCCCCGATGAAGGCCCAGCGCCGCAACAAGACGAAGGCTGTCGCGCCAGCGGCGTCCGGCCCCTCGCAAAACGACATCAAGAAAGTCGATATGCTGCGCCGGGCAAGCCGGATGGTGGATCTGGAAGCCCATGGCCGCAAGCTGGTGGCGCGCCACCCCCGCAACCCGTTTTGCTGGAAGGTCCTCGGCCTCGCGCTCAAGGGTCTCGGCCGTATGAACGACGCCGCCGAGGCCTACACGAAGGCGACCGAACTCGATCCGAAGGACTTCGAGGCGCACAACAATCTCGGCAACACGCATCGGGCGAACGGCAACATCGGCGACGCTGTCGCCAGCCACTTCCGCGCCGCCGCAGCCAAGCCCGACTACCCCGAAGCTTACAACAGCATGGGCGTGACCCTGAAGGAGATGGGGCACATCAAGGGCGCAATCGACAACTACCGCAAGGCCCTCTCCTTCACGCCCGACAATCCTGAGATGCTGAACAACCTAGCCGTCGCGCTTTGCGAGAACGACCAAGTAGAAGCGGGTGTCGAGTGCTATCGGCGATTGTTGGAGATCGCACCGGACTACGCGCAGGCGCATTACAACCTGGGCAACCTGCTGCGTGAGCATGGCCGGCTGGAGGACGCGGAACAGACCTACCGCCGCGCGTTGGAACTACAGCCGGAGTTCTCCGCTGCGCACCTAAACCTTAGCAATGTGGTGAAGTCGCAGGGACGGCTGGAGGAAGCGGTCGCGCACATCAACGACGGTCTCCGCCTGCTGATGACGGACGTCCACGCGCGCCAGCGCGCCCAGCCGAAGAAGTACATGCGCCAGGACCCGGCGCGCAAGGCCCTGCAAAGCCTAAAAAATGCGCTGGAAGCGGAGGGCGTCCCCTTCTTTCTGGCCTACGGGACATTGCTCGGCATCGTGCGCGATGGCGACCTGTTGCCGCACGACAAGGACATGGATATCGGCCTTCCCTGGGACGTCGAACGCACCGCGCTCCTACACGCGCTCACCACCCGGCACCCCTTCAAGGAACACAAACCGGAACAGCGCAGCGACGCCGACCGCGTCTGGGGCTTCCCGGTCGAGCATCCGGAAACGAACACCGCCATCGACCTCTTCTTCTTCAAGCCGGAAGCGAACACCCTCCTCTCCGGTTTCAACCATCTGCCCGATCCCATGCTGTGGCGCTTTCGCGAGTTCGCTGTCGGCAGCCTCGATTGGCAAGGCGAAGCATGGCCGGTACCGGAGAACCCGGAGCGTTTTCTCGAAGAGGTGTACGGCCCCGGATGGCGGCAGCCGGACCCAAATTTCGACACCGTCGTCTCGGGCTGCAACATGGAAGCCTCGAGCCGGGACCTGGGCTTCGTCTACGGCTGCGGGCGTCTGGCCGACCGCATGAGCCGCCGCGAATGGGAAAAAGCCCACGGTTACTGCCGTCAGCTTCTGGCCCTGCGCGACGATCCTTTCATTGCTGAGGTGAAAGGCTGGCTGGACACCGTCATCGAACGCCACAAGGAGGCTGCGTGATGCCCGTAACTCTGGAAGCTCCGGCGAAACCGGAGAGGCTGCTGCGCGAAACCGAGAGTTACTGGGACGGCTTCTACAGCCAGCATAACCTGCGGCACACGCCCTCTCCCTTCGCGCTCTGGTGCCTCCAACATCATCTGCGCCCGGACAGCCGCGTCCTGGAACTGGGTTGCGGCAACGGGCGGGACAGCTTCACCTTCCTGCACCACGGCCTGCCGGTGCTGGCGGTGGACGGCAGCGCCGAAGCCATCGCCGACAATGCCGCGCACCTGAGCGTGACCGGCACGGAGGCCGAAGGTCATTTCGTGGCCCTGAACTTCGCCAAACTGGACCGCCTCAAGAGACGTGAAGCAGCCCATCTCGTAATGGTGAACACGGTTTATACCCGTTTCGTGCTCCACGCCGTGCCGGAGCCCCTGGAAGACCGGCTTCTCGACTTCTGCGCCGCGATCTTACCGGCGGGCGGCCGGATGCTGCACGAGTTCCGCACGCTGCGCGATCCCCTGATGCAGCAGGGCGAAGTCCTCAGCGCCAACGAGCGCATGACCAGCCACTACCGCCGCTTCATCGACCCGAACGCTTTACGGGCGAAGCTGGCCGCGCGCGGCTTCACGGAAATCTATTTCGTGGAGAGCGACGGGCTCGCCGTCTTTGGCGACGAGGACCCGGTGGTCGCCCGTATCGTGGCGGAAAAGGGCGCATAAGTCTGGAGGCAGACGCCCCTACTCCCCGATCAGAACGCGCTTGGCCTCGTTGAGCTTGGTGGCGAGGTAGTTCGTGCCGCCGTGGTCGGGGTGCAGTTTCTGCATCAGGCTGCGATAGGCGCGGCGCACCTCGTCGGCGTCGGCGCCCGCCTTGAGGCCGAGGATTTCCAGTGCTTCCTCCCGGCTCATCGCAGCGTTGCCGCCGCCCGCGCTCCCGGCCGCGCCCGCGCCTTCCGCCGCGTCGCGCCAGTCCTCACCGTGGAGCTTGTCCAGATAGGCTTCCAGCACCGCCGCCGACTGCGCGTCCCCGGCCCGCACCTCGTGCCACAGGGCCACGAGGTCCTCCAGGGTCAGATCCTCCAGCCGCGCGCCTTCGTAGCGTCCGGCCCGCACCTCGCCGGACATGACGCCGGTGTCGTGATCCAGAGTCATGCGCAGGAACTGCGTTTCCACTGTGCTGCTGCGGCCCGGATCGGGGCCGCGCGCGGACTTCAAGGCGTTGCGGATATCGCGCCAGCGGCTGATCATGGCGATGAGCGCGGGAAGCGCGATCCAGGCAAGCTGGTAGCGCCCGGCCCAGAGCAAGCCGAGCCCGCCGATCACCGCAAAGACGCCGAGCGTCCAGCCGACGGCTTTCGCCACCTGCTTCGGGTCGGCATCCGAAAACCACCTGAGCAGCAACAGGATGCCGAGCAGCAGCGCAATGCCAAGGAAAAGATAGGCGATCAACAGCCCACTCGTTTCATTCCAATCGACAAATCATTTTATGCGGTCATTTCATGCGGTGGGTCAGTTGCTTGACCATCCCGCCGCGTTTCTGGGAGTAATCGCTGAGCGCTCTGCGCCCGCCCGCCGCGAAGACCGCCACGGCCGCCAAAAGCTCACGAAGCTGCTGCGCGCTGTTCGCATCGAAGCGGCAGCACGCGCCGCCCGAGAGCTTGGCCACCTGTTCGAAGGCGCGGCGCGCGGTGGGATCGTCACCCTCGTGGAACAGGAAGCACGGCACGCCGAGCAGCCCAAGTTCGCCCGCAATCTCGCCCAGACGGTCGATATCTTCCTCCATGCTGTCGCCAACGAAAACCAGCGCGTTGACGCGGCCCTTCTTCGCCTCGTCGCGGGCGTGTCGCAACACCTTGGCGATCTGCGTGCGCCCGGCGAGGCAGTGTACGCCGGTCATCCGCCGCAGCAACGCCTCGCTGTCGCCGTACCACGCGCTCGCCTTGCACTCGCCGAAACCGCGATAGTAGACAAGCTGGATCTGCAAGCCGCCCAGCGCCGCCGTCTCCTGGAACATCTCGGCCTGCACATGCATCGCGCTGTCCCACTGCGGCTCGCGGCTCGCCGTGGCATCCATCGCGAAGATCAGCCGTCCCACCTCGTCCGGCCGGCGCACGTTGGGGGTGGACGCCACCTTGTTCAGGAAGTCCTGGATATCGCTCTCGTTCGAGCCCCCGGTCGTGGGAACTTTTCGCTCGCCGGTCATCGCTGCACCCGCTTAATTGCCATGCCTCAAAGGTAGGCGGCCCGACCCCCCGCGTCCAGACGGCAAGCGTCACGAACGGACCCAAACCGGCCCTTGCTGGCGTCGCAGGCGCACGGTGAAGTACACCAGCAAGGTCGCAACGACGAAACCACCCGCCATGAGCGCGGTGTCGCTCGCCCGTTCGTTCAAGGCCAGCCAGACCCAGAGCGGCCCCAGCACCGTCTCCAGCAACAACAGAAGCCCGACTTCGGGCGCGGTGATGTAGCGCGGCCCAATGGTGATCAGCCCGAAGGCAAGCGGCACCACCACCAGCCCAAGCAACGCCATCACCAGAACGTCCTGCTCGTTCAGCGAAAACGGCGCGGCAAGACCGAGTCCCAGCATCGCCAGTGCCGCCCAAAACCCGCCCAGCGCGGTCGCCGGAATCATGTTGATGTGCTTGCGAAACCGAAGGATCGTGAAGTTCCCGGCCAGGAAAAACGCCGTCGCCAAGGCCGCCAGATCGCCGTGCAGCGTCCCGCGCCCCAGCCCATCCCAGAACACAACCGCAATGCCCACGGCGACCAGCGTGGTGGCGATCCAGGTTTCCGGCGCCACGCGCTCGCCCAGGAATATCCGGCTGAAGACCGCTGCGATCAGCGGTGAGCAGGCAATGATGACCAGTGTGTTGGCGACGGCGGTGTTGTGAATGGAATAGACGAAGCTGGTCGCGTTCGCGGCATACAATATCGACGAGAGCAGCCCCCAGCGGCCAACGCCTCGAAACGCCGCCCATGGCCGCCCACGCTCGACAATGGCCATCGCCGCCAGCAGGACGAGCGACATCAGCAAGCTGCGCCACATCACCGTGGTCCAGGAATCGATGGACAGCATACGTAAAAGCAGCGCGTCCGGAGAGAGAACCAGCACTCCCGCGCTGGTGATCGCCAGTCCCTTCATGTGCTCGGAAATATGAACCCCCGCCAACGCCGTCCTCCCGATATGCGTACAACCAGTGCTTCATGCCACCGGGCGCGGCAATCGGAAAGGCTTCATTGCGCGAATCAAGGCAGGCGTGGCGCGGACGCATAGCTCTATGATCCGTTCTCTTTTGGTAGCCGCCCTTGCGCCCGCGCGTACGTATCGGCACATAACAGTCGTACGGCAACATGGGGCAGCGACGGGGCTACGATATGAACGAGCAGAAAGCACGCTTTGCGATCGGCCAGGTGGTTCACCACCGGAAATTCGACTACCGCGGCGTGGTGGTCGAGGTCGATCCGACCTTTCAGGGCAGTGAGACTTGGTACGACGTGATGGCAAAGAGCCGTCCGCCCAAGGACAAGCCTTGGTATCATGTTTTGGTGCACGATGCCTCGCACACGACCTATGTGGCGGAACGCCATCTGGAGCCGGACGAGAGCGGCGGGCAGATCAGTCATCCGGACCTTGGCCGCCACTTCGATACCTTTCAAAAGGGCCGCTATCTGTCGCGCGGGCGCTCCGGTTGACGCCTCTGCGGTGGACCGTGGGCGCATGGCGCGCCTGCGCCAGGAACCAGACGAAAGCCGCGCTACAGGTCAGCGTGAAAACGCCGAAAGCCGCGACGTAGGCCTCCGGCGGCGCGCGCCCGCTCTCCAGCGGCGGCCAGAGCGCGATAATGCCGCCCATCGCGTACTGCGTGGCAAAGGCTCCTATGAACACCAACACGTTGAAGGCTGTCTGCGCGCGGCCGGAATGGGTGAGGGGAAAGTGCCGGGTCAGCAGCGTGTAACCCAGCGTCGTCACATTGCTGAAGAAGCCGAAAAAGATCCAGGGCCAGAGCGCGTCCGGCGACCACTGGACACTCAACAGAAGCAGCGCAGTCAGAAAGAAAACGGTGCCGGAGCCCATGGTGACGGCGACCGAAATTCCGCGACGTTCCAGGCGTTCCGCCAAAGTGCCCCAGAATATGAAGCCCGCGGTCATCGCGCAGGTCATGAAGAACAGCGTCGAGGCCAGGTCGCCGCGCCCGAACCCGCCGACATCGCGGAGCCAGGGGCCGACCCAGAGGCTGTTGATCGACAGACTGGTCGACATGCACAAGCACGCGACCGGCGCGATGCGCCAGAAGAAGCGATCCGTGTAAATCGCCCGAATGCCCTGGAGTTGACTGTGCAACGGCGGAGCGTGGCGGAACGATTTCCGCTCCGGCACCACCAGGAAAATCAGCAGCGAAACGCCAAAGGTCGCCGCCGCGAGAAGCACAAACAGGCCGCGCCAGTCGGTCACTTGCAAAAGCGCCTCCACCGGTAGGGTGGAGGTGATCGCGCCCAGCCCGCCCATTGCGAGGAACAGCCCGTTGATGACCGCCCAGCGGCGTTCCGG
>SKZV01000028.1 GCA_007127165.1 Rhodovibrio sp. | reverse complement strand
TTCCCTAACGGGGATGCGCGTAGCGACGCGATGAGTAAGGGCCGTCCCATTCGGGGCGGCCCTTCTGCTATCTTGATCTGACGTGGCGCCAAGGTGGGCGCGTGAGGACAAAAGCGCGGCGGTGTCGGCAAGCGGCCGGGCGGCGCTCATCGTGACCGTACCGGCACCGCCGCGCAAACGGGCCCTTATGCAGGCCCGAAGCAGGAACGGCATTGGATCCTTCGTTGCGTCAGGCCCCTCGGCGCCCCAGGGAAGGAGCCTTCGCAGGAATGAGGCGGATCGGCGCCTCCGGGATAGCGGCGTGCCTGTATCCTCCAAACCATTCGATGCAATTTAAGTTTGGCGCAGTGTGGAAGGCGGTCCATTGATCCATGTCAACTCGTATCGCCAAGTATAGCAAATTCCGCCGTGGCCCTGCGAGGCAGACGAGACCATTTTCGGAATAGGACATGAGTCTGCCGCCAATCGTGTGATCTGGCGTTCGTTTATGTTCGTATGAAGGCGTTTTCCCTTGCTCTGCCCAGCGCTATTCGCGAAGATTCAGGTTGCCTCCAGGCTTTTAGGGATAGTGCCGCGAGATCATGAACGAACGCCAAGAACAGATAGTCGAGCTTGTCCGCCAGCGCGGTTTTGCCTCGATTGACGCGCTGGCCCGGCACTTCGGCGTCACGCCGCAGACGATTCGGCGCGATATCAATCAGTTGTGCGAAGTTGGCGCGCTGCGCCGCTACCATGGCGGGGCTGGGCTTGCGTCCAGCGTTGAGAATCTCGCCTACAGCGACCGCCGCATCCTTTGGCTGCCGGAAAAGCAGGTGATCGCCCGGCTGGTCGTCGAGCAGATTCCCGACGGCGCGTCACTCTTCATCAACATCGGCACCACCACGGAAGAGGTCGCGCGCGCCTTGATGGGACACCAGGGCCTGCGCGTGGTTACGAACAACCTGAACGTCGCCACGATGCTGAGCGAAAAGCAGGACTTCGAGGTGATCGTCGCGGGCGGCGTGGTGCGGCGGCGCGACCGTGGCCTTGTCGGCGAACCGACCATCGACCTGATCCGGCAGTTCAAGCTCGACTACGGCATTATCGGAATTTCCGGCATCGACAGCGACGGTTCGCTGCTCGACTTCGATTACCGCGAAGTGCGGGTGGCCCAGGCGATCATCGAGAACTCGCGCAAGGTGTTCCTCTGTGCCGATCACACGAAATTCGGCCGCCCCGCGATGGTCCGCCTCGGCCATCTGCGCCAGTTGGACGCCGTTTTCACGGATCGCGATCCGCCACAGGACACGGTGGACCTGCTGCGCCAACTCGGCGTCGATCTCTGGGTCGCAGATCCGCCGCCGCCCGACCAGCGCAGCAACGCCGACGGCACGGCGCCCCGCTTGCAAGGGCAGGCTGTCTAGGGCGCGACATCGTTTCGGGTGCGCATAAATGAAAGTTCGTTTTGCACCATTGGAGGTGTCGAATTTTCATTTGCGAAAATTGTTGAACGACATTACTCTCGGAACCAAGCAATAAAAGGGGCGCTGACCCTGGTTCGGCACAGGCGCCGATACAAACGGTTCCGGAGGTAGGCCAGTGACGGACGCTCGAAGCGGAAAGAACGCGCCATACGACCTTTTGATCGTCGGAGGCGGCATCAACGGTGCGGGGATTGCCCGCGACGCAGCCGGACGCGGGCTGCGCGTCGCCCTGGTGGAGCAGGGGGACCTCGCACAGGGGACTTCCTCGGCCAGCACGAAGCTGATCCACGGCGGACTGCGCTACCTCGAATATTACGAGTTCAGTCTCGTCCGCAAGGCGCTGATGGAGCGCGAGGTGCTGCTGGCCGCCGCGCCGCACTTAATCTGGCCGCTTACCTTCGTATTGCCGCACGACAAGGGTTTGCGCCCCGCCTGGATGGTGCGCCTCGGCCTGTTCCTTTACGATCATCTTGGCGGGCGCAAGCGCCTTCCCCTTTCGCGCGGTGTCGACTTTCGCAAGGACCCGCTCGGCGCGCCGTTGAAGGAAACCTTCGTCAAGGGTTTCACCTACGCCGATTGCTGGGTGGAAGACAGCCGCCTCGTCGTCCTGAACGCAATGGATGCGCGCGAGCGCGGGGCTGAGGTCCTGACGCGCACCCGTTGCGAAAGCCTGCGCCGCGAGAATGGACTGTGGCGCGTGCGCTTGCAGCCGGGCGGCGGCGCTCCCGTCTATGAGGTGTCGGCGCATGCGGTGGTCAATGCCGCAGGCCCCTGGGTGCGGGACGTGCTGGCGGGCGTGGCGCGGGCGAACCGCCCGGCGGGCCTGCGTCTGGTCAAGGGGAGCCATTTGGTGGTCCCGCGCCTTTTCGAAGGTGAACAGGCTTACATTTTCCAAAACGAAGATCGCCGGATTATTTTCGCGATCCCCTACGAGCGCAACTACACGCTGCTCGGCACCACGGATAAGGCCTGGGACCACACGCCGGACGAAAAGGTCGAGATCGACGCGGAGGAAGCGGCCTACATCTGCACCTCGGTCAACCGCTACCTGAAAACGCAGGTGCGCCCGGAGGATGCGGTCTGGAGCTATTCCGGGGTGCGTCCCTTGTTCGACGACGATGCGGCGAACCTAAACGCCTCGGCGGTCACGCGCGATTATTCTTTCGACATCGACGGCGGCGAGGGCGCAGCGCCGATGCTGTCGATCTTCGGCGGCAAGATCACCACCTATCGAAAGCTGGCCGAGCATGCGCTGACGAAACTCGTGCCGCTCTTGCCGGAGAGTGCCCGCTCGGGTGCGGGAGAGGCCTGGACGGAGCGCGCGCATTTGCCGGGCGGCGACATTGCCGATGCGGATTTCGAAGCCTTCATGCGGGAGGTCCGGCAGCGCCATCCCTGGCTCCCGCCGGAGCTTGCGCGCCGCTACGGCCGCGCCTACGGCACCCGCCTTGACACGCTGATCGGCGAGGCTGGCGACCTGCAGGGTCTGGGCCGCGACCTTGGCGGCGGCCTTTACGCAGCCGAAATCGACTATCTGGTTCGACACGAGTGGGTGGAGACGGCGGACGACCTGCTATGGCGGCGTTCGAAGCTCGGTCTGCACGTGCCCGAAGGCACGGCCGCCCGGGTTGCCGATTATCTCCACGGCGTCGATGACGTGAAGCGTGGCGCTACAGCGGGTTAGCTAAGTCGCCCGAAGCGAAGGGGAGGTTCTATCATGAGCAAGAAATACGTCCTGGCGTTTGACCAGGGAACCACGAGCTGCCGCGCCATCGTCTTCGACAAGGATGTCAACATCGTCGGTGTCGCTCAAAAAGAGTTCACGCAGTATTACCCGCAACCGGGCTGGGTCGAGCACGATGCGATGGAGATCTGGGGCTCGCAGATGGGCGTCGCCCGCGAAGTCCTGGAGACGCACGGCATCCGCACCGACGAGATCGCCGCCATCGGCATCACCAACCAGCGCGAGACCACGGTGGTTTGGGACCGCCACACCGGCCGCCCGATCCACAACGCCATCGTCTGGCAGGACCGCCGCACCGCGCCGATCTGCGACGACCTGAAGGCGCGCGGCCTGGAGTCCTACATCAAGGAGACGACCGGCCTCGTGGTCGACGCCTACTTCTCCGGCACCAAGGTGAAGTGGCTGCTCGACAATGTGGAGGGCGCGCGGGAGAAGGCGGAGCGCGGCGATCTGCTGTTCGGGACGATGGACACCTGGCTGATCTGGAACCTGACGCGCGGGCAGTCCTTCGTCACCGACTATTCGAACGCGTCGCGTACGCTGCTCTACAACATCCGCGAGCTGGCGTGGGATGAGCAGATGCTGAAGGAACTCGGCGTGCCCGCGTCGATGCTGCCGCAGGTGAAGCCTTCGAGTGAGGTCTACGGCGTCACCGAGGAGCACACCTTCGGCGGCGCGCAGATCCCCATTGCCGGCATCGCGGGCGACCAGCAGGCGGCGCTGTTCGGCCAGACCTGTTTCGACAAGGGCATGGTGAAGAACACCTACGGCACCGGCTGCTTCCTGCTGATGAACACCGGCGAGAACGCCATTCCTTCGAAGTCGGGGCTGCTCACCACGATCGCCTGGGGCCTGGACGGCAAGGTCGAGTACGCGTTGGAGGGTTCAATCTTCATCTCCGGCGCGGCGATCCAGTGGCTGCGCGACGAGTTGAAGCTGATCGATTCGGCGGAAGATTCCGAATACTTCGCGGGGAAGGTGTCGGACAACGGCGGGGTCTACGTGGTTCCGGCCTTTGCGGGCCTGGGCGCGCCTTACTGGGATATGTACGCCAAGGGCGCGATCTTCGGCCTGACGCGGGGCTCCAAGAAGGAGCACATCGTTCGCGCCACGCTGGAGTCCTTGGCCTACCAGACCAAGGACGTCATCGACGCGATGGAGGCGGATTCGGGCATCTCGCTCAAGTCGCTGCGCGTCGACGGCGGCGCGGCGGCCAACAACCTTCTGATGCAGTTCCAGTCGGACATGCTGGACGTTCCGGTGGAGCGTCCGCACGTCACCGAAACCACGGCTGTCGGGGCTGCTTACCTGGCCGGTTTGGCTGTCGGGTTCTGGAAGAAGGACGAGTTGACCCGCAAGGGCACGCTCGAACGCGAATTCCACCCGGCCATGGAGCAAAGCGAGCGGGACCGCCTCTACAAGGGCTGGAAGAAGGCCGTGAAGCGCACGATGAACTGGGACAAGGACGACGACTGAGCGGGAAGCTCCGCCGTCTTGAGACATCCGGCCGGCGTCACGTTGGCGGCGGCCGGTTTCGGGTTTGGACGGTGGTGCCCCTGGCAGGACTCGAACCTGCACTCCTCGCGGAACGCGATTTTGAGTCGCGCGCGTCTACCAGTTCCGCCACAGGGGCCGTCAGCCGTTCACGGCGCACAGATATAACGGCGAAATCAGGCGCTGCCAAGTGCCGCGAGTGCTTTCGGGCCGTGTCGCATCGACGTTTTTTCGCTTTCGCACCGTTAGCAGCACTTGCAGCCTGATTCGCGGCTTGCCGAGCAGGCGGTTCGCCCGCTGGTTCAACGGGTCCGCCTTGAGGTCAATTCCGTTGCCCGCAACCCGGCCGCCTGTTAAACGAAGCGCTTTCCAGGCGAGGAACGGGTGGCCGATGCTCAGACGCCTTTACGACTGGACCATGAAACAGGCGGGGCATCGCCATGCATTGCCCGCCGTTGCCGGAATTTCCTTTATCGAGAGTTCGGTTTTTCCGATTCCGCCCGATGTTCTCATCATCCCGATGGTGCTGGCGGAGCGGACGAAAGCCTGGCTGATCGCCACTGTTTGCACCATCGCCTCGGTGGCGGGCGGGCTGCTCGGCTATGCCATCGGATATTTCCTCTTCGAGCAGCTTGGCCAGCCGATTCTGGCCTTCTACGGCTATACCGAGCAGTTCCAGGAGTTCCGGGGGTTCTACCAGGAGTGGGGCTTCTGGTTCGTTGCGGCGGCGGGATTCACGCCGTTTCCCTATAAGGTCATCACGATCGCCAGCGGTGTCCTGACGCTCAACCCGGTTGTGTTCGTCCTGGCTTCGGTAGCGTCGCGCGGCGGACGGTTCTTTATCCTCTGTGGCTTGCTCTGGTACTTCGGGCCGCCGATTCGAATGTTCATCGAGCGCCACCTTGCGCTTTTGACCGTTCTGTTCTTCGTTTTGTTGTTTGGCGGTTTCCTCGTGGCACATTACATGCTGTAACCAGAGCGCCGCTTCCAGAGCCGAAGGAATTAGACCCTCTCATGCAGAGCCTACCTTGGTCGAATGCCCCCTGGGCCATACCCGCGGCGATCGTCGCCGTAAGCGCCGCGAGCCTCGCCGTGGCGCTCGTCTCGCAATACGGTTTCGGGCTCTGGCCCTGCGAACTTTGCATCTGGCAGCGCTATCCCTATGCGGTTGCGATTGCGCTCGGCGTCTTCGGGGCCATATTCGCAACGCGGCCGGTATTGCGGCGAGTCAGTCTTGCGCTGGCCGCGTTGGCCTTTGCCACCGGCGCGGGCATCGCGGGCTTCCACGTCGGCGTCGAGCAAGGTTGGTGGGTGGGTCTGTCGGGCTGCGCAGCGGGATTGGAGGCGGGATTGAGTACGCAGGAAGTGCTGGCGATGCTGGAGACGCGGCAGCAGGTGGTGCCTTGCGACGAGCCTGCCTGGACCTTTGCCGGAATTTCGATGGCTGGTTATAACGGTTTGCTGTCGCTCGCGTTGACCGCTTTTGCGGCTTGGGGCGCGCGTTCTCCGGCTACCGCCGATTGGTCCGCGGGGGTAAAAGTTTAGCCTTTCTTAATGTATTTCGCGAACAGTTAAGTATCTGAAAGCAATGGAACGGAACCGGCTGACATGAGCGCGGAACGCTGGCGCAGCGAACGCGACTGCTATCTGGCGCTGGCTTTCTGCTGGGCCGACCTGCTGTTTCAGGTGGAGGACGGGCAGATTCGGTTTGCCGCCGGAGCTATGGAGCCGCTGCTCGGGGTGACGGCGGAGTCCTTGAACGGCCAGCCGCTGCACAATGTGGTCGCACCCGAAGATCATGCGATGCTCGACCATTTACTCTTGCTTATCGCGCGCCATGGCCGCCTGGAAGAGGCCATAGTGCGCTTGCGCGGTCCGCAAGGGCGGCGGTTCCGAGTCGCCATGACCGGCCACGGGCTGACCCGCGCCGGTGAAACCAGCCTCTATATCGCGATGCGCAGCCGCCTTGCGAGCGAACACCCGGGAGAGGGCGACGAATCGACCGCCGCGAGCGGCCTGCTGGAGTCCTCCGGTTTCAGCCGGAAGGCCGCGACGCGCTTGAAGTCCGGCGGCGAGGGCGAACCTCCGGCCGAGCTTGCGCTGGTATCGATGTCGAACGCCGAACCGCTGATGGAGAGCCTTCCGCCGGTTGACCGGCAGCGACTTGCCGCCAACATCGGCGCGTGCCTGCGCGCCTGGTCGGTGGATGGAGAGTGCGCGGTTGCGCTATCCCCCGGCAAGTACGGCGCGCTGACACCGCCGGGGGCGGATATGTCCCGGCTGCGCGAGGAGGTCGCGCAGATCGCCGAAGCCATGGGGGGCGGCAGCCTGGGGGTCACAGTGGACACCGCGGCCATCGCGTGCGGCGACCGGGACAGCATCGACGAGTACGACCTTGCGCGCGGACTGACCTACACGATGAACGAGTTCAGCCGCAGCGAGGATGTCAGTCTCGGTACGCTGGCGGGGCGCATGTCGGAGCTTGTCGGGCGCACCGTCACGCGGATTTCCCAGTTTCGAGAACTGGTGCAGCTTGGCCGCTTCAACGTCGCGATGCAGCCGATCGTCCATGCGCGCTCCGGACAGGTCCACCACTTCGAGGCGCTGTGCCGCTTCCGCGGTGGGGAGCGGAGCGAGGAGTCGCCGTTTCAGTTGATCCAGTTCGCCGAGGAAACCGGGTTGATCCACTGGCTGGATCTGGCGATGGCGGGCAAGGTGATCGAGCGGATGTCCCGCCTGCCGCGAAACGGCAACCGCTTCCGGATCGCGGTGAACGTCTCGGGGCGGTCCCTGCTGCACCCGGAGTATCAGAAGGGTCTGCAAGCGCTTCTGGAGGAGCACGACTGGGTTAAGGGCCGCTTAATGTTCGAGATTACCGAGTCCGCCCGGATCGCCGAGCTTCAGGATGCCAACGACTTTATCCAGGACCTGCGAGGGCGGGGATTTCAGGTCAGCCTCGACGACTTCGGGGCCGGTGCGGCGAGCTTCCAGTATCTCAGCAAGCTCGACGTCGATGCCGTCAAAATCGACGGTGCGGCGATCCGCAACGCCTTGACCGCGCCCAAGGGACGGGCCTTCCTGTCCGCGCTGACGGAACTTTGCCGCAAGATGGGCGTGGAGACGGTGGCCGAGATGATCGACAGCCGGGAAGCGTTGGAGTTCGTGCGCGCCTGCGGTTGCGACCACGTCCAGGGCTACCTCTTCGGCAAGCCCTCGACCGACATGAAAAGTTTCGCGCCGCTGCCCAACGGCCAGCTTTTCGCGCCGCTGCGGTACTGACCGAGCTGGAGCTAGTCTTCCAGTTCGGTGTCCCAGTACAGAAAGTCGTTCCAGCTCTCGTGCAGGTAGTTCGGCGGGAACCTGCGCGCGTGGCGCTGAAGTTCGTAAACCGTCGGCTGCACCGGCGTGCGCAGCAGTGTCATGCCAGCTTCCCGCGGCGTGCGATTGGCCTTGAGCAGGTTCATTTCGGCGGAGGCGGCGACGACGTTGTCCCACGAGGTGCGGCCGCCGCGCGAGCGCGGGATGACATGGTCGAAGGTCAACCGCTCGGTCGGCATGCGGATGCCGGAATACTGGCAGCGGAAGCCGTCGCGTAGAAACACATTGAAGCGGGTGAAGGCCGGGCGGCGGTTGAGCGGGACGTATTCCTTCAGCGAGATCACGCTTGGCAGTCGTATCTCACACGACGGCGAAGACACCGTCTGCTCGTACTCGCTGACAATGTTGACACGCTCGAGGAAGACGGCCTTGACCGAGTCCTGCCAAGGCCACACCGACAGGGGGAAGTAACTCAACGGCCGAAAATCAGCGTTGAGAACAAGAGCTGGAAAAGCATTTGTCGGGACGTTCAAGACCCCGCTCCGTGCTATCTCTCCCGTTACCGTGGCGATGCTCTCGCCAGCGACCTTTATGAGATACGACACCTGAGAGCGAATGACAAGGACCAGCCACGCGGCACCGGAAACTTCATGCGTCTGTCATGATTTTT
>SKZV01000062.1 GCA_007127165.1 Rhodovibrio sp. | reverse complement strand
GGGCGCTGCATAAGAAGCCGCTTCCCGCTCACGCAGAGGCGGTCCGGTCGCCGCACGCATCACCCGGCTTCCGCCGCCTCCTCGAGGCGCTGAAAACCTGCGTCGAGGTCGGCGATCAGGTCGCCGGAGTCCTCCAGCCCCGCGTGCAGGCGCAGCAACGGCCCCGGCGCTTCCCAGCGGCTCACCGTGCGCTGGCTTTGCGGATAGCAGGCGATCGCGAGGCTTTCGAAACCGCCCCAACTCGATCCGATCCCGAACAACTCCAGGCCGTCCAGCATCGCGCCTACCGCCCTGCGCGGATAGGCGCGCGACAGAACCACGCCGAAAAGACCGCAGCTACCCGTGAAGTCGCGGGCCCAGATCGCGTGTCCCGGAGCGCCCGGCAGCGCCGGATGCAGCACGCGATCCACTTCGGGCCGCTGTTCCAGCCAGCGCGCAAGCGCAAGCGACGTCTCGGCATGACGGGCGAGGCGCACCTGCATCGTGCGCAGACCGCGCAGGCCCAGGTAGGCATCGTCGGGGCCGGGACAAACACCGAGTTCGTAGGTCGTCGCGCGCAGCGGCTTGGCCCAGTCCGCGTTCGCGGTGACCGCGCCCAGCATCGCATCGGCATGGCCGACGATATACTTCGTCGCCGCCTGGATCGACAGATCGACCCCGTGGCGCAACGGCTGGAAGTGCAGCGGTGTGGCCCAGGTGTTGTCCATCAAGACAGTCAGCCCCGCCGCTTTGGCCGTCGCGGTCAGCCCGGGGACGTCCTGCATCTCGAATGTCATCGAGCCAGGGGATTCGAGGAATATCGCTTTCGTCTCCGGACGGATCAGTGTCTTAAGCGCCTCCGTCGAGGTGGTCGGGTCGTAGTAGGTGGTGGCGATTCCCATTCGCTTGAGCGTGCCCTCGCAGACCTTCCGCGTGGGGCCGTACACGCTGTCAACCATGAGCAGGTGATCGCCGCTGTTCAATACAGTCATCAACGCGGTCACGACGGCCGACAGGCCGGACGGGTAGAGCAGAGTATCGGCACCGCCCTCAAGCTCCGTCAGCGCCTGTTCCAGGGCCCTGTGCGTGGGCGTTCCAAAGCGGCCGTACACCGTTTCCCCTTGCTCGAAACGCTGCCGGTTATCCGTTTCGTAAGTCGCAAGGTCGGGCGCCAAAATGGTGGAGGCGCGAAACACCGGCGGATTGACCGCACCGGCGAAGCGGGCAGGGTCGGAGCCAAGGTGGGCGAGTCGTGTTGCGGGCTTCCGCGTCTTGCCTGTCATGCCGGGCTCTTCTCCATGAGGACTGTGAATACGATGCGATCTTTCCATCCCTTTGATGCGCCTGCCAAGCCCGATGATCGGAAAGCGGCCCGGAACGATCCGTGAGTAGGAGAACGAACGTTCTGCGTGCACAAGAACGAGAGTTGCAATTCGCCGCACGATGGGACATCTTTTCTTGGTCGACTCGCGGGAAGCGTGCGCTTTGAAGCGCGGTTCGGACCAAAAACGATCTTTGTCGGTGCTCAACACGCGGACGCGGGAATGGCTCAATACTTTAAAACAGCATAATAATACAGGGAAGGCTCCCAATGACACAAACAAAGTGGCTAGCTGCGGCTGCGGCGGTTGCGCTGATCGGTTTCTCCGGCTCGTACGCTCAGGCCCAGACACTCAACCAGGTTCAGGACCGCGATGCATTGCGCTGCGGCGTGAACGTGGGTCTCGCCGGGTTCTCCATCGCGGACGATCAAGGCAACTGGACCGGACTCGATGTCGACTATTGCCGTGCGCTCGCGGCGGCGGTTTTGGGCGATGCCGATAAGGTGGAGTATGTACCGCTTTCCGCGCAGGCGCGCTTTACCGCCCTGCAGTCGGGCGAGGTCGACGTGCTGTCGCGCAACACGACGTGGACCACGACCCGCGACGCCGGGCTGGGCATCCACTTCGTCGGCGTGACCTTCTACGATGGCCAGGGCTTCATGGTCCCTGCTGACCTGGGTGTGGAGAGCGCGCACGATCTCAGCGGCGCGGAAGTCTGCGTGCAGACCGGCACGACAACTGAACTGAACCTCGCCGACTTCTTCCGCGCGAATGACATGGATCTTCAGCCGGTGGTGTTCGAGGGCTTTGAAGAGTCCCTGAACGCCTTCTTCGGCGGCCGCTGCCAGGTGTATACGACGGACATGTCGGGCCTCGCCGCCATTCGTTCCGTCGATGCCGAGAACCCGGAAGACTACGTCATCCTGCCCGAGACGATCTCGAAGGAGCCGCTCGGTCCCTCCGTGCGCCGTGGCGACGACCAGTGGTTCGCCATCGCCAAGTGGGTGAATTACGCGCTGATCGAAACCGAGGAACTCGGTATTACTTCCGAGAATGTCGACGAGCTTCGGGAGAACAGCGACAATCCGGGCGTGCAGCGCGTGCTCGGTGTGACCGGTGATCTAGCGGATCTGCTCGGCCTCGAAAACGACTGGGCTTACGATATCGTCAGCCAAGTCGGCAATTATGGCGAAATCTTCGAGCGGAACGTCGGTGTCGATACGCCGCTCGGCCTTGAGCGTGGCGTCAACGCGCTCTGGACGGACGGCGGACTCATGTACTCCATGCCGATCCGCTAAGCATAAGCACCTTGCCGTTCCGGACCCTGGTGGTCCGGAACGGTTGCGTGTTTTCTTAAGAACACAGGGCAGTAGCAATGGCCGAGCAGGCTGCGCGCCGTGGCGGGGCAGGGCCCGGACCACGGGAGTCGACGGCATTCCTGCGTGATCCGCGCATTCGTGCGATCATTTATCAGGTGCTGGTATTGGGCGGAGTGATCCTTCTCGCCGTCTACTTGGTCTCGAATACAATGACGAACTTGGAGCAGCGGTCGATCCGGACCGGTTTCGGTTTCCTTCAGTCCGAAGCAGGCTTTTACATCGGCGAGACGACACTCGTAAATTACGCTGCGTCTGACAGCTATGGCCGCGCCTTCCTGGTGGGTATTTCAAACACCCTGCGCGTTGCCCTCATCGGCATCGTGTTGGCGACGATCCTCGGCACGATCGCGGGGGTTGCCCGCCTGTCGAGCAACTGGCTGATCGCCAAGCTCGCTTCGATTTATGTTGAAGTCATGCGCAATGTCCCACTGCTCTTGCAGCTTTTCTTCTGGTACGGCTTAATCAGCGCCGCGCTTCCGGCTTCGCGAGATGCAGTGGCAATTCTGCCGGGAACCTACCTCAGTCGAAGCGGCCTGCAGTATCCTGCGCCAATTGCTCACTGGATTCACCCGTGGATGTTGCTGAGCATCCTGGTGGCGCTTGGCGCTTGTTACGCCTATTACCGCTGGGCCAAGCAAAAGCAGGCGCAGACAGGGGTGGAGCCGCGTCTTTTCTTGCCCTTCGTGGGATTTCTCCTCGGTTTCCCGGTAATCGTCTGGCTTATCGGCGGTGCACCGATGGCGGTCGACATGCCGGAGCTGGGCGCCTTCCGCCTTGTCGGGGGAGCGGCGATGTCGCCGGAGTTCCTCGCGCTTTTGCTTGGGCTCACGTTCTATACTGCCGGGTTCATTGCGGAAATCGTGCGGGCAGGCATCCTCGCCGTCCCCTGGGGCCAGACGGAAGCCGCGTCGTCGTTGGGGCTCAAACGGTCGTTCGTGTTGCGGCTCGTTCTATTGCCGCAAGCGCTACGGATCATTATCCCGCCAACCACCAGCCAGTTCTTGAACCTGACCAAGAACTCCTCGCTGGCGGTCGCGATTGGCTATCCGGACCTCGTTTCGGTCGGCAATACCACGCTTAACCAGACGGGGCAGGCCATCGAGTGTATCTCGATCATGATGGCTTGCTACTTGTTCTTCAGCCTCTCCATCAGTTTCTTCATGAACTGGTACAACAAGAACATCGCGTTGGTGGAGCGCTAAGGCCATGTCTTTCGTTGCGAACGATTACAAGCCGGAACAGCCTCCGCCACGAAAGGAAAGCGGTGCACTGGGGTGGGCGCGCGCCAACCTGTTCAATAGCTGGTTCAACACGGCGCTGACACTGCTCGCACTTTATTTCCTGATCGAGACGGTTCCGCCGCTCATCCGCTGGCTGTTCATCGATGCGGTCTGGGGTCTGGTCGGGCCGGACGTTTGCCGCGAAGCAGATGGCGCATGCTGGAGTTTCATTCGGCTTAAATACCGCCAGATCCTGTTCGGGACATATCCGTTCGACCAGCAATGGCGGCCCCTGATCGCGATGATTCTAATTGTGTCGGTGGCGCTGTTGAGCTGCATACGGCGCTTTTGGCAGCCGTGGATGGTGGGCGTCTGGATCGCGACGCTGTTCATCTATATCACCCTGCTCGGTGGCGGTGTCTTCGGACTGCGGCCGGTGCGAACGGAGTTGTGGGGCGGCCTGCCGCTGACCTTGATGCTCGCCTTCGTCGGCATCGCCGTGGCTTTCCCGATATCGGTGCTGCTGGCCCTTGGGCGGCGCTCGGACATGCCGATCATCAAAGCGATCTGTGTCGGTTACATCGAGCTGATCCGAGGGGTGCCGCTGATCACGCTTCTCTTCATGGCGTCCTTCATGCTGCCGCTTTTCATGCCTTCGGGCGTGAGCATCGACGCGGTGTTGCGGGCGCAGGTCGCCATCATCGTGTTCGTCTCCTCTTATTTGGCGGAGGTGATACGCGGCGGTCTGCAAGCGCTGCCGAAGGGACAGTATGAAGCGGCGCATACCCTGGGACTTAGCTACTGGCAGATGCAGCGAAAGATAATCCTGCCACAGGCTTTGACCATCTCTATCCCGCCGATCGTGAATACCTACCTGGGCCTCTTCAAGGACACCTCTCTTGTGGCGATTATTAGCTTGACTGATTTGTTGCTTGCAACGCGCCAGTCCTTTGCCGATCCGGAATGGCGGCGGTTCTTCGTTGAAGCCTATATCTTTGTGGCGCTGATATACTGGGTCTTCTGCTACTACATGTCGAAGTATAGTCAGTATCTGGAACGTGTTCTCAATACAGGCCACAAGCGCTGACAGCGCATGCGCCCGTGGAGTGAAAAATGAGCAAGCAAGTCTCGACCGAGATTGACCCTAAAATTGCGGAGGCGGCGCGTCACGCACCCAAGCCGGGTATGGACAACATCATCGAGATGAACGGCGTGAACAAGTGGTTCGGGCAGTTCCACGTGCTTCGGGACATCAACCTGAAGGTGAAGCAAGGCGAGCGGATCGTCGTCTGTGGACCCTCCGGCTCCGGTAAATCGACGTTGATTCGCTGCATCAACCGTCTTGAGGAGCATCAGGCGGGGCAAATCGTCGTCGATGGTATCGAGTTGACGAACGATGTGAAAAAGGTCGAGACAATCCGCCGCGAAGTCGGGATGGTGTTTCAGCACTTCAACCTCTTCCCGCACCTGACCGTGCTTCAGAATTGCACGCTCGGTCCGATCTGGGTGCAGAAGCGTCCGCAGCGCGAGGCAGAGGAGACGGCGCGGAAGTATTTGGAGCGGGTGCGCATCCCCGAGCAGGCGAATAAGTACCCGGGCCAACTCTCCGGCGGACAGCAGCAACGTGTCGCGATCGCCCGCTCGCTGTGTATGAACCCCCGGGTCATGCTGTTCGACGAGCCGACCTCTGCGCTCGATCCCGAGATGATCAAGGAGGTGCTGGATGTCATGGTGGGGCTGGCGAGTACCGGAATGACAATGCTGGTCGTGACCCACGAGATGGGTTTCGCGCGCACGGTGGCCGACCGCGTAATCTTCATGGACGAAGGCCAGATCGTCGAAGAAAACACGCCGGAGCCGTTCTTCAGCAATCCGCAGCATGAGCGCACGAAGCTCTTCCTGAGCCAGATCCTCTAGGGAAGCGCCGCTGGACCGGTCGTAAGCTTCCTCTCGTCCAGGCAGGAGCCAATGCGGGCGGGGGCGACCTCGAGGAGCCGTCTCACGCCGGAAAAGCGCGTGACCTGCGCGAACGCGCTTGCTATAAGGTGCCCCAGTCCAAACGGTGGTTTCGGGATGGTCAATTGGAACAAGCACCCGGTTCAATTGGCCGGTCCTAAAAGGACGAGGGCCCGTAGTTCAGCGGTCAGAACCCGCCGCTCATAACGGCGTTGTCCCAGGTTCGAATCCTGGCGGGCCCACCATTATTTCAATGACTTGACCGCTCCAGCGCAGTTTTTGCGGAGCTTGTCGCGATGCAACGCACGGCCCCGGAACGTATCCTGGAATATTGGCAAATAGAGCCTGCGCACCCCACGAAACCAAATCTCACATCCTCTTATCCCAGCAGCCAAGCGGATATGAAGACGGGCGCTTTGACTGCTACCGGGGGCGGCGTTTGGCGGAGGGTCGCGTGGAACCGTAACGGCAGTGCGCGTGTATAACGGCTGTACGCTCGGCGGTTTCGTGCAGCGCGAAAGGCGAAACACGCTCTAGTATTGTCATCCTTATGGATCGACAGCGCAGGAGGACCGTAGGTCGCGATGCTAGGATGGGCTCTTACGTTTTTTATAGTCGCACTGATTGCCGCAGTCTTCGGATTCAGTGGCATCGCGTCCGCTGCCGCAGGGATCGCGCAGGTGCTCTTCGTGGTTTTCCTGGTGCTCTTTGTAGCGTCGCTGGTCGTCGCCTTGGTACGCGGCTACCGGCCGCCTTCACCGTGAAGGGCTTGCGGGCTTAGGGACCGGGTGTGGAGATGGCGGACCGTAGAGACGCTGCGCGCCAGCGATATCGCCCGGCATTAGACCAGTGATCTCTTCCTGATAGCTATATCCCATAAGTTGGCCGCTCGGCCCAGGGTGGTCCAGCCCGATCGCGTGGCCGATCTCGTGGGCCAGGACTATGGGCAAGCTGAAGCCCTTCGGCCCATCCGCTCGTTCGTCAAGCTGCCACGGGGCCAGTGGGTTGAGACAGATCAGAGCCTGCTCGAGCGAAGCCAGGCCGTCCGCCGCGGACTCGATATCGTAGCTCACGTTGGCAAAGGCGATTCCCCTCGGCACGGCCTGTCCGCCGAGCATGATATCGGCCTGTTCTTCTCCCCGCGCCCGGCGGAACTGCAAGTCGGCCGCTCTGGACCAGATGGCGAAGGCTTCTCCGACGGCGGCTTCAAACTCGGCCAAGTCGATGGACCAGCGGCTCAGCAGTTTATCCATCGCAACGAGTTGGCGGCAGTTGATCGCGTCATCGAAGGACTGTTCTCCCTGAACGAAGCCATAGGTAACCGTGCTGCCGCTTCCGAACTCCGGTGCGCCCCACTTCAGGACGCGGCCTTCTAAAGAGAGTAGCCGGTAACCTTCTGCATGAAGGGGGCCGGGTGCGAACAGCGCAATCACGAGCGCTAAAAGAATGATGTGCCGCATGCTCCGAACCCCGCTATCTGACCTTCAGAGCGGCAGCATACCCCTTTATAGTTATCATACCGTTAATCATGACCTCTTTTTCTCCCTGCCAATATCCAGCGGACTCTAGGGAATCTCCTGTCGCGGTAAAAATAGAAGGACGCGTAACGAAGATGTTGTTACCGACAGAACAGAAAACCATTCTAATCAGAAGTAATTAATACCAGGGAGTAGATAAATAATCGGAATCCGGAAGGAACTAGAAACGCGTCTGTTCATAAGGTGCTTAGACCCAACGATGGTCGTGACTGAAAACGCACATGAAGGAGTCGAAAATGCGCACACGTAAGTACATGGCGACTGTTGCGACAGCTGGCCTGCTGGCCTTCCCGGCCATGGCGGCCGCAGACACTGAGACGATGGAGACCCAGGAAGGTACTGGCGCTCAAACCGAGATGGAGTCCGGTCAGGACACTACTGGTACGCAGGATCAGACCGGCGCTCAGACCGACATGGATGCCGACCATGACGCCGATGAGCGGGCCGAGACCGAGCGCGACACTGAGATGGACGCCGATGAGCGGGCCGAGACCGAGCGCGACACCGAGATGGAGACCGATGAGCGCGCCGAGATGGACCGCGAAGGCGAGTTTCTGACGCGGGCTCCGGAACGCTCCTTCGAGCTTGACGAGCTGACGGGCTACACGGTGCTCGGCGAAGGTGATGAGGAGATCGCCTCCATTGAGGATGTGCTGGTGAACGAGGAGGGTGAAATCGAAGCCCTGGTGCTCTCCACCGGCGGGTTCCTCGGCATGGGCGAGAAGACCGTCGCCGTTGAGTGGGACGCCGTGGATGTCCACGCCGATCAGGAAGAGATTCGGACGCAATTCACTCAGGAAGATATTGAGAATGCACCGGACTACGAAGGCCGTGACAACAATGGCGTTATGGCCGACTAAGCGTTCAAGCCTTACCGGTAAACGGGCTTTCGCTTAAACACCGCCCCTTCCCTGGTCAACGGGGGGAGGGGCGGTTGGCGTTTGCGGAGGCCATTCGCTCACGCGGACAATCCGTCCGTTATGCAATAAGTATTTGGATTTGCTATCAGGCCTCGGGACAGCGTATTCTCTGGCCGCGAAGAGAGTATGGCTTTCGGCTGTCACCGAGCAGGCGCAAAGTTTGGAGAAACCAGCAAGACAACCGGGGCGCAAATTTCGATGTTCGATCTGCCGGCGGCTTGGGAGTTGCCGATCAACGTGGTGTTTCTCATGGCGACAGGTTTTATCGCTTTTCACGGTATCCGCTATCGCGATGCAGACGGAAATCCCGACACCGTGCGCCTTTTCTTTGGATGCATCGCGGCGATGTTTTTCTTGCGTGTCCTGCTGGTCGATGTCCTTGGAATGAATATCTTTTAGAGCGCGGTGATCTCAAGCCGCTTCCGCTGGAGATTTGAATCGCCTCGGAAAACAAGAGCGCGGAGGCGCCTCTCAGGTCTCGGACCTGTAGGGCCCAGTGAGCGCGTCTCCCAAATCGGCGCGGCTGCTCAGGGCTTGTACAGCCGTTGACGGTTGTCCCGCTTGGGGTCATGCATGAGACGCTCGTCCTCAGGCTTTTGAAGCTGCTCCCAGATATATCGGGCACGGTCGCGCACGGTCGAAGGTTGCGGGTCGTGCAGGATTTTGTAGAACAGACCGGGGCCTGAAACCGCCCCGTCGTCGACGCGCAGGGCGCTGACATAATCTTCCAAAGCGTCCTCGAAGCGGGACTCGCGGTCGTGGACGATGCCGCGATTGGCGTAAGCGGCAGCCAGGACACCGACTCCGGTAGAATCCCCCTCCCAATCCAGCGTGCTCTCCAGGAAGCCGATCAACTCCGTCAACTCCGCAACCGCCCGGTCGTGTTGCTGGGTCTGGACGAATACCAGCGCCCGGCCCATCATTGCGCCGCGATGATCCGGCGAGCGCTCCAGCGCTGCGTCGAACTGCTCCAACGCCTGATCGTATTTGCCGCTTTCGAGTCGGATGCCACCCACTTCGGTTTCGTAGTCGCCCGGCGCGCGGCCGCTCCAGTCCGCCATCAGCAGCCCGATAATGCCGCCGACTAGCAAGAACACGCAGCCGATCATCAGGAAGCGTTGAAGAATTCTTTCATTCATTGGCACGGTACTCCGAGCTTTCTGATTGGACGCGCCTGCCGCCTGAGTAGTTGAGGGTGAAGCGGGATCTCCCGCTCCACCCTCGACAGTTTAGCCTCGCTATCGAAGCCGATCCAGCTTAGCGACGACCTTGTTGGCCACCGGATCCTGCTGCGGCGCGTTCCTTTTGGGCTGCGACGCCGGTGTCCCCAATGTCTTCGGAGAGCACCTCGATCGTCTTCGACGGCATACTTGCCAGTTCCATCTTGTAGGCGAGGAACCACATCATCGCCACGCCCAGGATCCACATCAGGATCTGCCAGGCCCAGATCGACGGAATACCGAACAACCAGCCTTCGACGCCGGCAGTCGGCGCGCCGAAGATGGTGTTGCCGATCACTGCGCCGGGTCCGACCGCGAAGATGAACCACGCAAGAGCCACCGCCCACGCCCAGGGGATAAGCGCCTTCTTGCTCTGCGGCAATACGGCGTGTTCCCGAAGGAAGTTGTGGAAGGTCATCCGATGCGCGTAGGCGGTCTTGTTCTGCGTGAGTGCGGAAACCACGAGCACCACGCCCAGGTTAAAGATCATGCCCCAGCCCGCGGAGTGAATGGTCCACGGCCAGCGGCCCCACGGAACGTCGATTCCGAATGCGGCCAACAAGGCGATGCCCAGATCCTCGGTGAAAGAGACACCGAGAATACCCGCGAGCAGGCCCCAGCTCGCGCCCTGACGTGTGATCCAGGGGAAGTAACAGATGGCAGCCAGTGTAGGCCACATCTGGAAACCGTAGGCCACGGCCACGCCACCCATCAACACCAGGGCGTCGGTGGATAGCGTCGCCAGCGTCAAGGCAAGCAGGGCGATCACCACCACCCCGGTCCGCCCAATCGTCTTTTGCAGCAAGTGGGAGGCATTGGGGTTGAAGTATTGCTTATACAGATCGCGGGTCAGGATGGCGCCCGCGGTGGACATGTAGGCGGCACCCGTTGACTGCATCGCGGCGAGCGCGCAGACGGCGAGCAAGGCTGTGAACCACGGAACCGCGTCCGCGATTGCGTTGAGATAGTATGGAACCACCGCATCCGGGTTATCCTGCAGTTCCGGCGGCATTAGCATCATTCCCTCGGCGACCAATCCAGCTTCGTTGGCCACCTCGTTACCACCGAGAAGGTGGGCGCCCATACCCTGTATCGCCGTCGCGGAGAACAGGATCGCACCCATCAAGAAAGCCGAGGCCCAGACCTGCTGCGGCGCAAAGGGACGTGGGTCGTTGTTCGAGAAGGACCACATCGTAAACGCCGGGGCAGCCTGAATGCCCATCAATGCGAACATGTAGGTGAGGATCATCATGCCGGTCCAGATACCGCTGGCCGGTGTTTCAACGCCAAGCCCGGCGGTAAACTGAATCACCCCAGGTATAGCGAAGTAGTCAGCCCCGGTCGTCCCTTGGCCAGGCATCCAGTCGACGGCCTCCAGCCGCGCCAAGTCCGCCATGCCGGCTGTCAGCGCCGCAAATCCACCAACCTCGACCAGGGCGATGATGCCGATCGCGGCGATCCCGAACATGAGCATGACACACTGCGCCGAATCGACGTAGGCCACCGAGCGGAGTCCGCCCGAAGCCACGTAGACGATGACGACGATGGTCAGTAGCCACATGCCGACGGCTCGGCTGATCATGTCATCCGTTAAGACGCTGAACAGGAAACCGGAAGCGCCGAGCTGTACGCCTAGGTAGGGAATCGAGAAGAACAGCGTGATGACCACAACCAGAATACGAATAAAGTGACCCTGGAAATAGTCCGCGAACAACTCGCCCGGCGTCACGTAGCCGAAGTGTTTTCCGAGCATCCACTGGCGCTTAAGGAAAAGAACGCCGGTAAAGGGGATGGTGACCGCATAAAATGATGCATATGCGTACACAAGTCCATCGCGGTAGACCAATCCCGGGTGGCCCATGAATGTCCAGCCGGAGAATGACGTAGCCGTCGCCGCGAGGATGTACACCCACATCGGCAGCTTACGGCCGGCGATAAAATAGTCACTCGCAGTCTTGCTGGCGAAATACCCTTTTATTCCCCAAAAAAGGCAATATGCCCAGTACAGCCCCACGAAGACTAGGAGCCAGATTACTTTCGCTTCCAAAGCCGTGTCCTCCCCGAACGTTGCACACTCATGGAACGCACACAGTCCACGTAACAGCCAAACGTCCCAATTCAGGGTATTGACCGCAGGATCGACTTATAATGTACGTCCCTTCGCTACACGGGCTTTGCCACCGTACGCCCCATCACCACGGCGATGGCTCCCGCTAAGGCCCTTATCACCGGTCGATCTTACGAAAGAGTGCGGAAGTCGCGACCAAACGCACATCAACGGTATATCGAGCGGATATCAAGTTTTTGTCTCTAGACTTTAGGCGATTTGAAAAAACGCTATCATGAACTTATGCGACGCACAACAACGCGGCAGCCGGAACGACTCCTAATACACCTAATTCGACCACTCCAGCACGCTACCGCTTTCAGGGAGGTTTCAACGTGGCGTTACCCGCGGAACATCAGATGCCGTTACGCCCCGGCGTTCGGGAAAGCACGCTGTTTACCCGGCTTGCGCGCGACGGGATGCGCCCCCTGCCGCTTGTCGTACGGCCCAGCGATACTTGTGGGAGCGTCGTGGAGCGATTGACGGAGAGCGGCGAGTCCAGCGCGCTCGTCTACGACGAAGCCAGGGGGGTGGTCGGGATTCTGACCGAACGCGACATCGCCCACCGTGTGGCCTACCGCATTCCATCCGAAACGGCGGTAGAGCAGGTTATGTCGCGGCCGGTCCACCTCGTCCACGCCGATGAGTATTTGTATCAGGCTATCGGCCGCATGCGCCGCTATCGTCTGCGCCATATGCCGGTGGTCGACGCGTCCGGGACGCCGGTCGGGATGCTCGACCTGCACGCCGCCCTCGGAACGGCGGCGGCGCCGCTGGTGGAGCGCATCGACCGGCTGACCCACGAGGGCACGCGCGAAGGTCTGAAGGCCGTCAAGGACGCTCAGGTCGAAGTCGCCGAACAGCTTTTCGCGGAGGGTATGCGCGCCACCGAAATCCAGGATCTTCTAACTGCGGTCAATCGCGACCTCCACCGCCGCGTCGTGGAACTGTGTGCCGCCGAGATGGCGGAGAACGGCTGGGGTCCGCAGCCGGTAGACTACGCACTGATCGTAATGGGGTCCGGCGGCCGCGGCGAGAGCTTCCTGGCGCCCGATCAGGATAACGGCATGATTCTGGAAGACTACCCGGACGCGCGGCATAAACTGGTGGACACGTGGTTCATCGAACTGGCGGAGCGCATGACTGCCGATCTCGACGCGATCGGCTTTCCGCTGTGCCGGGGAAACGTGATGGCGACCAATCCCGTCTGGCGCAAGACGATCTCTCAATGGCGCGAGCAGACACGGATATGGATGCGTCGCCGTGGGACGATCCTGACGCGTTTGGCGGACATA
The DNA here is from genome assembly GCA_007127165.1 of Rhodovibrio sp. Classification (GTDB taxonomy): domain Bacteria; phylum Pseudomonadota; class Alphaproteobacteria; order Kiloniellales; family Rhodovibrionaceae; genus SKZV01. The sequence goes on along the minus strand of SKZV01000062.1, from coordinate 12,812 downwards.
TTTTTCGATTTCCGGGCCGCCGCCGGGCAGGACGCCTTGGCGGAAGACCTGCGCCACCATGTGGTCGGCCTGGCTCACCGCAACCCCTCCTTCATCCGCGAGATGTACGGTGACGGGCTCAACCCCGTGGGCCTCAAGGTCTTCGGCCGCTTGGTGACGGAGCAGCACTTCGCCACTGGCGCGAAACTTCTCGACCTGAAGTACCGCGGGACCTTGCCACTGGTCGAGTCGGCGCGGCTGATGGCGCTGCGTCATGGCATCGAAGCACCCTCGACACTCGGCCGCCTGGCTGAGTTGGCGGATGCCGGCGCAGTCGGAGCCGAGGAACACGAGGCGCTGGACGGGGCTTTCGAGCACTTGACCGGGCGGCTTCTGGCTCAGCAGATCCACGATTACCGGCAAGGCCGCTCCGTCAGCAACCGGATCGAGATCCGATCCCTGACCCGGCGCGAACGCAGCCGCATCGTCGAGTCGCTCCGCGCCATCGACGGCTTTCAAAAGCGCGTGAAAAGCGAACTGACGGCGGACGTGTTCTAGAGCGCCGTTCCGATAGAATCGGAACGGCGCTCTAGCCTCTTGTTTTTGCGCATTTTCTAGCGGCGAACCGGTGTCCACTTCGCCGGAAAATGCTCTAACCCTTATTTCGCCGCCTGTCCCATGAGCGCCTCGCTCTCGGCGATGGGCAGGGTGAAGTGGAAGGTGGTGCCTTCGCCAAGCGTGCTTTCGACCCAGATCGAGCCGCCCATGTGCTCTACCAGCCGCTGTGAGATCGCCAGTCCCAGACCGGAGCCGGTGGGATTACCGCTGTCGGGCTGATCGGCTTGGCTGAAGCGGTCGAAGATCGCCTGCTGATGTTCCTTGCCGATGCCGGGGCCGTTGTCGGAGATGCTGATTTGGAGCATCTGCTCGTGCGGCCGTACGCGTACGCCGATCCAGCCTTCGCCGCTCGGCACGAACTTCTCGGCGTTCGAAAGCAGGTTCATTAAGACCTGAATCACGCGGTCGCGGTCTCCGTACGCTTGGGGGAGGGACGACGGCACGTCCAACTCCAACGTAACGCCGCGTTCGCGCAAGACCTGCGTGAGCGTACTCGACGCATGGTCGATCGCGTCCGCCAGGCGAAACGGCTCAATCTCGAACTCAAGGCGCCCCGCGTCCAGCCGGGCGAGGTCGAGCACCTGGTTGATCAGACGGGTCAACCGTTCGCTTTCCTTGATGATGATCTGAAGAAATTGCGAGCGCTCCTCGGTCGAAAGCTCGGGATTGTCGTGCAGTATCTCGGAAAACGAGCGGATCGAAGTCAACGGCGTGCGTAACTCGTGCGTGACCGTGGAGAGGAACTCGTCTTTCATGCGGTCCAGTTCCTGCAACCGTGCGTTCGCCTCGCGCAGTTCTTCGGTCGCCTGCTCCAGCGCGCGCGACTTCTCTTCGAGCTGCCGACTGTAGCCGATAACCTCGTGCGCCTCGTCGACCACCGCCATCATGTCATCCAGGGTGACCGCGTTGCCGCGTACCGTCGAGGCGACGACGACCCGTGCCGAGGCCGTGCCGACAGCGCCCGCGAGCAGCCGCTCGGTGAACCGCAGCATCTCGCTGTCGGCGTAGGCCGTCCGCAGGTTTTGCCGCGCCATGCCGCGTTCCCGCAGATGGCGCTCGAACGCCTGATGCGCCCGGCCGCGCCCGACGAAGCGCGCCGCCAATTCTTCCAGTTCGCTCGCGCGCGTGGTCCCGGCGAAGGCGCCGACGCGCGCAGGTTCGGTGCTCTCGTGCCCGACCTCGACGAATTGTGTCGCCTGGGAGCGTTCCAGCGGCCCCTGCCGCGTAAAGATCGAAATCCCGACCAGGAGCCCGACGTTGGCGAGCATCGTCCAAAACAGGGCGTGGCTGATCGGGTCCATGCCGGTGACATTGAACAGAGCGTGCGGGTCCAGTGCCGCGAGGCCGAAGGGGTGGAGCTGCATGTCCTCCTCTACCGCGACCAACGAGGGGTAGAGGAGCGTGTAGCCCCACACCGTGAATCCGCCGATCAGGCCGCCAAGCGCACCGGCGCGCGTCGCGCGTTTCCAATAGATTCCGAACAGGATCGCGGGCGCGAACTGTGCCACCGCCGCAAACGAAACAAGACCGATGCTCACCAGCGCGATGGCTTCACCGATCATCTGATAATAGAGATAGCCCAACAGCAGGACCAGACAGATCCCGATCCGTCGAATCAGGAGCAAGAGCTTGGTTATGTCCCGGTTTTCGCCGGTGGCGAGCCTGCCGTGACGAAGTAGGACCGGCATCACGAGGTCGTTGCAAATCATCGTCGCCAGCGCGATCGAGGCGACGATCACCATCCCGGTTGCCGCCGAAAGCCCGCCGATGAAGACAAAGAGCGCCAGCAACTCCTGACCGGCGTCGAGCGGTAGGGACAGCACGAACATGTCCGCCTGCGCCGCGCTGCCGCCGTTCTGGAGCAGCCCCGCAACGGCGATGGGAAAGACGAAAAGGTTGATCAGCAGCAAATACAGCGGGAACAACCAGATTGCCTTGCGAAAGTGGTCGATCTCCATGTTCTCGACCACGATCACCTGAAACTGCCGGGGCAGGCAGAAGATCGCCAGCATCGACAGGACAGTGAGGGAAACCCAAAGTCCGCCGCTGGAGACCGCTGGCGTTGCGTAGAGCGCGCGCACGCTTTCGTCGGCAGCGCCTTGGGCGAAGAGATCGCCGAATCCGGAGTAGAGCCCGTAGGTGATAAAGATGCCAGCCGTCAGGAAGGCGATCAGCTTGATCACCGATTCGAAAGCCACGGCGGCGACCATGCCCTGATGGTGCTCGGTGGTGTCGATGTGGCGGGTGCCGAAGAGGATTGAGAAGATCGCCAGGATCAGCGCCACCGCGAGCGCCTCGTCCACGAAGCCTCCGGCGACGGGATCGGCGATCGCCGCGGGTGCGGCGGTCAGGACGGTGTAGCTGTCGGCAATGGCCTTGAGTTGGAGTGCGATATAAGGCGTAATGCCGATTATCGCGATCACCGTGACCAACCCGGCCAGCAGGTGACTCTTGCCGAAGCGCGATGCGATCAGGTCGGCGATGGAGGTGATGTGATGGCGCTTGCTGATGCGGATGATCTTCACGATCACGAACCAGCCCGCCACGATCATCAGGGTCGGGCCGAGATAGATCGTCAGGAAGTCCATCCCGCCCACCGCCGCGCGGCCGACGCTGCCGTAAAATGTCCAGGACGTGCAGTAGACGGCGATCGACAAGGTATAGACCCACGGGCTGATCACCACGCTGCGCCCGGCGTCGGCGCGTTTGTCCGCCCAATAGGCGATTGCGAACAGCAGCCCGAGGTAGGCGAGCGAAACAGGCAGGACGATCAGCGGATCGCGCATGGTCGAGCCTATCCTCCTTGCCCATTTTTGCTGTCGACGCGGCTCACCGGTTCCGGCGGGTTGTCTTCCGGGTTGAAGGCGTGCCGGCCCAACCCGGCCGGAGGCGCCTCGCTGTTGGGGTGACTGAGGCGGTGGCCGCGTGTCAGCGCCGCCGCCAACGCGATCACGACACCCCAGACGGTGAAGAGATAGAAGAACAGCAGCGGAAGCCCGAACACCAGTGTTTCGGTGTTGAAAATCCCCAGGAAGGGCGGCAGCATGACGACCGCCGCAGCCAGCGCCAGCGTGGCAAAGCGTTCGTCCCGGCGCTCCTCGTTCATGGCGGCTCTCCGTTTAGTCCTGCGTTCTAAAACTGTGCCTGTTGCTTGCGCACCTCGATCATGCTGTTCGACGCCTCGACCGCCTGACCCAGCGTGGTGATGCCGCGCGCCTCCAGCATCTCGATCATGCGCACGAAAATTCCTGCCGTCACCAGCGAGTCGCCAAGGGCGGTGTGGCGGTCGCTTACGGAAACCCCAAAACGCGCCGCGATGGCGTCTAGGCGATGATCCTGCTCGTGGTCGTGCAGGAAGGCCGAGAGCAAGAGGGTGTCCAGCACCGGATTGTCGAAGACCAGCCCGGCTTCCTCCTCCTTCAGACGGATGAATTTCATATCGAATGCCGCGTTGTGCGCAACCACGACCGAATCGCCCGCGAAGGCCTTGAACTGGTTCAGCACCACGGTAATTGGCGGCTTATCTTTCACCATCTCGTCGCTCAGGCCGTGGAAACGGATGGAGCTTGATGGAATCGAGCGGCCGGGATCGACCAGACGATTGAACGTCTCGCCGGTCAGAATGCGGCCGTTGACGATGCGCACCGCCGCGATCGAAATGATCTCGTCGCCCTCCGAGGGCTTCAGCCCTGTGGTTTCGGTATCGAAGGCTACGAACGTCAGCCGCCGCAAGGGCCGGTCCAGGATCTCCGCCTCTTCGGGAAGCGGGTTCAACAGTTCGAAGTCGTAGAACTCGGGACGCGGCGGCGCCGAGGGAGTAGGCTCCGCGCGGCGGTGCTGCGCCGGTGGAAGCGGGATGCGCAGCCGGGCCAACCGCGCCGCCTCGCTCCCGGTCGCCGGTGCGACGGCCTCGCTCCACAACGTCGAGCGATGGTGGTCGAGGACGTCACGCACCGACAGGCCGCCGATGTTGGCCCCCAGGTCCAGTTCGAGCCAGCTTTCCACCGTCGCTGCCGGGACCGGGAAGCCTTCCCATTCGATGTCGATGTAGGTCCTCTCCTCCGCCGCCGTCGCGCGGAGATCGAAGCTATCCGCGCCGCCCGCCTTGGCGATCTCGCGCACCAACCGCTCGAGCATAACGGCCAGGGAATAGCTGTCGCAGTGCAGCCAGGCAGGGAGGTCCGCGATCTGGACGCTCAGGCGGGTGTCGTCCTCCAGCCGCCGCACCACCATTGTCAGTAGCACCGACGAGGGTAGGTCGGCCATCGGCCAGTGCCCGGTAATGACCGTTCGGAACTGCGCCGCCAGCGTGTCGAGCCGTTTGCTGAGCGCCTGTGATTCGTCGTGCAGGACCTCCACGAATCGTTGACGCTCCGGCTTCGGCATCTCCGGCGACTCGTTCAGCGTCTCCGCCGCCGCACGCAGATTTGCGACCGGATGGCGGAGCGTTTGCGTCGCCTCGCGCAGCAGCCGGTCGCGGGTGCCGAGCGCCGCCAGATCCTGGGTCACGTCCGAGGCCGCGAGCACGTAGCCCTGCGGCTCCCCCTCGGGCCCGGCGATCAGGTTCATCCGGGCCTGCAGAATGGAGCGGCCGTCGACCGTCGGCACGATCACCATCGCGACGTCGCCCTCGGCCTCTTCGTCCTCCGCCAGTTCGCGCAAGCGCAACAGCTGGACGGTGTGGACAATGGGCTCGCGCGCCAGCAGCGAGAACAGCGAACGGCCAAGGCCGATCTCACCGGCGACGCCGACCATCTTCAGCGCCTGCTGATTGTACAGCAGGATCTGATGGTTGAGGTTGCACACGATCAAGCCTTCCTGAAGGTCGCGCAGCACGGCTTCCAGGCGTTGACGTTGAGTCTGCTCGGCCCGCTTGGCCTCGGCCTGCGCGGATTCCAGCGCCCCTTCCGCCCGCGCGAACTTGTCCGCCAGCGCATTCACGGCAGCGTTCAGTTCACGCAGTGGCGGCTCTTCGGGAAGACGATGGCCGGTGTTGCCGTGGACGATGGTCTCCACATGGCGCGCCGTCCCGACCGCCGGGCGCACGAAGGTGGTTTCCAAAAGGGCGGCTGCGAAGGCCGTGGCCAAGGCGATCAGGAAGAACGCCGCGCCGCCGTAGAGCGCGGCAAAGGCCTGGGGGCTTGCCTCGTTCCCTGCGGACTGCTGCTGGAACGCCTGCAAGCCGAAATAGAGCGCGCCGCCAGCCACCACGGCACAGATAAGCCCAAAGACGCAAATCGTGCACAAAACGGCCAAGCGCAGCCGCATTATCTTGCCGATCCGGATGGTTGCCATAGGGGTGACGCCGCCCGCGAGATTTGGGCCGGGGCTTTTCCTGCCGGGGCTGCGGGCTCAGGCTTTGGAGGCATTGATCTGCGCCACGATCTCTTGCACGCGTTTGGACAGGTCGCGGGTCGAGAAAGGCTTCGTCACGTATTCGTCCGCGCCGATTGCAAGCCCCTTTTCCCGCTCCACCTCGCGCCCTTTTGCGGTCAGCATAATGACGTAAGTGTCTTTCCAGTCCTGTGTGGAACGGATTGTCTGGCAGACTTCGTAGCCGTCCTTCTTGGGGATCATGACATCGAGCAGCACCACGTCGGCCCGGCGCTCGCCCAGCATCCGCAACGCCTCCTCGCCGTCATGGGCGACCCGGACTTCACACCCTGCGTGTTCCATCAGAAACCGCAAAGACAGAACGATGTTCGGTTCGTCGTCGACGATCAGCACCGAGCCCGCCATAACCCTTCCACCTCCCCAGGTCAGAAGTAAATCCCGCACGCCAGTGGGCCGTTAGCCACGATTCTTATGCCTCGACTATACATCAATCCCCTCGCTGTGTCGTTAGCAAGCCCGTATGGCCTTTGCGTTTGGCGGCCGCCCTTGCTAGAAGGGGTGCCCGACCAAACATAGTGCTCAGACAGCGGCGCCGGCTGGATCGGCGCGCGTTGGAGCATCTTCCGCAAAATCAGCGAGCGCGAGGCGAGACGCAGTCTATGGCTTCCTATCAGTATGTTTATGTGATGAAGGGGCTCACCAAGATATTCCCGGGTGGGCAACAGGTCCTGAAGGACATATGGTTGCAGTTCCTTCCCGGCGCGAAGATTGGTGTCCTCGGTCTCAACGGTTCCGGCAAGTCGACCCTCATGAAAATCATGGCCGGGCTGGACCACGAGTTCAACGGTGAGGCCTGGGCTGCCGATGGCGCGCGGGTCGGTTACCTGCCGCAGGAGCCTGAACTCGACAAAAACCTCGATGTCGCGGGCAACGTCATGCAGGGGCTGGGCGAGATCAAGGACTTGATGGACCGTTACAACGCGGTCAGCGAAAAGTTCGCCGAGCCCGATGCCGACTTCGATGCCCTGCTGGAAGAGCAGTCGGAGTTGCAGGAAAAGATCGACGCCGCCGACGGCTGGGATATTGAGCGCAAGGTCGAGATCGCGATGGACGCGCTGCGCTGCCCGCCGGGCGAGGCCGGGGTGACGAACCTGTCCGGCGGTGAGAAGCGCCGTGTCGCGCTCTGCCGCCTGCTGTTGCAGAAGCCCGACCTGCTGCTGCTCGACGAGCCGACCAACCACCTTGACGCGGAGTCGGTCGCGTGGCTGGAACGCCACCTGGAACAGTACGAGGGCACGGTGGTGGCTGTGACCCACGACCGCTATTTCCTCGACAACGTGGCCGGCTGGATTCTGGAGCTTGATCGGGGGCAGGGCATTCCGTTCAAGGGCAACTATTCCGGCTGGCTGGAGCAGAAGCAGAAGCGCCTGCAGCAGGAAGAGAAAGAGGAAAGCGCGCGCCAGCGCTCGCTATCGCAGGAGCTTGAGTGGGTGCGCTCTTCTCCCAAGGGGCGCCAGGCCAAGTCGAAGGCGCGTCTGGGCGCGTACGAAAAGCTGCTCCACGAGCAGTCTCAGAGCAACCCCGAGTCCGGCCGCATCGTCTTCCCGACACCGCCGCGTTTGGGCGATCTGGTGGTGGAGGCCGAGAATCTGCGTAAGGGCTTCGGCAATACGCTCCTGATCGACGAGCTGTCGTTCAAGGTGCCGCCGGGGGCTATCGTCGGGATCATCGGGCCGAACGGTGCGGGTAAGACGACGCTGTTCCGCATGATCTCCGAGCAGGAGCAACCCGACGGCGGCACGATGCGCGTGGGCGAGACGGTGAAGCTCGGCTATGTCGATCAGAGCCGAGAGTCGCTGAACGCCAAGCGTACGGTCTGGGAAGAAATCTCCGAGGGGAACGACCTGATTGACCTGGGCAAGCGGCAGGTTAACTCCCGCGCCTACGTCGCGTCGTTCAACTTCAAGGGCCGCGACCAGCAAAAGCAAGTAGGTACGCTTTCCGGCGGTGAGCGCAACCGCGTGCACCTCGCGAAGATCGTGAAGTCGGGCGCGAATTTCCTGCTGCTCGACGAACCGACCAACGATCTGGACGTCGACACCATGCGGGCACTGGAAGAGGCCCTGCTGGAGTTTGCCGGTTGCGCCATGATCATCAGCCACGATCGCTGGTTCCTCGACCGCGTCGCGACCCACATCCTTTCCTTCGAAGGCGACAGTCATGTCGAGTGGTTCGAAGGGAACTTCCAGGATTACGAAGCCGACCGCATCCGCCGCCACGGCCCGGAAGCGGTTCAGCCGCATCGGATCAAGTACAAGCCGCTACAGCGGTGATAAGCCGATGGCGGCGCTTGCACCGTCTCGCAGGCGCAGCCGTCTTCATCGAGCGGTCGTAATGCGTATCGGATGGAATCACCGGATTCCGTCCGATACGCGCTTCTGTTCCTGCATTAATGCCGGAAATGCGCGAAGGCCGTAGCGACGGCCTTTTCTACGGTTAAACCAGATCGCTGACGGGGCAGCCGCAGAACCGGCAATTTACGGCGGCGGCGGCTTCGCGAATGCGGCTTTCGTCGGGGTTCTCGTAGCCCTCGGCGGCCAGGATCTGCTTCACCTCCGCGACCAACTCGCGGTGGTAAGCCGCATGATCGCCGCAGGCCAGTTCATAGGTCCGGCGGATATCCTCGTTTGGCTCTTCCAGCGAAAAAGCGCGGGCGACGGTTGGCGCGGCGGCAAGCGCGGCGAGCCCCAGCGAAGTGCTCGTCAGAAAACGGCGGCGGCTACGGTCGGGCATCGGTTTTGCGTCCTCCAAACAACTTAGAGCATTTTCAGGCGAAGTGGATACCGGTTCGTCGCTTCGAAAATGCGCCAGAACAAAGGGACAGAGCGTATTTCGTGAAACCTTGTGAACGAAAAACGCTCTAGTCTCCATTGTACCCTCGTCGCGACGGGACGCAATGCCCGCGCGCTTCACCCCCTCGTGTCCTTCTTGATCGCCTCGAAGGCCGTGAGCGCGCGTTTGCGGGCCGCGGCGTGGTCGACCAAACGGTTCGGGTAGGTCTCCCCCAACGTGATACCGGCCTCGGTCAGCGTCTTCGGCGTCGCTTCCCAGGGCGCGTGGAGAGGGGCATCGGGCAAGCGGGCGATCTCCGGCACCCAGCGGCGGACGTAAGCGCCGGAGGGGTCGAACTTTTTCCCCTGCGTCACCGGATTGAACACCCGGAAGTAGGGCGCCGCATCCGCGCCGCATCCCGCGACCCATTGCCACGAGGCGGAATTGTTCGCCAAGTCGGCATCGACCAGCGTATCCCAGAACCAGCGCTCGCCCGACTGCCAAGGGATCAGCAGGTCTTTTACCAGGAACGACGCGACGATCATGCGCACGCGGTTGTGCATCCAGCCGCTATGCCAAAGCTCCCGCATTCCCGCATCCACGATGGGAAAACCGGTGCGCCCGGCGGTCCAGGCACGGTAGCCGGCCTCGTCATCGCGCCAAGGGAAATCGTGGAACTGCGACTTCCAGGTGATGTCCGGCAGGTCCGGCCACCAGTAGAGCAGGTGATACGAAAACTCCCGCCAGCCGACTTCGCGCAGGAAGGCCATGCCGGGCCGCTCCAGCGCGCCGCCGCTTGCGTCGATGCGATGGCGGGTGGCGTGCCAGACCTGCCGTGGCGAAATCTCGCCCCAACGCAGGAAGGGGGAGAGGCGGCTCGTGCCCGGCCTGTCCGGGCGGTTGCGGTTCTCGGCGTAGTGGGCGAGCCCCTCGTCCAGGAAGTCCTCCAGCCGGTCTTTCGCGCCCGCCTCTCCTGGCGTCCAGCTTTCGCGCAGTCCACCGGCCCAGTCGGGAGTTGAGGGCGCGAGCCGCCAGTCGTCCAGGCTTTCACTGGCCATGGTGGTGAGACTTGGAAGCTTGGCCGGAGCGGGCAGGGGCGCTTCCGGCTCCCCCAGCGCGAGGATCGCCTTCCAGAACGGCGTGAAAACACGATAGGGATCGCCGCTGCCGGTGCGCGGGGTCCAAGGCTCGAACAGCAACCGCCCGTTGAAGCTCTCCACCGTTAGCCCGCGTTCCTTGAGGCTCTGCTTGATACCCGCGTCGCGGGCGTTGGCGAAGGGCATGTAACTGCGGTTCCAAAACACCGCGCCCGCCCCGCTCTCCGCGATCACGGCATCAAGATTCCGTGACGCCTCGCCGCTGCGCAGCACCAGCGGCGCGCCGAGCTTTTCCAGATCAGCGGCGAGCGCGGCGAGGCTGTGGTGCAGCCACCAGCGCGCCGCGCCGCCCGGCCGCCAGTTGCCCGGCGTCTCGTCGTCCAGGATGAACAGCGCCACCACCGGTCCGCCACGCTCGACCGCGCGGTTGAGCGCCGGATTGTCGGCGAGCCGCAGATCCTCGCGGAACCAGACGATGGAGGGCGTTTCGGCGGGCATGGAAGGCTCCTCGGGTTAGGGGTGCTTTGGGGGATACGGTGTTCGGGTGGGGTTGGATGTTGGAAGAAGGAAGGGAGGAAGGAAGGCCCCTCAGTCGCGAAGGGCGACAGCTCCCCCTGAGGGGAGCGGGAAGTAAGTGGAGGGGAGCGGGGAGATTTCGAGGAAAGCGGCGAGGTTGGGCCACCCCTCATGCTACTTGCTCCCCGGAGGGGGAGCTGTCGCCCTTCGCGACTGAGGGGCGACCCACCTCACCGACGGGCCGCTCCCCCATATCACCCCGTCAGCGCGCTTCCGGCGTACGCGTACACCCCGCGCGCACCAAGCAGGTGTACGCGAAACCCGCCGCGAAACAGGCTTCTTATTGCCGGGTCGAGTACGTTCAGCCCGCCGGTGTAGGTCCCGAAAGCCGGAAGCATCAGCCGTGCGCCGTCTCCCACAAAGCAGCGCGCGGAAATCCGCCGTCCGCGCAACCGCACCGCCGCCTTGGGGTGGTAGTGGCCGGAAAGCTCGCCGTGCGCCTGCTCCGCCTCGGCGAGCGCCTCGTGGCGGAACGCCAGGCCGCCCAGCACCGCCTCCGCCTCGACGCGCCCGCCGAAGTCCTCGCTTGGCGCGGGATCGTGGTTCCCCGCGATCCACAGCCAGTCATAAGCGTCGGTCAACGCCCGCAGCCGCGCGCACTCCGCCGTGTCGAGGCGTGCCGCAGCCTCGCCGTCATGAAAGGAGTCCCCCAGGCAGACCACGGTTCTCGGCTGCAAACGGCCCGCGACCTCTTCCAGCCGGTTGAGCGTGGCGGCGCTGTCGTAGGGCGGGAGGACCGCGCGGCGGCCCCGCGCGTAGCTGCTACCCTTCTCCAAATGCAGATCGGCGACGATCAGCGTCCGCTTCTCCGGCCAGAACAGCGCCCCCGACAGGTCGGGAACGAGCCGCGCACCGTTCACCGCGATCTCCGGCGGCTTGTTCACAGCGGCAACTCCGCCTGCTCCGTTCCGGCTCCCGTCGCCTCGCCGATCAAGGCCTGCGCCCCCTCGTCCAGCAGTTCGTCCAGCGCCGCGCCCTGCACATGCTCCCGCCCGATCTCCAGCAGGACCGGCACCGCCAGCGGCGAAATGCGGTCCAGGCGGTGCAGGCGAATCGCCCCCGCGACGCGCCCGAGCATGTCGGACAAGCGCCGCACGTCCGTCAAGCCGCCCGCCGCTTCCTGCCGCGTGGCGCGGAGCAGGACGTGGTCCGGCTGGTGCTTGCGCAGCACGTCGTAGATCAGATCGGCGGAGAAGGTCACTTGCTTGCCGGTCTTCTCCTGCCCCGGAAGCTGCCGGTCGATCAGCCCGGCGACGACCCCGACGTTGCGGAAAATCCGCCGCAGCATGGAGGACTCGGCCATCCATTCTTCCAGGTCGTCGCCCAGCATGTCCTGGTCGAAGATCGCGTCCAACTGCTCTTGATCCGGCGCGCGCAGCGCCCAGACCGCCAGCACATAATCCGTCGCCACGAACCCCAGCGGCGAGAGCCCCAGCCGCTCCATCCGCTTGGTCGCGAGCATTCCCAGCGTCTGGTGCGCGTTGCGGCCCTCGAAGCAGTAGGCGACCAGAAACTCCTTGTCGCCGCGCGGGAAAGACTCGACCAAGAGCCCCACGCGCCCCGGCAGCCGCGAGCGCCAGCGCTGAATCTCCAGCCACTGCGCCACCGCCTGTGGCAGGGCGTTCCACTCCCGCTCGTCCTCCAGAATCTCGCGCACCCGCTCCGCCAGATGCGTGGAGAGCGGCAGGCGGCCGCCCATATAGGCCGGAACCTTCGGCTCGCCGCCGCCCTTCGCCCGCGTGACCTCGACGCTCATCTCCCGGATCGCCTCGAATCGCAGCAACTCGCCCGCGAAGACGAAGGTGTCGCCGGGCAGCAGGTGCTGCGCGAAGAACTCCTCGATCTCACCCAGCACGCGGCCGCGCTTGAGCCGCACCTTCAACACCGGCGCTTCCACGATGGTGCCCGCGTTCATCCGGTAGCGCTGCGCATCCCGCAGCGAGGCGACGCGGTAGCGCCCCTCGTGATCTTGCAGCAGCCGCCGGAACGCGCGGTAGCCCCGCAGCGCATAGCCGCCGTACTCGACAAAGGCGAGGATGTCGTCGAAGTCGGCGCGCCTGAGGTCGCGATAAGGCTGCGCCCGGCGCACCTCGGCGAAGAGCGCGTCGGCCTCGAACGGCTTGGCGCAGGCGCTCCCCAGCACATGCTGCGCCAGAACGTCCAGCCCGCCTGCCCGCAGCGGCTCCCCGTCCAGCGTTCCGGCCCCGACCGCCTCGACGGCGGCGCGGCACTCCAGCACCTCGAAGCGGTTGGCGGGGACGAGCAGCGCCCGGCTCGGCGCGTCCAGGCGGTGGTTGGCCCGTCCGATGCGCTGGAGCAGCCGCGAGGCCCCCTTGGGCGCGCCGATCTGGACGACGAGGTCGATGCTGCCCCAGT
>SKZV01000319.1 GCA_007127165.1 Rhodovibrio sp. | reverse complement strand
CCGCACACCGGGACGCGCACAACACGGAATCCAGGGACCCACATGCTGTTCTCGCTTCTCGATCTTGCGCCTGTACCGGAAGGCAGCGATGCCGCCACGGCGCTCGCCAATTCGCGCGATCTCGCGCTGCACGCCGAAGCCTGGGGCTATCATCGCTACTGGCTGGCCGAACACCACAACATGCCGGGGATCGCGAGCGCGGCGACATCCGTGCTGATCGGCTATATCGCGGCAGCGACCAAGACCATGCGCGTCGGCGCCGGGGGCATAATGCTGCCCAATCACGCCCCGCTGACGATCGCGGAGCAGTTCGGGACGCTGGCAACGCTTTACCCCGAGCGCATCGACCTGGGGCTGGGACGGGCGCCGGGCGGCGACATGGCCGTGGCCCGCGCACTGCGGCGGTCGAAGGATCAAGGCGACGACTTCCCCCGCGACGTGGTCGAACTGATGGGCTATCTCGGCACCTCCCGCGCCGATGCCGCGGTGCGCGCGGTGCCCGGAGAGGGCACGCATGTGCCGATTTGGATTCTCGGCTCGTCCCTCTACGGCGCGCAGCTCGCCGCGCACCTCGGCCTGCCCTACGCGTTCGCTTCGCACTTCGCTCCGGCGGCGCTGGAGCAGGCGCTACAGGTCTATCGCGAACGCTTCGAGCCCTCCTCGCAGCTCGCGAGGCCGCACTTCATGCTGGCCGTCAACGTCTTCGCAGCCGGCAGCGACAAAGAAGGGGCCTACCTGCGCACCACGATGCAGCAGGCGTTCGCGCGGCTGCAAACCGCACGGCCGGGCAAGCTGCCGCCGCCGGTGCACGACATCGACGCCGCCATCGGGCCACGGCTGCGCGCGGGCGTGGACGAGGCTCTCCGCGTCTCGGCGGTCGGATCGCCGCGGAGCGTTCGAGCGCAGCTTTCGGCGCTCATCGAGCGCTACGCCCCGGACGAGTTGATTCTCACCGGGCAGATCCACGACCACGACGCGCGGCTCGAATCGTTCCGCATCGCCTCCGAAGTGCTGTCGTAGCGTGCCTGGCGGAGCTTCCATCGCCTGGCGTTTTAAGGTTCTGCTCCGAAACTAAAACTTGAAGACTGTAGCGCTTTCGTTATGCAGGAACGCCCAGGCTGCACGCCAGCGCCCGGCGCGGCCGGACGAGGTCGGCAAGGGTGTAGCCGTCGAGCACGAGCATGAAGGACTCCTGCGCCTCCGCCAGTGCGGAACGCAGCATGCAAACCGAGGTAATGCAGCACCGGTTGCCGGAGCCGAAACACTCCACAAGCGCGTTCTGCCGCTCGCACCGCCGCACGACCTCGCCGATGTTGATCTCGGCGGCCGGGCGGGCCAAGCGGATGCCGCCGCCGCGCCCGCGCGACGTTTCAAGATAACCGTCGCGGCCCAGTTCGTGCACGATCTTGGTCAGGTGATTGCGTGAGATGCCATAAGCCGTCGCGATATCCTCGATCGTCACGCGCGCCTCGCCGCACACGCCCAGGTACATCAGGGTGCGAAGGGTGTAATCGGTGTAGGTCGTAAGCCGCATCGGCTTCCCCAAAATCTATATTTACAATATTGCATTGATCGCCAAGCTATGGCAACCGGCGTCATCGCGCGGATGAGGAGTCGACCATGACCTGCTACGAGCCTTCCACCGAACACCTTGCACCCGCAAAGCCCGTGCCGGACGGCGAGGCATGGCCGGAGATCAAGGCGTGGCGGAAGACGCTGCGCCGGGAGATCCTCGGCGCGCGGCAAAAGCTGGAGCGCGAAGAGCGCTGGCGTCTCGTGCGGGCGGTCGCGGAGGGCGTGCGGCACGTGCTGCCCGAGCCGCGCGGCCATCGGGTCGGCTTCTATTGGCCGATCCACGGCGAACTCGACCTGCGCTTTCTTGTCGAGCAGTGGTGCGAGAGCGGCGCATCGGCGGGCGTTCCAGTGGTTGTGGAAAAGCAGGCGCCGGTGGAGTTTTGGGTATGGCGACCGGGAATGCGGATGCAGCCGGGCTTTTGGAACATTCCACAGCCGCCGCAACGGGTCTTGCTGCGCCCGGACGTGTTGATCGTCCCGTTGGTCGGCTTCGATGCCGCCGGTTACCGCCTGGGTTACGGCGGCGGATACTACGACCGCACGCTGGCGGCGCTTGATTCCAAGCCGCTGTGCATCGGTGTCGGGCTGGAGATGGGCCGTCTGGAAACGATCTATCCGCAGCCGCACGATATCCCGATGGACGTCGTCGTCACCGAGATCGGGTCCTTCCCCAGAAAAGCCTGAACAGAGGAACCGACGCTAGAGCTTTTTTCGTTCACAAGGGTTCACGAAAAGCGCTCTATCCCTTAGTTCTGGCGCATTTTCGAAACGGCGAACCGGTACCCACTTCGCCTGAAAATGCTATAGCTCCACGGCTCCGCTCTCTCACTTCCGGGGTTTGCGGGACTGGTGATATTCCCGCCCGGTTTGGATCTCGGCGCCGGTGTCGGGATCGAGGTGGACGGTGACGCGGCACTTCGGAGCGCCATCGGCGATGGTCTCGTTCAGCGTGACGTTCGCGTAGCCGAGGTTTTCAGCGGCAAGCCGCCCGAACACGTTGGACGTCGTCATACACAGCGCCGGTCGTCCGAGAACCTGATCGCCGAAAGGACAGGCTCGATTTTCGAAGACGATCTTCGTATCGTCTTGCACGACCACGGAAAAGTCGCCACCAATTCGGCGCTTGAGATCGCAGCAAGCCGCCGCGACCTGCGGACGTGTCAGTTGGCGTTGCGCCAAGTGCTCCCGGTAAAGCAAATGGAACTCGTCGCCGATCTCTGCGCCAACGATAGAAACGAGATTGCGGACTTCCTCTGGCCCTACGGTTTCCTCCAGCGTCCCGACAAGCTCCCGGAGCAGGCGCCGGAAGAACCGATCGCGGCCGATCGGCAGCGGCAACTGGGAGAGGCTGTGCGCTGCACCTTGCGTTCCACCCTGGGAGCCGGGCGTGACTTGCCCTGATGGCGTAGTGGAACCGTTGGATTGATCCGATGGATCGTAGGTGAGCAACTTGTCCCGGCCGAGGCGGCGCAGAGCCTTATCCGTCCGGCGCATCTGCTGCACCATTTGCGCCATCTCAATATCCGTCGCCAGATGCCCGTAGACCTCCTCAAGGCGCGGACTCTCCATCCGCCCGTCAATCAGGTCCTGAATTTCTTCTATCGTGGGTGGTTTAGACAATCGCCTATGATCCCCCTTGTCCTTTGCCATGGTCCGGCACTGGCCCGCGGGGTTGGCTCGTCGGCGAATCTTGGCGCTTGAGCGACCGTTTCCCGACACAGAGCCACCCTATTTTCAATTGCTCAGGCGCGGGCGCGTTATGTCTACAGGCACTTAACCGCGCCTTAAGCCACTCCTCCTACGTGAAGCCACGCAACTCAATCTTCAAGGTAATCTAGCGATACCGCAGTGACAGCGGACACTCTAGATATTGACGGCCAAGCGCGGATTTTTGTTCCACCCGCCACCTGAATTTCGCCAAAAAAACCCTTTCTGCACCTCTCCAGCATAGCAGGAAGTGCAATTTGCGTATCGTCAAAAATAAACCTTGTGTCCCGGAACTTTCTTGGCAAGCGAAAGGTAGCTTTAGAAGCTATTCTCCACTTGCTCCGCCGGTTGGTGACAGGTCCAGGGCGGGCTGTTCCGCTGTCCTGGCTTTCCGCCGATTTCACTTTGAATGAAGGAATTCGTGTATTGCTGCAGGATGATGGGGCGACTCTGGAGAAGGGCTTTTCTCGTTTACAGTCACGCGCGGTCACAGGGTTGTTCGTGCTTGGCCTCCTATACACGGCGTATTTCGCCCGCGATATTCTGATTCCCGTCGCGCTGGCGCTGCTCTTCTTCTTTCTGCTCTCACCGGTGGTGAGAGTGATGCGCAAACGCCTGCACATACCGCGCCCGCTCGCCGCCGTGCTCGTGTGGCTGGCGCTGCTTGCCGGGTTGCTTTCAGCGTTCTACCGGCTTTCCGGACCGGCTGCGGAATGGATGGGACGGCTTCCCCAGGCGATGGTCGAGGCCGAATGGAAACTGCGCCCGTTGAAAGAGTCGGCCGAAAAGGCACGGGAAGCGGCTAAAGAAGTCGAAAGAGTGGCCGGGCAATCGGGCGGGAATGGCGTGGACGAGCCGGTCAGCGTGGTGATGCAAGGACCAAGTCTGGCAGAGGTCGTGCTTGGTCAAACCCAAATGATCGGCGTCAGCGCGCTGGTGACTATGGTGCTGTTGCTTTTCCTTTTGTCGTCGGGCGACACCTTGCTGCGCCAGGCTATCCGGGCGACACCAAAGCTCAGCGACAAGAAACGCCTCCTTGGAATCATGCGCCGGATCGAGAGCGATATCTCGTTCTATCTGGTGACGGTAAGCTGCATCAACGCTGGTCTCGGCATAGCGCTCGCGACTGCGATGTGGATTCTTGGGATGCCGAACCCGGTACTTTGGGGAGTCATGGCGGCCGTCTTCAACTTCATTCCCTTTATCGGCGCGATGGCCGGTATCGCGGCCGTCAGTCTGGCTGCGCTTGTGACTTTCGACGCAATCGAACTCATCCTCTTGCCGCCGTTGATCTATCTTCTACTCAATCTGATCGAGGGGCAGGTCGTGACTCCGCTGTTGCTGGCGCGGCGGCTACAACTCAATCCGATCCCGGTATTCCTCTCGATTATCGTCGGGGCCTGGATGTGGGGGATCGTCGGCACGCTGCTCGCGGTTCCGCTGCTGGCGACCTTCAAGGTCGTTTGCGACCACCTGGACGCGATGAAGCCGTTGGGGCTCATACTCGCCCGCCCTGGGCAAGCGGTGGACGCCGATCACTCCGATGAAACCGACGAAGGGGAGATCGGCGATGCGCCCGGCCCTGCCCCAAAACCCGCGGAATGAATAGAGCGGCGGTCGCTAGCAGTAAGAAATTGATCTGAAACAAATCCCGTAACTCTTTCGTGTAGCAAGTACTGAAGCCATCCCCTCTGCCGATACAAGTACCGCCTAAGACTCGTCCAAGACTCCACTTCTGTACCACTAAAGTCTATAGCTGTCTTGAAAGATGGCCCTCTTGTGACATTTCGATATTCTACGGATAATTGCTCTTCCACGGCTTGGGGGTGCGCCCCATTTCTAGCGGCGTGCAAACATGGAAGGCGATCAATGTCTATTGTTCGAGATCACATCTGCGACGAGATTCCGCATCTCAAACGCTATGCGCTATCCTTGGCGCGCGACATGGCCGTGGCGGAAGATCTTGTTCAGGATTGCGTTTTGACAGCAATCGACCGGTCGGACCAGTATCGGCCGGAAATGGCCTTGAGGCCCTGGCTTTTCGCGATTCTCCGCAACAGTTTCTTCAACCAAATTCGCCGCCGCAAGCGCCAGCCGCTGTTGGACGAAGATGCGGTGCACGACAATAGCCCCGTTATTTCCGGCAATCAGGAGGCCATAGTAGAACTCGGCGAGTTGCAATCGGCGCTGGATCGCCTGTCGCCGGAGCACCGCGACATTGTCTGGATGGTGGTGGTAGAAGGCTTCACCTACGAGGAAGCCTCGCACACCATGGGCATTCCGGTCGGGACGGTGCGCTCGCGCCTTGCGCGCGCCCGCTTCGCGCTCCACCGCGAACTTGGCCATCCGGCCCCCGGATTCAGCAGCGGCAGCCGCGCCCCTGCACAGGGGCCGCACCAGGAAGAAGCCGGTAGCCTATGATGATCCGGCGATAGAAAAGCGCCTGGGTATACCCCTTAGAAAAGATTGAAAGTGATAGGCAGACGAAACATCAAGCGGACATCCGGCGCGTCGTCGGTAACCCCCGCCTGAACGTTTACGTTCAGTCCTGCCCGTTCCGAGAACTGGTAGTGGGCGCCGAGAGACAGCGCACCCACTTGAAGCGAGTCCGACTCCCGCGTCTGCCCGTCTATGACCGTCTCGGTCTTCTGAATGAAGTCATGCGAGTACCCAAGGGACATGGACACTTGTTGGTTCAGCCCAAAGGCCATGCCGAAGCTGCCGCGGAACGCGTTGCCAGGGCGCACCCGCTCCACCTGCACATCGCCAATGACCGTTTCAACGTCGCGTGAGAGGTTCACGAGATAGCCGACGTTCGTGAAGAACACCACCGGGTCCGATGGGATGAGCATCGTCACGCTCGGCTCCAACGACCAGAAGCCTGATCCGGTGGAAGGTTCGGTCTCCTGACCCGCAAGGTCGCGGTCGATGTCGAAAGGCCCGCGCCCGGTATCGGACTTGACGCGCAGATTGCCGACGGTGACTGGCAGGAAACCGGTCCCCGTCGTCAACTGATAATGACCCGCGAACTCGACGTCGCCGATATTGTGCGCACTGATTGACCGGGTGTCCGCGCCTTCGGGATCAGGCTCTACAATGGTGGTCGTGCGCTCCTCATCCCGATAGAGGTAGGGGACCTTCACTTCAACTTCGAAGCGGTCGGTCACGCCATAGCGCGCGGTCATCGCAGCTGTCAGGACATTGCGCTGCGCCTCGGTGACCTCAATCACTCCAAGCAGCACGGTATCGATGATCTGCACGCCACCGGCTACGAACCGGCTGACATTATCGTGCTGAAATTCGAAGGACGGTTCCAGAATCAGCGTCCCTTGCCTCGTGAGAACGCCGCCGCGCTCGCGAATCGCTTCGACCTCGGGCCGCCTTTCCTCCGGTTCCTCGCCCACCGGCTGGCCAGCAGCCTGGGCAAACTGCCGCCGCGTCGGCTCAGGCGAAGACTCGCCGAACATCGAAGCGTCGCCCGAGATGCGGTTCTGCCGACGGTCCCGCCTTTCGAAAACTTCGAGCGCCCTATCGTTTCCGTTCTGGAGCGCATCGGCAAATTGAAAACCGAAACCATCGCGCGTGGCGGGTTCCCCACTGGCCATCTCTTCCGCGTGGACGTTCCCGCTAGCCACCCCTGCCGCGAGGACGACCCCACCCGCAAAGAGCGTGACGGATCGCTTCATTTAAGCCCCCCTATTCCGCCTATAATCTGGCGGGTAACTTGTTACTCGTTACGTGTATTGTGACTTAAGGGAGCAACTTCGTCAAAAACCCGTAGGTATGAGGCGGTACGATGAGCCCGGACGAAAGCGGTGAGCTGCGAAGCAGAGGCCTCAACCCCCGGACTCGCTGACCACCGCCAGGCTCCAACTTGGAAATCGCCGGAAAAAGTGCAAGCTTTTCCGTACAGTGTATAGACATCAATGCTGAACGTTTACGCGCAACACAGAACCTGCGCTCCTCTGGCTAGAGACCTGGGAACTAACCTTCGGCGGACGAGGCGCCCTCAGTTCATCCCAAAGCGTTACCCCGCTTTCGACGCTATGAGGTTGGTTGACTGACGCCACACCCCGGTGACCGCCTCGGATACTGGCAAGTTTAGTGGTGTCTAAAGACAGGGCGGCGCAAGACTGCACATCTCCAGCGCCTTTCGAGCTGCAGGGGAAGGGCGACTCGGCCTGTAAGTCGGTGCTGGTCAACGCCGGAAAACAAACTACGCTTGCCAACAAAAGCGCCGCTAGATATCTCCCCCTTGATTGCGTCGCCTTCCGGTTGGAGAAGTGCCCCCTGAGCATGTACAGCCTCCTGTCCTTGCGATGATTAGGAGCGCGATCCGCTCCGGCCGGAACGGAACGCCAGCCTCTGATCGCCCCTGCAAAAAATTAGATGCAACAATTGGGCCAATATTTGCAAAACAGTAATACCGGAGCGCCGCGGCATCTGTGGTCCACCGAGTGAAAGGTTGACGGAATTCTGACTTTTAAACCGGTTCGGTTAAGAAAAACAATATAAAAAAGCAGTAACATGGCGCTGCAACGGGAAAATTTTTCGGAAGAAACAAATACTTTTTCCTGTACCCAGACATATCGTACCTCTCTCGATACGTCGTATTAACCATAAAGTAGATCGCATGCACTCGAAAGGGAAGTGTAATGTTTACGATGATTATGAAATAGTTGAGGAACTGTGGAGGGCGACAACAATTCAACTTAATCTAGGGTGGGGCTCGTCGTGAGGGGATCTGACGATCGGTGCAGGGTGGGCAGCTCAATCGCATGCGCACCCACGGAAAAGGCCGGAGCGGCAGGAAACGGCGAGAGGCGCGCGTTGCCGCCCGCTTCCACCGTGTCGATCTCGCGTCGGAGTCTGGAAAACCTCGGCACGAAGACGCTTTCCGAGATAATTCTGAAGCTGTCGGATGAACATCCTGCCCTCGTGCGGGTGATCCAGGACCTCATCGTCGAGGCGGGAGGCGATGAGCGATTGTTCAACGCTGTGCCGGAGCAGGAAAGCGCCGACGACACCTATATGGTGGGTACCTCGGCTGAAATGCTGGCCGTTTACGAGGCGATCCGCCGCTGCGCGCGGTGCGATGCGCCGGTGCTTATCGGTGGCGAAAGCGGCACCGGAAAAGAACTTGCCGCGCTCGCTATTCATGAGCGATCGACCTCCGCAAGCGGTCCCTTCGTGCCGGTCAACTGTGGAGGCCTGCCGAGCGAGTTGATCGCCTCGGAAATGTTCGGCCATGAAAAAGGGGCCTTCACCGGTGCGGTATCGCAGCGCATCGGACGAATCCAGGAGGCCGAAGGCGGTACGCTCTTCCTGGACGAGATCGGGGACCTGCCATTCGAATTGCAGGCTCACCTTCTCCGGTTCCTGCAGGACCGGATCATACAGCGCGTCGGTTCGAACAGTCCGATCCGCATCAACACGCGCATCGTCGCTGCGACAAACGTGGACCTTGAAGCAGCCGTGTCCATGG
>SKZV01000224.1 GCA_007127165.1 Rhodovibrio sp. | reverse complement strand
TGGGAGACGCGGCGCGAGCGGAAGCCCTCGCCCAGGTCAGCAATTACGAGGCGCTGCAAGCCAGTCGCTTCCTCGGCTATCAGACAGAGCAGACTATGGCTCGGCTCGACTACGCCGAACCATTGAAGCAATACCTCAACACCTCGCTGAACAACATCGGCGATCCTTTCGTGGCCGGGAATTTCACGGTGAACACGAAGTTCGCGGAGCGGGCGGTACTGGACTATTACGCCTCGCTCTGGAACGCGAAGTGGCCCAGCGTCAGAACCGATCCGGAGAGCTATTGGGGCTACGTCCTCACCATGGGATCGACGGAGGGCAATCTCTATGCCGTTATGCAGTCGCGCGATTACCTGCAAGGCAAGGCGATATTCGACGAGGCGGACCTGAGGCCGGACGAAGACCCTTCCGCGGGCGTGGCTGCGCGCCGTCTCGTCATGCAGAAGCCGCATGCGCCGAAAGATAACCCGAACGCGTACACGCCAGTCGCCTTCTTCTCCGAGGATACGCACTATTCCATCGTGAAGGCGATGAACATGATGGAAGTTCCGACCTTCCACGATATCGGCACGCAATTGTATCCCGGCCAGTGCCCGATCACGAAGGACGGAACATGGCCGCGCGAGGTCCCGTCGAGCCCGCCGACCGGTGAAAGTCCCCTGGGTCCTGGCACGGTGGACGTCGATAAGCTTGCGGCTCTGGTTGAATTCTTCGCGGCGCGCGGGTATCCGCCGATGATTATTCTGAACTACGGCTCGACCTTCAAATGCGCTTACGATCCGGTCGAGGAGGTCGGGGCGCGGTTGCTTCCCATCCTCAAGACATACGGCCTCGACGAGCGAAAGGTTTGTCACGACGATGCAAACCCGCAGAACTGCGATTGGCGTAGCGGTTACTGGATTCACGTCGATGGCGCTTTGGGCTCGTCCTACATGCCGTTCATCGAAATGGCGAAGAATGCCGGAGAGATCGAGGAAAAGGGGCCGGCCTTCGATTTTCGCCTGCCCTTCGTGCATTCGCTCGTCATGAGCGGGCACAAATGGCCTGGGGCGCCATGGCCGACAGGCATTTTCATGACGAAGCGAAAGTACTTGATGCAGCCGCCGGACGATCCCGAATACATCGGCTCGCCCGACACGACATTTGCGGGATCGCGCAACGGCCTTTCGCCACTCGTGCTCTGGTACTACGCCGCAAGCCGCTCTTACGAGGAGCAGATGCAAGTCGCCCTGCACTCGGAGAAGACGGCGGCCTATGCCGAGGAGCAACTTCGGAAGCTCGGCGATGAAATCGGACTCGACCTTTGGGTTCAACGCTCGCCGCTCGCATTGACAGTGCTCTTCCGCATGCCGAACGAGCAGATCGTCTTCGACTTCTCTCTATCAACCGAGACGGTGCGCTTGCCTCGCGATCCCAGCCAAAAACGGACCTACGCCCACTTGTTTTGCATGTGGGATGTCGATTCGACGCTCATCGACCGACTGACCGCCCGGCTCCGCGCAGCGGATGCATTCGATGTCGAGGAGCCCGTCGCGGCCGCCGCAACGCCTCCGACCCGTCCTGCCACGCCCGGCGCGAAGTCGCGGCACCTGCCGATCACGGGACGCGGTTGGCGCTGACCTCCGGCGCGTTCGGAACCACCGCCGAAGGTGCAACCCAGAGGCGGTGGTCCAATCTTCGTTTCGAGTAACCTTCTCGTAACTTTTGTGCGGCTATAACCGTAAATTAAAGGTGTTTTCGCGCTTCGTTCAACACTTACCGCGCGAATCCCCTTCCGGGCCGATAGCGAGTACCGGACGACAAAAAGAAGACTGAACCAGGAGGCTTGAATGCAATTCCAAAAACAGTCTGCGCTTTACGGCGCAGCCGTACTGATTGCGGCTTTGGGTACGGCGGGCGCGGCGCAGGCTCTGGACCCCTCGGACCTCGGCGAGCTTCGCGGCGAGGCTGTGGCGCTACTCCAAGAGCAGGGGGAGGAGGCCGCGATCGGGATTCTGGGGGACCCGGAGAACGGGGCTCTGGAGCTCGCTGAGTCAGGCTTGCACTCCTGGGGGATCGATGGAGATGGCGTGATCATATGGGATCACTCCGGCCAGGCGTCCCCCGGCTTGGACGTTTCGGGTTTCGAAGGGCCGGACGGGACGAATTACGCGCAGGATGTGGTTCATCAGGTCAAGGAAGGCGACGGCGAGATGATCTGGGAAGGGTTCCCGCACCCAACGACCAACGAGGTCGGCGCCCCCAACCTTTCTTGCGCAGAGTTCGCGACCGACCGTTACGTCTGTGTGATGGCCTGGTTCTGAATGGAGCGGCCTGCATGGATGTGTTCATGAGATCTTCGGCGGGGCCGCGATGCTGAAAAACGTAGGGATTCGGACGAAGGTCATGATCGCCCCTGCGGTGATGGTGCTCCTTCTCGCGGTGCTCGCCGTCTTTGCGGTGCGCTCGACCGATTCGAATGTGCGGGCCATGCAGGACATTGAAACCACTGCTTTCGAGCGTGTGGCGCTGGTCAACCGGATCGTCGGCGAGACGCGCAGCCTGGAGGCAGGCTTGTTCCGGGCGACCACCTTGGGGTTGATGAACGACGCGGAGGAACTGTCCCGCGACGTGGTCTCGACGAGCGAGATTGTGGAGTCTCTAGGTGATAATTTCCAGTTACTGCGGACACTGGAGATGAGCGAGGGTCAACGCGCGCTGCTGGACGAAATCGAGGAGAAGCTGGAGCCGTTTTTCCTCAATGCCGACAATGCGCTGCAACGGGTCGTCGCCAATCCGGGTTTCGGCGCGGCTATGACGCGCACGGCGGCGGCCTCCGCCGGGCAGATGCTGGAGGCGTTCGTTCAGTTCGAAGCGCTCGAGGTCGCGCGTGCGCGCAGTTCGACCGACGCTGCGATCGGCGATGCGGAAACCGGCCGCGTCGTGCTGATCGGGGTACCGCTCGTGCTGGTCGTCATCGGCTTCGCATTGAGCCTTCTCGTTGGCCGGGCCATCTCGAACCCGCTCGGGAACCTGACTCGCGCGATGGCGACGATTGCCGGAGGCGACCTCTCGGCGAAGGTTCCGGATGTGGGCCGCCGCGACGAACTTGGGCGCATGGCCCAGGCGCTTTCCGTCTTCCGCGACAACGCGGAAGAGAACGAGCGGATGCGCGCCGCGGAGGCGGAACGAGAAAAGGATGCGGCGGAGCGGCGGCGCGTCTTGCGCAGCGAACTCGCGGATGCATTCGAGGCCAACGTGCGCTCGCTGGTCGACCGGGTGGCGATTGCGGCAAGCTCTTTGCAAAAGACTGCGGGGTCGCTGAACGGGTATTCGCAAGCGGCAACACGGGAGACGCAGGCGGCATCGCATTCAGCCGCCCGCGCGTCGGAGCACGTCAGCGGTGTGGCCAGCGCCTCCGCCGAACTCTCGGCCAGCATTACCGAGGTTGGACGGCAGGTCGGACGGACGGCGGAAGTGACCGGCACCGCCGCCACGAAGGCCGAGAGCACCACCGGTACGATCAACAGCCTGACCGAGGCCGCCGGTCGAATCGGTGACGTCATCGGGCTGATCGACGACATAGCGGACCAAACCAACCTGCTGGCGCTGAATGCGACCATCGAGGCGGCACGCGCCGGAGAGGCTGGTAAGGGGTTTGCCGTCGTCGCGCAGGAGGTCAAGAACCTGGCCGCCGAAACCAGCAAGGCCACCGCCGAAATTCAGCAGCAAGTGGCGGAGATTCAGACGGCGACCGACAACGCGGTCGGCGCAATCTCGGAGATTTCGACGGTCATCGGCGAGATCAACACGATCGCCTCCGAAGTCGCCTCCGCCGTCGATCAGCAGATCGCCGCCGCCGGGGAGATTTCCGACAGCGTGGCCCAGGCGGCGGACGGCTCTTCCAACGTCGCCGCCAACGTCACCAGCGTCGAGGATATCGTCGCTTCGACCGGCACGAGCGCCGGAGAGGTGCTGTCGGCCGCCAACCAATTGGCCGACGATGCCGGGGTTTTGACTGGGGAAGTCGCAAGCTTCCTATCCGGCATTCGCGACGAAGAAGGCCGCCGCGCCTCGTGATCGAGGCAGTCGTTAAACAGGGAGCACGATCCGCGCGCGCAGGCCCCCGCCCGGGGCGTCTTCCAGAAGGAGATCGCCGCCATGCCCGCGCACCACGTCGCGGGCGATGGTGAGGCCAAGACCGGTGCCGCCGGTTTCCAGGTTGCGTGAGGTGTCGAGGCGGAAGAAGGGACGGAAGACCTCCTCGCGCTTTTCCTCAGGGATGCCGGGGCCGTCGTCGTCGATGACCACATGCATCTGCCCGCCCTTGCGCGCCACGTTGACCGCGACGGTTTTGCCATAGCGCACCGCGTTGGAAATGAGGTTCGCCAGGGCCCGTCGCATCGCCTCGCGGCGCAGGGGAAGTTTCACCTCGGCCTCGATATGCAGGTCGATCCGCGCACCCTCGCCGTTGACCCGCGAAACCACCTCTTCGACCAACGCGCCGATCCCGGTGAACTGCGGCTGCTCCGTACCCTCGCCGCGCGCGAAGGCAAGGTAGCCCTCGACCATCTGCTCCATCTCGCTCACGTCTTCCTTAAGGGACGCCGCCTCCGGCGTCTCGCCAAGCATGGCGAGCTGCAGTTTCATACGGGTGAGCGGGGTGCGCAGGTCGTGACTGACCCCGGCCAGCATCTCGGTGCGCTGGTGAATCTGCCGCTTGATCCGCTCACGCATCTGGATAAAGGCGGCGGAGGCTTGCCGAACTTCCTCGGCCCCTTCCGGCTTGAAGTTCGGGACATCCTGACCCTTGCCGAAGCGCTCGGCCGCCACCGCAAGACGGCGAATCGGGCGCACCTGATTGCGCATGAAGATCAGGGCCACGACGATCAGCAGGCTTCCGGTGCCCACGGTCCAGAACACCAGCAGATAGGTGGTGGAGCTGAAAAGCTGCTTGCGTTGCACGGTCACCCGCAGCAGTCCGTCCGGCATTTCGACCCAGACGCGCACATCGTCTTCGAGTGTGTAGGTGTCGATGGCAAAGGGGTAGGAGAGGCGCTCGTCCAACGCCTCCACCAACCGCTGGTCCAGCGTGAAGCTGCGCACCGGCGGCGCGTCGGCTGGAATCGCCGCGCCCTCCTCGAAACTAAGCCGCAACCACATGGTCTGCCGCGATATCTCGAACACCTCGTCCTGCGACAGGCCGACGCGCCCGTCCTCCATGAAGGCCACGGTCGCGGCGATGTGTCCCGAAAGCCCCTGGGCCAGCCGCTTCGTGGTGGTGTCGTGGTGGCGCTCGAAAAATACGATCGCGGCGATGAGCTGAACCAGGACGACCGGCGTCACCACGATCAGCAGCGCCCGCCCGAATAGCGAGCGCGGCAACAACCGCTTGCGCCACGGCAGACCGGGGGTCGTGCCGCCGTGCCGCGCGCGCGCGCGCTTTCCCGCCCCTTCGGTGTCGGCGTGCGGGGCGTCCTGGGCGGCGCCGTGGGTGGTCGAGTGGCTATGGCTCATCACGGCAAAAACTACCACGAAGCCGCGGCGTAAGGGAGTATTACCGGCACGCTGGTCGACAGCCGCGTTGCACCATCGCCGCTGCTTGCCTATCTTGGGCGCGCGCGGTCCCGGAGCGCGTCCGCGTTGGATCGCTTCTTGCGGGAACAATAGGAAACGATATGGCCGAGGATACCCCCATGGCACAGGAACGCCACGTCAAAGTCTTGATCATCGGCTCCGGCCCGGCGGGCTACACTGCCGCCATTTATGCCGCACGCGCCAACCTGCAACCGATGCTGGTGCAGGGGCTGCAGCCGGGCGGGCAGCTTTCCATCACCACCGATGTCGAGAACTACCCGGGCTTTGCCGAGCCTATTCAGGGTCCCTGGCTGATGGAGCAAATGGAGGCCCAGGCGCGGAACGTCGGCACAGAAATCGTGTTCGACACGATTACCGCGGTCGATCTCTCGCGACGGCCGTTCCGCTGCGAGAGCGATTCCGACACGGTGTATCTGGCCGACACCCTGGTGATCTCGACCGGGGCCCAGGCCCGTTGGCTGGGACTGGAGAGCGAGGGCCGGTTCCAGGGCTTCGGCGTGTCCGCCTGCGCCACCTGCGACGGATTCTTCTATCGCGGCAAGAAAGTCGCGGTGGTCGGCGGCGGCAATACGGCGGTCGAGGAGGCGCTGTTCCTGACGAACTTCGCCGAGAAGGTGACGCTGATTCACCGCCGCGATTCCCTGCGGGCGGAAAAGGTCATGCAGGAGCGCCTGTTCCGCAATCCCAAGATCGAGGTCGTCTGGGACCATGTGGTGGACGAGATTCTCGGGGACGACAATCCGCCGGGTGTGACCGGGGTGCGGATCAAGCACGCCAAGACCGGGGCAACGCAGGAGGTGCCCGTGGACGGCGTTTTCATCGCCATCGGCCACGATCCGGCGACGAAGCTGTTCCAGGGTCAGATCGACATGGATTCGGAGGGCTATATCCTCACCGCGCCGGATTCGACCGCGACCAAGGTTCCCGGCGTCTACGCGGCGGGCGACGTGCGCGACAAGGTCTATCGTCAGGCGGTCACGGCGGCGGGCATGGGCTGCATGGCGGCGCTGGAGGCCGAGCGTTTCCTCGCCGAACAGGAGGTCGCGGGCGAGCCGGACAGCGAGGCCGGGCAGGCCGCGGAGTAGCCGGGGCGCGGCGATAACCGCCGCCGACGCCGTGCAAGACAAGCGGCCGTGTTCTGTCCTATACTACCGTCACAATCGGCGTCCGGGGGAGGAACAGGGCGCCGGAAAACAACGATAAGCAGGACAATGCGCCAACCCGTCACGAGTAAACCGCATATCGGTCCCAGCCCCAGCATCATGGACTGGGACAAGCTGCGCGTGTTTCACGCCGTCGCCGAAGCGGGGAGCTTCACCCACGCCGGGGATCTTTTGAATCTGAGCCAGTCGGCGGTCAGCCGCCAGATCTCGGCGCTGGAGGAGTCGCTGCGCGTGCCGCTGTTCCACCGCCACGCGCGCGGGCTGATTCTGACGGAACAGGGCGAGTTGCTGTACCGCACGGCGCACGAGGTCTTCGGCAAGCTGGCGATGACCGAGGCGCAGCTCACCGAAAGCAAGGACCGCCCCAAGGGGCCGCTGCGGATCACCACGACCGTGGCCTTCGGCTCCACCTGGCTGGCCCCGCGCATGCGCGAGTTCATCGAGGTCTACCCGGAGATCGAGGTGCATCTGCTGCTCGAAGACCGCGAACTCGACCTGTCGATGCGCGAGGCCGACGTGGCGGTTCGCCTGTCGCCGCCGCGTCAGGGCGACCTGATCCAGCGTCACCTGCTGACCGTCCATATGCACGTTTTCGCCGCGCCGAGCTACATCAAGCGCTACGGAATGCCCAAGGACCCCTCGGAGTTGGATAACCACCGCATCGTGGTGTACGGGGAAGACCTGCGCCCGCCGATGCCGGATGTGAACTGGCTTCTGCGCGCCGGGCATGCGGCGGGGCAGTTGCGCCGGCCGGTGATGAGCGTGAACAACGTCTACGCGATCATGCGCGCGATCCGCAACGGCGTGGGAATCGGCGCCTTGCCGGAGTTCATGGTGCAGGGCGCAAACGACCTTGTGCGCGTGTTGCCGGAACTGGAAGGCCCGCAACTCGACGCGTATTTTGTTTATCCGGAGGAGATGCGGAACTCCAAGCGCATTCAGGTGTTCCGGGACTTTCTGTTGCGGCAGGTGGCGGAAGCACGTTTCTGACCGTCACGCGCCTCAAACCGTCAGGTGTCTGGCCCCCTTCCCAGACCGCCCCCTTTTCCCACACTGGCGGCAGGCCGATGCGTGCCTGCTGCGCCGCATGGAGGCGACCAAGGTCTCGAGCTTGATGTACCTTTCGCCACCGACCACAATGGTTATTGCATATTTTGCCTTCGGAGATAGCTTGAGCCGGATGGATCTTGGCGGCTTGGCGGTGGCGGCGATTGCCGTTGCCCTGGTGGCCTGGACGCCGGAACGGCGGGCGAAGGATGCTGTCGAGACCGCGCAGGCGTCCGCCCGTTAGGGAAAACCGGTTCGCAACGCTCCTGCACACCTTCCCATTTGGCTAACAACCGGGGTCCGGCGAGAGTTCCTGGACGAGCTATGCGAAGTTGGCATGGCACCCGTGTCGCTTTTCCCCTTTTCTGAGGGCCGAGAATGCCTATTTTCCAGGTCAGAGGTTGTTGCAACGCAGCAACCGGCAGATTTCCCCGGCCGATCAGGCCGGGACACCGAATTCCGGGCGCAAGGCCTGGAATGAGGGCCTTTTTGGTCCTACGTCTCCCAGACGTGAAGCCTCCCTGTTCAACTTGCCCCTAAGTCCTTTGACTTAGGGGCTTTTTTCTGTCCGGGGCCGGGGTGGTGCGACGGCAAAGCGCGTGGTGCGACGGCAAAGCGCAGAGAAACGCAGCCGACCTAATTCGCTCCGTTGGATGTGGGCCGGGTCTCGGTCTCCGCCTTTACCACAAACCGGACCGCTGCCTCGGCATCGTCCCGGCTCATCACCGGACGATTCGCCAAGACCGCCTGGATGGTCTTTTCCCAGCGGCGCGCGTCATCGACGTCGAGCGTGGTAAGAATGCGCCACGTCCAGAGAATGAACCCGCGTAGTTCTGTGTCCATGGTTCGCCACGGCTCCACAGTGGGCCGCCGTCGCTTCAGTGCTTTTGGCCAGCGCTGGTCTGCCGGGCAGCGCGGACCGATCCTGCGCGAGGAGGCACAGGCACAACTCCACGACGGCGGTCGCTTACCATTAAAAGAAATCGGTTAAATGAATGTGAAGACCCGCCGAGG
>SKZV01000186.1 GCA_007127165.1 Rhodovibrio sp. | reverse complement strand
CGAACGGAATGCGCTGACGCCTGCCCCGGCGAAGCCGCCGAACGGGCGCCCGTAGCTCAACGGATAGAGCACCCGCCTTCTAAGCGGGCGGTTGCAGGTTCGAGTCCTGCCGGGCGCGCCATTAACTTTTAATGAGCGTACTGAGCTGCCAAGTCGAGCGGCGTGTCAGGTATCGCGAATGACACCGGTTAACACACAGACCGAGTGGGCGGACTTATGCGCACACCCATAGTTATAAACGTCTCAGGGGCGGATTGCTGCCCGTTTTGATGTCGCCGAGGTCTGGCGCGATGCGCGGTCGTGAGAACGTGTCGCCCGAGCGCAGGCGGGAGGCGGGCAATGATCGCGCCGAGGAATAAGGCCTCATGTCGGCCACGCTCGTGTTCTGAAGCCGGGGCTCTTCGCCGCAAGGGTGGAACTGCCTAGCCTGGACCTCACTCTCAAAACACTTCAAGCTTCGAACCGGCAAAGTATTGCTTCACCAGGGTTGCAGGCTGCAAGAACGGAAAACAGCGGAGATGAACGTGCAGCCGATCCTTCAACCCGTGTGGCAGCAATGGCTTCTCGGTGTCGCTACGGCGGGGATTGTCCTCATCATCCTAGTCCAGGGACGGTATTTCCTGATTCCGCTCGCCATTGCGGTGTTCCTGTTCACTTTGACGAGCGCCGCCCTGGACCGGCTGGCGCGGTTGCGGATCGGGCCGATGAAAATGCCCAAGTGGCTGGCGCACCTGATCAGCATACTTCTCACCATTGCCGCTATGCTGCTCGTGTTCCGCATCGTCGCCGGTCAGATCGACGCAGTGACCGCCGCCGGACCGATTTATGTGGAGCGCGGACAACAGTTCGTCACCTCCATGTTCATTTGGATGGGTGAAGACGCAGCGGCGGGCATCGTCGCAGCTTTCGAGGAAATCGATCTCGGGGCTTACATCCGGGCGCTCGCAGGCTCGGTGGGTTATATCTTGGCGACCGGTATCCTCGTGCTCCTTTATGTCGGCTTCCTTTTCGCCGAGCGTGCGCGGTTTCCCGATAAGTTCGCCATGCTTCTTCCCGAGGCAGACCGTGCGGACCGTATCAAGCGAATATTCCGCTCCATCACGCACACAATCAATCGCTACATTCTGATCAAGTCGATTATTAGCGTATTCACGGGCGTCGTGGCTTACGTGGTGATGATGCTGTTCGGCCTGGAGTTCGCGGAGACCTGGGCGCTTCTCACCGTGTTCCTGAATTTCATTCCGAATATCGGCTCCATCATCGCCACGCTCATTCCGACACTCGCCGCTCTGGTCCAGTTCGATACCTGGATTCCCGTTCTTCTTCTCTTCACCACGATCGGGTTGATTCAGTTCAGCGTGGGCAACCTCATAGAGCCAACGCTTATGGGGCGCTCGCTCAATCTCAGCCCCTTCGTCATTATTCTCTCCCTGACGTTTTGGGGTGCAATCTGGGGCGTTATCGGCATGTTTCTCGCCGTGCCGATCACGATGATCGTGCTGATCGTCTGCTCCCATATACCGGCATTGCATCCAATCGCGATCCTGTTGTCGCGCGATGGTGTTGTCATACCAATGGACGAGACCCAGAACTCTGAATCGCCTCGCGAAACAGAAGCCTAGAGCGGGATGGCGTTTCGGAGATAAGTCATCCCGTTTCCAAGTCAGCTTGCGAGGCGGGCGGCGTAGCGCAGCGCGGCCAGCATGGAACGTTCGCTCGCGATGCCTTGCCCGGCGATGTCGAAGGCCGTCCCGTGATCGACCGAGGTGCGGATGATCGGGAGACCGACGGTCACGTTGACCGCTTCATCGAAGCCCGCGAGCTTGGCGGGGATGTGCCCCTGGTCGTGGTACATGGCTACGACAATGTCGAACTGTCCCTTTTGCGCGTGCCAGAACACGGTATCGGGCGGGTGCGGTCCGCTCGCCACGATCCCTTCGTCCTGGGCCGCCTTCACGGCCGGGGCGATATCCTGTGCGTCCTGATCGCCGAACAGGCCGCTTTCTCCGGCATGGGGATTCAGCCCGGCCACCGCGATGCGCGGCTGTGCGATGCCTTCGAGCAGCAAGGTCTGCTGCGCCATTCGGATGACCGTCAGGATGCGCGGGGTTTTGACGCGGCGGATGGCTTCTTCGAGGCTGACATGGGTCGAAACGTGGATCACCCGCATTTTTGGTGCCACCAGCATCATTGCGTAGTCCTTCGTGCCGGTCAGCGCACCCAGCATCTCGGTGTGGCCGGGGTAGGGCACTCCCGCGAGACGCAGGCCTTCCTTGTTCAGCGGACACGTGACGATACCCGCGACCTCCCCCGAGCGCGCCATCGCGACGGCGCGCTCGACATAGGCGGCACCAGCGCGTCCCGACGCCGCGCTGATCCGGCCCCATTGGTGCTCATCGGGCGCGAGCATTTTCATATCCAGCATCTCGACTCCAGCCGGTAGCGCGCCACCGCCGCAAGCTTCCGCAGCCTTGTTCATGACCGCCGTGTCGCCGATCACAACCGGGCGGCAGAGTTCGAACACCTCCGCGTGACTCATGGCCTTGAAGATCACCTCCGGCCCGACGCCCGCCGGATCGCCCATGGTGATCGCGAGGCGAGGCAGCGCTTCGCCGCGCCCTCCCTTGCCGGAAGGGTCCCCGGCCAGATCCTCGTGCATGCTCATGACTTACCCAACCCTTCCATTGTGACGACCGCTCAACCGAACAACAGGCGCGGCAGCCAGAGCGCGATATCCTCGAACAGCACCGTGAGGAACAGCAGCACCGACATGACCGCCAGATACGGCAGCCCCTGGTAAGCCACGCGCAGCACCGGCACCTGCCCAAGGTATGAAGAAATAATCAGCGTGGTGCCGACGGGCGGCGTGAACAAGCCGATCGACAGGCCGAATACCATCACCACGCAGAAGTGCACCGGGTCGATCCCAACCGCCATCACCACCGGCAGCAGGATAGGGCCGAACAGGAGCACACCCGGCGAGACATCCAGAAATGTCCCCGCCAGCAGAAAGGTGACCGCCAGGATCATCAGGAGAACGACCGGGGCGAGCGCCAACTCGCTGAGATAAAGCGCCAGTTGCTGCGGCACCATCGAATGCGCGAGCAACCACGTCAGGAGGGCCGCCGTGGCAATCACCATCATCACCACGGCCGCCGAGATCGCCGCGTCGAAGAAAGCTTCAATCGTCTTCTGCCAGGTCAACTCCCTGTAGAGGACACCAAGCAGCAGCGCATAGAGCACCGCCACGACCGAAGCTTCGGTCGGTGTGAAGATGCCGCCCAAAATTCCGCCGAGGATAATGACGATCATCATGAGAGGCGGGATCGCATGTACCGTGGCGCGGCGCAATTCGACCGCCGTGGCGCGGCGATAGCCCCCGTAGTTCCTGCGCCGGGAGATCAGGGTCGACATCAAGAGCAGCCCAAAACCAACCAACAGGCCCGGCACCGCACCGCCAAGGAACAACTCCCGCACCGAAAGTCCGGTCGCCACGGCGGCCAGGATCATCGGAATGCTGGGCGGGATGATAATGCCCATGGTCGAGGAGCTTGCGTTGATCGCTGCCGCGAAATCGGCCGGATAGCCTTCCTTCTTCATCGCCGGAATGAGGATCTTGCCCAACCCCGATGCGTCGGCCACCGAGGAACCGGAGACCCCAGCGAAGAACATGCTGGAGACGATGGAGACGTTGGCCAAACCCCCGGACAGGTGCCCTACGAGGACCCGGGAGAAGTTGATGATGCGGTCGGCCAGCCCTCCGACATTGGTCAACGCGCCCGCGAGCATAAAGAAGGGGATCGCCATGAACGGGAAGGAGTCCACGCCGGTAAACATGCGCTGAAAGACCACCAACGGCGGCAACCGCGTCTCTGCAAGAACGTAGATCGCTCCCGAAATTCCAAGGGCAAAGGCGATCGGGGTGCCGATGACCAGCAGCACCAGAATGGAAACCGCCAGAATCACCATGCTTCACCCCTTGCCCCTACCGTCCGATGCATCGCCGGACCGGCCGCCGCGCTCGTCGCGGAATGCCGCAACGTTCCGTACGATCCGTTCCAGCCCGACAAGCAGCATCAGAAAGCCGCTGGTCGGAAGCGCGGCGTAGACATATCCCATGGGGTAGTGCAGCGCGCTCGCGCGCTGATTCATCGTGCGGCTTGCGATCTCCCAGCCATACCAGGTCATCATCGCGAAAAACACGATCAGGATGGCGGTCACCAGCAAGCGCAGCAATAAGCGGCCGGTCGCCGGAAGACTGTCGGCCAGCACATCGATGCTCAGGTGCGCTCCCCGCCGAAGCGCGATCACCGCGCCCAGGAAGAACATCCAGATCATCATGTGCCGTGCCAACTCCTCGCTCCAATAAAGCGGAATGCCGACGAGATAGCGAGCGGCCACTTGGCTGCTGATCAAGACGACCATGACCGCCAACAGCGCGATGACGATGTACTTCAGCAGATGTTCCAGATGGTCGAACAAGGACGTAATGGTATCGGTCATGGCTCTTCGATCGTGGCCGTTCGGGCGAAATAAGGGAGAGGGCGCGGCGGCCACGCCCTCTCGTTCAGTAGCGTCCGCCCGCTCAGCGGTCTTCGGCCGCGTCCTGGATGGCGAAGTAAAGCTCTTCAAAGCCTTCGTGTTGCAGGAAGCCCTCGTGAACGCCCTCGGCGGCTTCGCGCCACTCTTGCGTATCGGGCCGCGTCACGGTCATCGCGTCGAACAGAACCTCTTCCCATTCGGCGCGCTGCTCGGCCAAGATTTCGTCGTTATATTCGGAGGCTTCCGCCGCCGCGCGATCTATCGCCTCCTGCACCTCCGGATCGAGGCCTTCATACGTATCGTTGTTCATGACGATCAGCATGAAACCGACCAGATGATCGGTGAGCGCGAGGTAGTCCACCACTTCGTGGAACCGATTGGCGTGAATGACGCCCAGGGGGTTTTCCTGACCGTCGACGGTCCCGAGTTGCAGCGCCGTGTAAACCTCGGTAAAGGCCAGCGGCGTCGGATTCGCACCAAGCGCGCTCCAGGTCTCCAGGTGCGCCTGCATCTCCGGCACGCGAATGTTCATGCCTTGGATGTCCTCCAGCGATTCCACCGGCTCGTTCGTCGTGAGTTGGCGCGAGGTGCGCATGATGTAGGTGAGCGGCCGGATATCGGTGGTCTCGACCAACTGATCGCGAATCCGGTCGCCGATCTCGCCATCCATAACCGTCCTCACATGCTCCTCGTCCCGGAACAGGAACGGAAACTCGAGAATGGCCATGGCCGGATCGAAATTTTGCAAGATGCCGCCGAGGACGGCTCCGTCCACGGTGCCGAGCTGGATGCTTTCCGCAACGTCCCGTTCGCCGCCTAGAACGCCGCCAACGGCAACGTCGATGCTCAACCGGCCATCGCTGTATTCTTCCGCGAGGCGGGCGAACTCTTCCACGGACATGCTTTGGTGGTCGTCCGCGGCATAGGCGGAGGCGAAGGTCAACTCGACGGTATCTGCGCGAAGGTCTTTCGCCCCGACAGCGGCGACGGACAGCGCCGCCACGGCAGCCGCACTCCACAAACCGATTTTCATGACACGCAACCTCCCTTTTTATATGGATTTCCGACACTGGCTGGAGAGGCTGGCCCAACCTGCCCCCCGGCCGACGCCGTTGCAGTCCTCCCAACTGAGGGCCGAAGGTGGCGAACGCATTGAACGAGCGCGTCCGCCGCTCCGAACCCGCCCGCCTTCGTAACGAACGGCAGGCCGTTCAGGATCGAGTTCGGCAGTGATCCGAAGGGGATGCCTTCCCGCACCTCGCCGCCGATCTCGATTGTTCGAACTCCCAACGCTTCGAACACGCCGAAAGCCGTATCGCCTCCCGTCATCACGAGCCCGCCAGGAACGATGCGGCGGCTGACCTCCGCGACAACCCGCCCCAACGCCGAGGCGACGCCGCTCACAGGCGCGTGCGGCGGCAGAAGCAGGACATCGCGCTGTCGAAGCGCGCAGGCGATGCTTTCGGCCAGCGCGGAAAGCTCGTCTCCGCCGCGGCCTCCTCCGACAGAGGAAACGAGCGCGGGATCCAGGCGGAACGTGCTTACGTCCAGCGTTTGCTGGAGCGAAGCCGTCTGTTCCACCGTCGCAGGGTGCCGTGAGCCGCAAGCGACCAGCACACCCGCTTCCACTTCGGCAGTTACGAGGGCGGCCCTTTTCTTTGGCTGGCCCCGGCTCGCCGCTTGGCCGCCAAGATGCTTTGCCAGGCCCGCCGCGCCCACCAGGAGGGGCAACGGCGAAACCCACTCAAGCGCCTTCGCGAGCGTTTCCACGTGATCCTCGCGCTCGGCGTCGACGACCAGGACTTCGGCGCGGGTGAACGCGCGCCGCAGAACCTGCCCGAGCGCTTCCGGGCCGTCCTCGACCTCTCTCGATCCGATGGTGAGGATTTGCTTGCCAAGCGCCTTTTCCAGGTGCGCTGGCAAGTGAGAGTCGCGGACGAGAAAGGCTTTGTCCTGTGCGACGGCGGTCTCTCCCACCGGTTTTCCGTGCACAAGCTGATAGCCTTGCGACGTGGTCCTGCCCTGCGCGGGGAAAGCGGGGGCGACGAGGCAGGTTTCGAGCTTCAGTTCGTTCATGAGAAAACCGATCTCCGCTGCGAAAGGCCCCCGCAGCGTCGAATCGATTTTCTTGTAAACAGCTGAGGGAGCGCCCGCCCGCTCGGACCTTACGAACGGTATTAAGCGGTCGGCGACGGCGTCGTTGCATACGTTTCGGGTCTCGGTGTCGTAAACGACCACATCACGCCGGGGGGAACCGCTGGGGGCCGATGCAGTTTCGATGGCGCCGGGTAAGACCAAATGCACGCGTGCTGAAATTCCGTCGTGGACGAAGCAAGCAGCGGTCTCGTTCGCGCCGGTAAGGTCATCTGCGAAGACGGTAACTCGCATTTAATCCTCGACGAATATGAATATGAAACATATCCGCCGGAGGGGACTGTGGCAACCGAGCGATCCACTGCACTCCGCTTTAGCCACCAGCGCGTGAAGCGGCGCGGACCGCCTTCGTCCAGCCTGCTGCTCGGTGCCGGGGTATGCGGCTCTCCTGAAAGCAGGGGTATTCCTCGATGGCGCGGATGCAGCCATTCATTGTAAATTAATTGAACTCTGGCTTATTTTGAACGTTAAGTTTCGATTACAACTTGGAACAGGGGACGTAACGGCGACTCTTACGGTTCCGATCATGTTCAGGACGGGGGCACATGCCAGGTAGACAGAGGCATATGCTGTCGGTCGAAGCCAGGGATGGCGACGGCAGACACGACGGCGAAACTGAAATCCGTATTCTCTTGGTCGAGAAGGCCAGTTGGCTTCCCGACTACCTAAGCGCATTTGGCGTGGCGGCGGAAGATGCGGCGGCAGGTGACACGGTTTTTCAACAGGTTGACGACTCCCTCGCCGGGTTTGGCGAGGCATTGAATAGAACGAACTGGCGCGTTGTCGCCGCGCAAACTCCGGCTCTCGCCGTGAACGCTTGCGTCGATGCATTGAAGGCGGACATGCCGTTTCACGTGGCGTTCGTGGATGCTGAACTGAGCGGGCCGGAAAGCGGGGTCGCCTTGGTCAGCCGCTTGCAATCGTTGGATCCCCGGCTTTTTGCCGTGATCTCGGGACCGCGCGGGTCGGGAAGTCCGCTGGCGACCGTCGGAGAGGCGAGCGGGGCGGGCAAGGTCTTGCTGCTCGCAAAACCTTTTTTCGGATGGGAGGCGGTTCACGCCGCGTTGCACGCGAAGGCGCTCTGGGATGAGGCCGACAGCGCAAGGGGGAGTGCCCTGCCCCCTCTTCCCGAGGAACCCGCGGTTGCGCTGAATCCTCCCCTTGCGCTGGCGCGGTTCGACCCGCGCGGACAGCCGCTTGCGGTCAACGAGGCTTTTCTGCTGGCGCATCCGGAGCTGATGCCGCACGGCAAGCGCGGGCTCAGTCTGCGCAAGGTGTTGGAAATGCCGCCGTTCATGGCGCTGGCGGGCCGGGCGGCGGAGAGTCCCAATCCGTGGCGCGTGGTGGAGCTTGAGGACGGCTCTACGCGGGCCGCCGCCTTCGTGCGGGAAGAGGACGGCAACAACCTCGTGGCCGAGATCAACCTGACGGACGAGATGGCGCGGCTGGCGCAGCTGCGTCGGGCGGACGCCCGCGACTGTGCGTTGCGGCGCTGGGAAAGCCTG
Organism: Rhodovibrio sp.; assembly: GCA_007127165.1. Lineage (GTDB taxonomy): Bacteria > Pseudomonadota > Alphaproteobacteria > Kiloniellales > Rhodovibrionaceae > SKZV01. The sequence goes on along the minus strand of SKZV01000186.1, from coordinate 608 downwards.
CTCGACGCGCTTTCCTCCGCACCGGCTCCAGGGGACGCGCAAGTACCGCGCGACTCAAGCTGGCGCAACGCGAACGACCCTGCCAGCCGCCTGCGCGCGGCCAGTTGTCCCGCCGCCTTGATGCCGAGCCAGCTTCACCTTGGCAGGGCGGTGGCGCAAGCCGTGGAGGCGGTGTCGGAACAGCTCGTGGAGGTCGATCTTTTCGAGGCGCATCGGCCCTGGGACGCCCTGGCCGACGAAGCGGAACTTCACACGGCGCTGTCGCTGCTGTTCCAGGGGCTGGCGGAGAACGCCGGTGAGCCGCTCTCGATCGAGGCGGAGATGGCGAATGTCCGCCTGGACGAAACGGCGGCGGCGCAGTTGCGTTGCGAGGCCGGGGACTACGCACGCCTGGGCTTGCGGATTGAAAACAACCTCTGCGGCGAAGGCGATGTCGAGGACATGCTGAACCCGCTGGGACTGCTGGAGGCGGATCGCACGCAGCGCCTTGGGCTGCTGCGATGCTATTCCTTCGCGCGGCAGTCGGGGGGCTATCTCGACCTCCGCAGAGACGAGCACGCGTTGAGGATCGACGTGCTGCTGCCGCGTGCCCGGGCGGGGCGCGCGCT
>SKZV01000158.1 GCA_007127165.1 Rhodovibrio sp. | reverse complement strand
GGTGTCACCGACCCCGCGGAGGTCCGGCCCATGGGCCGGACCTCCAACCTTCGACAAAGCAACGATACCATGCCGGATAAGAGACAAGGTTGGATTCGGAGCGCAGCGACAATCCACCGCTCGCGGACTCCGAATTCATCGGATGGGTGGGAAGAAAGCGGTCGGAAATCAATTTTTTGCCTTCAAAAATGTCTCTGACTCGGGGTCCACCAAGGAGGCTCACCCCAACGCTGCCAATCGGAAAATTCCGATATCGGAAATTTCCGATTGCTTACTGCTTGGTGATCGGATAAACCCGATATCAGATATTTCCTATTCAAGGGGGCATTATGTCGGATGACGGCGCTTGCGACGACGAAAACCCGGACCGGCCTCGCTTAACGGTCAAGCCTCACTACGGGAACTACGTGACGGGTGACCGGCGATTTCCGCGCGAGGACCTGGAGGCGGAATTCGATACGGCGATCATGGGCGGCAGCGGCGGAAGCCTCTTTGGGTTGCGCCGCATCGGCAAATCGAGCGAAGCCGCCGCTTGCGCGCAAAGATTGCGCAAAAACGGAACGAAGGTGCTGGAAATCGATGTGCAGGGCAAAGATTCCGAAGGCGCCCTGCTCCTTGATATCATTAGCGGGCTTCCACACGACGGGCTCGGAGGCCGCGTTGTACGTGCTATTACACAGAGCAAAACAATTGCGGAAGGCGCCCGTTTGTTCATCGAGGGCAAAGGAGGAGATGCAAACGCGGTAAACGCTTACTTTCCCGCCATCTCCGCCCACATTCAGTCCGCTTTACGCGAGCGAGACGGTGAGATCGCGCTCTTCATAGACGAATTTCCCTGGTTATGCCGCAGTATCCTTCAAGGCGATCCGGACGGCGGACGCGCACGCGTCGACAGGCTGTTAGCCGAATTACGGCGGTGGCGGGCCGAGGGTATGCGGATGCTGTTGACCGGCTCCATCGGAATGACGGGATTGTGCAGGGAATACCGCCTGGACGCCAGTCATCTGAACGACCTTACCCGTCTTTCCGTCCCGCCCTTGAACGGTCCCGATGAAGGACGCGCCTTCGTGGAAGCATTGATCGCCGGAAGCAAGGTCGAAGGCTGGAGCGAAGCTCATACAAGCGCTCTTCTGGAGGAAACGGTTGCTTGGTACCCGAGTATACTCCAATACGCTTTCCAACAAATGGCGCCGGGAAGCCGTGCCGTTCCGGTTCAGCGCATCCCCGAGATATTTGCAACGAACATCAGGCCGAACAACGATGGAACATTTTTTGAACAGTTTGACAAAAGAATACACCTGTATGGGGCAATTAATGACGCTTCCTCTAGAATTCTGCCGGAACTGTGTGAGTGCGTCCTCTCCGCCGATGCTCCCGTGACACGTGAGGCGCTGCGTCAACAATTGGAACTGAAAGTCGGTGAAGTCGATGAAGCCGTCCTCGGCGATGCGCTGAAGATTCTGCACGAAGACGGATTTCTGCACCCCCGTTTCGATGCTGACGAGAAGCAAAGCCTTGCGCCTGCCTCGCGGCTTGTGACCGCATGGCGGAATAACCGCATGGGGAAGGCCAAGCGATGATCCGCCGCCGGACGGTTGAAACTTTCAATACGCACCGCCTGTCCGCCGAGGTGATCCGGGCGCTGGCCACCGGCCGCGATCAGGAGTTGGACGAGGTCATGGCCGCGATCCGCGACGCGGCTTCGCAGCCGGACCGCCCGCCGCAGCACTTAATCGTCTATGGGGAGCGCGGATCGGGCAAGTCCTTTCTCCTGCGTTTGACCGAACTGACGGTTGAAGAGGAAATCGCCGAAACGAGCGCGCAAGTCGTTTTCGCGTTGCTGCCTGAAGAGCATTACAACATACGTACCCCTCCACAGCTCCTGGAAGCCGTGGCGGCCAAGATACGTGGAGACAATTGGTCCGAATCCGCCTACAGCTTCGACAAACGAACCCCGGAGAAAGCCTGGAACGAGGCGCGGCAGGCTCTCAATAGCGCTCTCGACCGGCGCTTCGGCGTTGGACAAGGGCTTGCCGTGGCGGCAATCGAGAACTTCGATCAGATTTCCAAGTCCCTCTTCGGTTCCCAGCCGTCCGAAAAAAGCAAAACGAAGAAAGCGCAAGACCAGCGCAAGGCCGAGGAACGTCTGCGTCATATGATGACCGCCCCCGGCGAGCGGTTTATGTTGTTGGGAACGGCGACGGGCACGGTGGATCTGGACTATGAGCGTCCGCTGTTTCAGGCGTTCAAGTCTATCGACCTGTCAATTTGGGACGCGGAAGCGTGCGTCGAGTATTTCAACCGGCGGCGCAGGCTCGATCATGCCGCCGAATTGACGACGGAAGAAGCGGCGCGCGCCCGCGCCATCTCTGAATTTATCGGCGGCAACCCCCGCTTGGCCCAGCTTTTGGGCGACGTTTTGAACTCCCCGGAGGCGCGCACGATTGCCGAGACGCTGGATGCGCTCAGCGATCATCTGGCCGATTACTATCGCCGCCGAATGGATGACCTGCCGCCGAATGCCGCGGGCCTTCTGGACGCGCTGATTCGTGGCGGGGAGCCGAAATCGCAAACGGAACTCGCGGATTACGTTGGCGCGCGGCAAAATCAGATTGCCGATGCCTTCAGCTATCTGCTCACATCGCGTCTTTTGGCTGAACACCGCGAACGCGACGGCCATCGCTCGCTCTACCGCGTCCGCGACCGGCTCTTCGTGCATTTCTACCGGCGGCGCTATGGCTTTGGGTATGACGGTGAGGGGCTTGCACCGATTGCAGACCTCCTGGCCACCTTCTTCACCAGCGCCGAAAAGATCGAACTCGCAAAGCGCCACCTCGCAGCCGGAGAACTCGCCGAAGCCAAACTCTTCCTCGACCTCCGCCGTATGGACAATGACGAGGAAGAGCACGAGTCGGTTTACAATTATGCCGCAGTCATGGGGTCACGCCTTTTGGGTCACATACGGCTCGCGGGTTTAGAATCCGATAACCTTGCAGCCAGACACGACGAACTAAAGCACAATAAAACCGCCGCTCTGGTTTACTGGAAAGACGTTTCAGCAACGGGGCAGACACCTATCCAGCGGGCAGTTGCTGCCATCCTTTATAGCCGGGCCGCGTCGCGCTGCAATCTCGACGATGACGTGAAGCCGACCTTGAATGCAGCATTGGAAGAGGTGAATGCCGACGATGACGCCAAGTGCCTGCTGTTATGCGAACTAGGGGCCTTTGTGCTCCATCAAGACGGGGATGAGACGGCTGCAATAGCTTGGTTCCAAGAGGCTGCCCGTCTGGCTGAATCGGTCTCTCTCGATGCCGTCCGGTTGGAGGCCCTGATCGCCTGTGGATTCTCCGCCGCCTCCGCAGGAGATCATGAAAAGGCTCTGGCGATGCTCGACCGTGCGGCATCTCTGGCGGACACGATAGAGATGCAAGCGGATATCTATTTGGACCAAGTTCTCAACCTAATGCGTCTAGATTTGCCGCAAGATGTCGTCGCCGTCACGGATCGATTAAAGGGACTCATGGACCAAGGCGGATCGGCCGTGCAGTGGGAGGCAATTCTTTATTCAAGGGGAAGCTGTCTTGACGCGCTCGGTCGTCATGAAGAAGCTGTCGCGACGTTTGAGGAGGCGAATACGCGAATCAAACGCCTGTTAGATAGCGTGCAAGGTCATGGAGACGAAGCCCATGAATTCTCGCTTCATAAGCTCCGAGCTAACGCTCTTCTCAGACAAGGCGATCTCCTTAGAAAGCTCGGCCGCCACGAAGAGGCAGTCGCCGTGCTTGAGGAGGCAGAGGCATTTGCAGAAAAATCAGGTGATGCTTACACGAGATGCCAAAGTTTGTTCGAACGATCTAACAGTCTCCACGAACTCGGGCGTGATGAAGAGGCACTTGCGGTGCTCGATGAGGCTATTCTCTTGTCGGATACCTCACGTCACCTCGAAAGCAAAACTCGTGCTCTTATAAAAAAGGGAAGAATTCTATGGAAATTGCAGAATTTAGAGAACTCCTTATATCACTTGCATAAAGCATCTGAAATTGCAGGAAGCATTGGGGCCAACAATCTGAAGTTTGATGCAGAACTGGAAAAGGTATTGGTATTCTGGTTTCTAAACAGATTAGACGATTCTATTGAATTATCAAAAGCGCTTATTGATCAATCAAATAAACCGTATTTGCTGAGCTTGAAAGCCGATATCGAAGTCCATGCAGGCCGCCTGAAAGACGCCGTTGAGGATGCGCAAGCGGCCGTAACCCTTGCGGAAGAGCAGAACCGCCTGGATGAACTGCAACACACGCGCCAAGTTGCCATTCTGGTTGCCGCCAGAACATCGGTTCCCGGCATCAGCGCCCATGTCCAATCCCTTGTTGAAACCGCGAAATCCGAAACTTTGATGGAGCGACTCACCCTCAACGAAATCCTTGCGGCCATCGCGCGCGCCGATGAATGGGGGGAGATGAAGGCGATCATGGCTGGGCGGGAGGATTGGTTTGGGCAGGTGAAATCCACCCCGGCTTTCGACCGGGTTGGCCGGGTTTGGGCCGAGATGGTGGCTACGCAGGGGCGGGCGGAGACTTTCGGCATGGTTGCAAATCGCCTGCCGGTTGTCACCGAGGTCATGGGGCGGCTTGCCGAGGCTTGCGATCCGAAGGCACCGCAGCCGCTCCGCCGGAGGTACTTTCGGGAACTCATCGACGGTCTTGTGGCTGTTTGTGACGATCCCGGTTTCCTTGGCGATCTCGCCGATCTGATCGAGCATGACTTTGCGGAAGACGCCGTGCGGGACGCCGCGCGCCTGCGCATCTTCGCCCGCTTCCATGCAGCGGAAGACAAAGAGGCTGTGCTTCAACGGATCGACCCCGATCTCGCCATCGCCATCCGCCGTATCTGGGATGTGCCGGAGCCGGAAGACCAATTAGCCCGGAAGGGACGGCGCAAAGGCCGATAATACCAGCAGCGTCATTTTCCCGGCTTAAGCACCGCTCGGCTCGATCTTGCAAACGCCAGTGCGCCGGGCGCTCGATGGTCCCATGATAGGAACATTGACCTAACACACCGCGTCAGGCTATGCTGCTCATTCACTGGTTGCAGGGGAGAGAGCCGATGGTCGGAGGAGAGGCGGGATGCTTACATATGTTGACATTGGTTGACACCGCCCGCGTGCGCGCACGCGAGGGGGCTCGCCGGGGTCCTGCGCGCGGCTCATTTCACCAACCCCAACACATCCGCCGAATGGCGCGTGTGCCCCGGTTTTGTTGGGGTGCGCGAAGGCTTACCCAAACCTACCACGCTGCTGATCCCCCGGCACAGCCGCTTTGTCATCCCGGCCAAAGGGTGCTATCTCCTCTCCCGGCGATGAACAGGCTGGAACCTCATGCGAACGGACGATTTCGATTTCGAGTTGCCGCGCGACTTGGTGGCGCAGCGGCCCGTGCGGCCGCGCGATGCCGCGCGGCTGTTGGAGGTGGGCGAGAGCCTGATCGACCGGAGCGTGCGCGAGTTGCCGGAGGTGCTGCGGCCCGGCGATCTCGCGGTGTTCAACGATACGCGGGTGATTCCGACGCGGCTCTATGGGCTGCGCGATTCGGTGCGGGTGGAAGTGACTTTGCACAAGCCGGAGGGCGGGGAGGGGACGGTCTGGGCCGCCTTCGCCCGGCCCGGAAAGCGGCTGCGCGTCGGCGACACCGTGGTCTTCGGCGGCGGGGCGTTGAGCGCCGAGGTGCGGGAGAAGCGCGAGGGCGGGGAGATCGTGCTGGCCTTCGATGCCGAGGGCGCGGAGCTGCTGGCGGGGCTGGAGCGCATCGGCGCGATGCCGCTGCCGCCCTATATCCACCGTGAAGAGGGCACCGACCCGCAGGACCTGGAAGACTATCAGACGATCTTCGCGCGGGAGCCGGGCGCGGTGGCGGCGCCGACGGCGGGCCTGCACTTTACCGAGCGGCTGCTGGCGGGGCTGGACGAACGCGGGGTTCGGCGGGCGACGGTGACGCTGCACGTCGGCGCGGGAACCTTCCTGCCGGTGAAGACCGACGATCCGCGCGAGCACAAGATTCATAGCGAAACCGGCGTGGTCACGGCGGAAACCGCCGCCGAGATCAACGCCACGCGGGCGGCGGGCGGGCGCGTCGCCGCCATCGGCACCACGGCGCTGCGCCTGATCGAGACGGCGGCGGGCGCGGACGGGCGCGTGCAGCCCTTCGCGGGGGAGAGCGATATTTTTATCCTGCCCGGCTATCGCTTCAAGGCGGTGGACCTGCTGTTCACCAACTTCCACCTGCCGCGCTCCACGCTGTTCATGCTGGTCTGCGCCTTTGCCGGGACCGAGCGGATGCAGCAAGCCTACGAACACGCCAAGCAAGCGGGCTATCGCTTCTACTCCTACGGCGACGCCTCGCTGCTGCACCGGGATGAGAGCGCATGACCGCCTTCGGCTTCGACTTTATGGCGCGCGAGGGCATGGCCCGGCGCGGGCGCGTGACCACGGCGCATGGCGTCATGGACACGCCCGCCTTCATGCCGGTGGGCACGGCGGCGGCCGTCAAGGCGATGCGCCCGGAGGAGGTCGCCGCGACCGGCGCGCAGACGATCCTGGGGAACACCTATCACCTGATGCTGCGTCCGGGCGCGGAGTTGATTGCGGAGCTTGGCGGGCTGCACCGCTTCATGGCGTGGCCGGGGCCGATCCTCACCGACAGCGGCGGCTTTCAGGTGATGTCGCTCACGGATTTGCGCAAGCTGGACGAGCGCGGCGTGGTGTTCCGCTCGCATATCGACGGGCAGAAGCACGAGTTGACGCCGGAACGTTCGGTCGAGATTCAGGACCTGCTCGACGCCGACATTACGATGCAGTTCGACGAGTGCCCGCCCGCCGATTGGCCGGAGCACAAGGTCGCGGACTCGACGCGCCTGTCGCTGCGCTGGGCCGAGCGCTGCCGGACGGCGTTCCGGGAGCGGCCGGGCTACGGCCTGTTCGGGATCGTGCAGGGCGGGGTGTTCGACGCGCTGCGGCGGGAGTCGGCGCGGGCGCTGGCGGCGATGGACTTTCCGGGCTATGCCGTCGGCGGGCTGGCCGTGGGCGAGGGGCAGGCGGAGATGTTCCGCGTGCTGGAGGTCACGACGCCGGAGTTGCCGGAGCATAAGCCGCGCTACCTCATGGGCGTCGGGCGGCCGGAGGATATCCTGGGCGCGGTTGCGCGCGGGATCGACATGTTCGACTGCGTGCTGCCGACGCGCTCGGGCCGGATGGCGCAGGGCTTTACCAGCCAGGGCGAGGTCAATTTACGCAACGCCCGCCACCGCCGCGACCCGCGCCCGCTCGACGCGGCTTGCGGCTGCTCGACCTGCACGACGCATTCGCGCGCCTATCTGCATCACCTGTTCCGGGCCAAGGAGATATTGGCGCCGATGCTGGTGACGCATCACAACGTGCACTACTACCAGCACCTGATGCGGGGTATTCGCGCCGCGATCCAGGACGGAGGCTTCGCCGCCTTCGCCGAGGAGGTGACGGCGCGGCGGGCGGAGGGGGATATTGCGGCGCTGTAAAGCCGCGTATGTTGCTTACCGGAGCGCCACGCCCAGAATCAGCAAGGCCACCAGCACGAGGATAAGCTGATAGCGATACCGTTCGATAAAGCGCTTGAACTGTTCCATAAGGGTATCCGCCACTCTGTTCGTCCGTTCATGACGGTAATCCACCGTCCGTCCGCGCGACAAGCGGCTGCCGTGGCGCGTCCGCAAGTATTCCCCGCTTGTTGATGAATGTGTGAGCGGCTTGCTACAACGGCGCATCTCACGGAACCGGAGGACCCAATGACACTGAACGTTTACTTGTCGGGCGAGATACACACCGACTGGCGGGAGCAAATCGTGGAAGGTGCGCGCGATCTCGATGTCCATTTTAGCGGCCCGGTCACCGATCACGCGGCCTCGGACGATTGCGGCGTGGCGATCCTGGGGGAGGAGCCGAACAAGTACTGGCACGATCACAAGGGCGCGATGCTCAACGCGATCCGCACCCGTAAGGGCATTGGCGATGCCGACGTGGTCGTCGTGCGGTTCGGCGAAAAGTACAAGCAGTGGAACGCCGCCTTCGACGCAGGCTATGCGGCGGCGCTGGGGAAGTCCCTCGTCGTCCTGCACGGCCCCGAGCACGCCCACGCGCTTAAGGAAGTGGACGCCGCCGCGCTCGCCGTGGCCGAGCAGCCGGAACAGGTGGTGCAGATCCTGCGCTACGTCCTCACCGGGCAGTTGCCGCGTTAACCGCTCGATCCACCCGATGCGTTCCCGTACCGCCTTGAGGCGGTACGGGATGCCCCGGTATCGGCATGGGCATGGGCATGGGCATGGCCCGCCCCGGCCACGACGACGCCGGAAAACGTGATCCGAAAAAGCTCCCGGATCTGCAACTCATCCTTTTATCTTGTCGACGGTCGACCATATTTCTCGTAAGGGGACCGCAAACGACGTGGCCGCGATCCAGCACTTCCCGCTATACGGGCAGGCGCTTCCCGCTACACGGCGAGGAGCGCGGTGCAGCGCGGTCGTCCCCGGATGGTGCTCTCGTCGCAGAGCGCATGGAACGCCCGGAACCGGAGAAGGTCATGGATCTGCCGAGCCAAATGATGCTGTTCGCCCGTGTCGTCGAGACGGGCAGTTTTTCCGCTGCGGCGCGGGCGCTGGACCACACGCCCTCCTCGGTGAGCCGTCAGATCGGGCACCTGGAAGACCGGGTCGGCGTCCGGCTGCTGCATCGCAGCCAGAACGGCATCTCTCTGACGAAAGAAGGCCGCGCCTTTCACGAGCGATGCCGCGCCGTCGCCG
>SKZV01000042.1 GCA_007127165.1 Rhodovibrio sp. | reverse complement strand
GGCTGCACGGGGCGCAACCGTGCCATGCTTGCGGCGCCATGATCCACGATGACGAAGTTCCCACCCGCGCCGCAACGCGCAACCGCAAACGCCAGGCGGAGCGGAAAGGCCCGAAGCCGCCGCGCAAAGCCACTCCCGAGTATCTGGAGCGGGCGGCGCTCTATTACCTGGAGCGCTACGCCAGTTCCGCCGAGAATCTGCGGCGGATCTTGCTGCGCAAGGTCGAGCGTTCCGCCCGCGCCCACGACACCGGCCGCGAGGAGGAGGGGCGCGAGGAGGGCGCGAAGGCCGTCGACTCGCTGGTCGAACGGATGATCCGTGCGGGTTTGCTGAACGACCGCGCCTACGCCGAAGCCCGCGTGGTCACGCTGCACCGGGCGGGGCAGGGGGTGCAGGCGATCCGCGCCCGCCTGCTGGCCAAGGGAGTCGATGACGACACCATCGCGGCGGCGCTGGAACGCCTGCACGAGGAAGCGGCGGAGCCGGAATTGGCCGCCGCGCTCCGCTACGCCCGCCGCCGCCGCCTCGGTCCCTATCGGATGCACGGCCGCGCGGACAATCGCCAGCGCGATCTGGCCGCGCTGGCCCGCAAGGGGTTTTCGCTGGACCTCGCGCGCCGGGTGGTGGATGTCGAGGAGTTGGCGGAGCTGGAGGCCGAGGCCGATATCCAGCCCGGCCCCCTGGGTTGATGGGAAGTCTTGGGCTTCGATGAAAAGGCCTGGGCTCCGGTAGTTAATCGAGCCTTAATCAGATTATGGGATGACTCCTCGGCAGATGTCCGAGGGAGGTCAGCCCATGTCGTGCCACCCATCGCTTTTCCGGCCCTCGCCTTTCCGCAGTCGCGGCGTTTACCCGCTGCTGCTGACGCTGCTGCTGGCCGCCTCCTGCACGCCGCGCTTCGCCGCGCAGGAGGCCGACTCTCCGAGTGCACAGGAAGCACCGAGCGTCGCCGCGCTCGCAGCCGAGCCGGAGCTGGGGATCGAAGAGGGAATAGCCCATACGGAAAGCGCTCCGGCCCCGCCCCGCGCGCCCGCGCGTGCGAAGCTGCCACCCTTACCGCCGCAGCGCCCAGTCTTCCCACGCGTCCAACCGGCAGCGCTCGCGGGAGTCAGCGCGGAACGGGCGCTGGCGATGTTGGGCCGACCGCTCGCCGCCCGCAATGCCGAAGGCGTCAGCCTTTGGGTTTACGAACACGAGGCCTGCCGTCTTACGCTGCGCTTCCACTTCTCGGTGCGCGACAACGAATTGCGGGCCTTGGGGTACGACATCGAGTCCGGCGTGGAGAAAGGCTTGCCCGAGTCGATCTGCCTGCACCTTCTGGCGCCTCCAGAGACGCGGATCGCCGGGACCCACGGGCGCGACGAAAGCTGATCTCTTGCCCGCGCGCTGCCGGCGACTGTGCGTTGCCCCGCCGCTGTTGTTGATGCGTCGCGAAACGTCGCATTCCGCGTTCTTTTTGTGTATGACTGGATTGCCGGGGCAAAGCTCCTGCGGCACTGGGAAACCGAGGCTCGCTCATGCTGGCCGGGACGGAGAGCTGCGATGGACAAAACGGACCTTCTGAACGCAGTCGAGCGCGGCGACCATGCGGCTGCCCAGGCCGCAATCGAGGCGGGCGTGAGCCCGGACTCGGCCGACACTCTCGGCATCACCGCACTGCTGCGCGCCGCCGGAAAGGGCGATCTGGAGATCGCGGCGCTACTGCTGGATCACGGCGCGCGGATCGACAAAAGCTCCGATCAGGGCAACACCCCGCTGATGCTGGCTTGCGCGCGCGGTCACCTGGAATTGGTGGACCGGCTACTTGCCGCCGGTGCCGATCCCACGCAGCGCAACAAGTGGGACTTCGGGCCGAGCGACTGGGGGCGCTGGGCCGCCAACGCGCCGCAGGTGCTGGCGCGGCTCGGCGACAATGGCGCGAGCGCGCGGCGGTTTTAGAGCGGGACCGCTCCGCTTTGGACGGGCGCAGCCAGCACCCCCGGTTTCAACCAACTCAGTAATCCTGTTGTCTTGACGCAACGAGGCGGCTAGGTTGCCGCACTCACCGCAACACTCGTGGCGAAGCAAGGCACATGCATTTCCTCGACTTCGAGAAGCCGATTGCCGAACTGGAAGGCAAGATCGAGGAGCTGAGGCACCTCTCCGACACTGGCGATATGAACATCGCCGAGGAGGTCGCCAAGCTCCAGGCCAAGGCCGAGCGCATGTTGCGCCAGACCTATTCGCGCCTGACGCCCTGGCAAAAAACCCAGGTGGCCCGGCATCCGGAACGCCCGCACTTTTCCGACTACGTCAGCCGTCTGGTGGAGGATTTCACGCCGCTGGCCGGGGACCGGCTTTATGGCGAGGATCGCGCCATTATCGGCGGCATCGGGCGCTTTCGCGGCTACTCCTGCATGTGGATCGGGCACGAGAAGGGGCACGACACCGCCAGCCGGGTAAAACACAACTTCGGCATGGCGCGGCCCGAGGGCTACCGCAAGGCGCAGCGGCTGATGCGCATGGCGGAGCGCTTCTCGCTGCCGGTGGTGACGCTGGTGGATACGGCCGGGGCCTACCCCGGTATCGGCGCGGAAGAGCGCGGGCAGGCCGAGGCCATCGCCCGCTCCATCGAGGTTTGCCTGGACATCAAGGTGCCGGTGATCACCGTGGTGATCGGCGAGGGCGGCTCCGGCGGCGCGATCGCGCTGGCGGCGGGGAACACCGTCTTCATGCTGGAGCACTCGGTCTATTCGGTGATCTCGCCGGAAGGTTGCGCCTCGATCCTCTGGCGCAGCGGCGACTATGCGCGCGAGGCGGCGGAGCAACTGAAGCTGACCGCGCAGGACCTGGAGCGGCTGAAGGTGATAGACCGCGTCGTCGAGGAGCCGCTTGGCGGCGCGCACCGCAACCATGCCACGACCATCGATTCGCTGGGAGCGCTATTGGAGCAGGAATTGCTGGACCTGGTGAAGCTGGACGGCCCCAAGCTGAAACAGCGCCGTCGCGACAAGTTTTTGGAGATCGGCAAGCAGGGTCTTACCTGACGCCCGCACTTTACCCGAGTTTTGCGCGCTTCCTCCCGGGCGGTTTTGGGGGCGGTTTTGGGGGCTGGATGCGGAAAAAGATCGCATAGAGCACCGGCACCAGAATCAAGGTCAGCAGCGTCGCGAAGGCGAGGCCGGACATGATCGTCACGGCCATCACCGAGAAGAACGCATCGAACAGCAGCGGCACCATGCCCAGAATCGTGGTGAGCGCGGTCAGCACCACGGGCCGCAAGCGGCTGACCCCGGCGGCCAGCACTGCCTCCCAGCGGTCCTGACCGGAGCCGATGTTGATGTCGGTCTGGTCGATCAGGACGATGGCGTTCTTGATCAGCATACCGGAAAGACTGAGGAAGCCCACCAACGCCATGAAGCTGAACGGCAGCCCGGTCGCGATCAGCCCGACCGTCACGCCGACAATGGCCATCGGCACGCACAGCCAGACGATCAGCGCCTGACGGACCTGTCCGAAGAGCAACACCATGATCACGATCATCGCGATCAGGACGGGCGGGATTTGCCGCAGGAGAGACGCCTGCGCCTCGGTCGCGTCCTCGTGCTCGCCGCCCCATTCCAGGCTGTAATTGACCGGAAGTTCGATGGCCTCTATCTCGGGGCGGATCCGTTCGAACGCCTCATTGACATTGGCGGTGAGCGCTACGTCTGCGTGCACCGTCAGTGTCCGCATACGGTCGCGGCGGCGAATCTGCATTTCTTCCGTTCCGGCGCCGAAGCCGGATACCACCTGGCCTATCGGCACATACGCTTCGCGCAGCGGACTCCACACCTGGATGTCCTGGATGCTTTCGGGGCGCAGGCGCTCCTCGTCCGGCGCGCGGATCAGGATCGGCAGCAGCTCGTCGCGGTCGCGCATCACTCCGACCTGCCGCCCGGAAAAGCCTGTTTCCAACGCTTCGGCCAAGGCCTCGCGGGAAATGCCCAGCGGCCGGGCGCGCTCCTCCGCGTAGCGGGGCACGATGGTCTTGGCGCGTTGCCGCCAGTCGTCGCGAATTTCGAGTAGGCCGCCATCGGCCCGCATCAGGCGCTGCGCGTCTTCCGACAGGCGGCGCAGGACGACCGGATCGGTGCCGGAAAAGCGCGCCTGGATGCGCGCGCCCTCGCCGGGGCCCAGGGTCAGCCGGAAGATCCGGCCGTCACTGCTTGGCAAGCTTTCCGAGAGGAAGCTGCGCGCGCGCTCGGCCAGTTCGGGGATCAGCGCCTCGTCCGTGACGCGGGCGATTGTCTGTCCATAGGCGGCGTTCGGCAGTTCCGGGGCGTATTGCAGGATCATGCGCGGCGCGCCCTGGCCGACTGTCGTGGTGACTTCAGTGACCTCCGGTTGTTCCATCAGCCAGTCTTCGATCGCGCGCATGTCGGCGTCGGCGGCGCGGATATCGCTGCCCTGCGCGCGCCAGCTTTCGACGAAGACCAACGGCGTGGTCGAATCGGGAAAGAAGGAATGCTTGACGAAGGTGAAGCCGAAGGCCGCCGCCCCGGTCATCGCGATCACCGTGCCGAGACTGATCCAGCGCCAGCGCAGGCAGCCCGCCAGCATCCCGCGATAGACGCGATAGCCGCGCCGGTCGTAAGGGCCCTCCGCGCCACTGCTCGCGCCGCCGCCCGCGCCGTTTTCGCCGGGCGCGGGCAGGTACGCATGGCAGAACAGCGGCGCGAGCGTGACCGCCAGAACCCAGCTCAGAAGCAGGGAAATCAGGATCACGGCGGAAAGCGATTGCGTATATTCTCCGGTGACGTCGTCGGAGAGGCCGATGGCCGCGAAGGCCAGAATGCCCACCGCCGTCGCGCCGAGCAGCGGCCACTGGGTCTGCCGCACGACCTCGCTCGCCGCCTCGATCCGCCGCCAGCCCTGACGCAGCCGCACGGCAATGCCTTCGGTAACGACAATGGCGTTGTCCACCAGCATCCCCATGGCCACAATCAGAGCGCCCAGCGAGACGCGCTGCATCTCGATCCCGAAGATCTGCATGGCAAACAGCGTGCCGCTAATCGTCAGCAGCAGGACGCTTGCGACGATCAGGCCGGGCCGCAGCCCCATCGCGCCGCAGATCACGACGATCACGATCCCCACCGCCATTGCCAGGTTGCGCAGGAAGCCCCGCACGGCATCGGCGACCACCGCGTGCTCGGCATAGATCGAGTGGACCTCCATCCCCAGCGGGCGGCGGGTTTCCAGGCGGTCTATGGCGTCTTCCACCGCTTGCCCCACGGCCACCACGTCGGCCTGGGGATCGGTGGCGAGGCCCAGCAGTATCGCCCGCTCGCCGTTCCGCCGTACGATGTGGCCGGGGGTTTCGCTCTTGCCGCGCGTGACGGTCGCGATGTCGCCCAGACGGACCAGCTCCCCGTCCGGTCCAGGCCCAATGAAGATCGCCGCGATCGCCTCGGCGGTGGCGGTCGCGCCGGTGGGGACGATGCGCTGGCGTTCGTCGCCGACGCGCACGTCACCGGCGGGATGGACAAGGTTGTGCGCCTCCAGCGTGGCGAAGATGCGCTCGGGCGCGATGCGCTGACGGGCAAGCCTGGCACGGGAGATCTCCACGAAGACCTCTTCTTCCGGCTCGCCCTCCAGCGTGATCTTGGAGACCTCGGGCACCGCCAGCAGATCGCGGCGCAGGCTCTTGGCGTAGTCCAGCAATTCTCGGTCGCTATAGCCCGGCGGCGCCGTCACCGCGTAGAGCAGACCGAAGACATCGCCGAAATCGTCGTTGACCCTCGGTGCCGCCGCACCCGGCGGCAAGTCCGGCTGGACATCCTGCACCTTACGGCGCAGTTCGTCCCAGACCTGCGGCAGGTCGGGGCTGCGGTAGCGATCCTGGATAGTGACGGTGATCTCCGAGCGTCCCGGCATCGACCGCGAGGTGACCCGCTCAAGCTGGGGCAGGCGCTGAATTGCGGTTTCGACGATATCCGTGACCTCGGCTTCCACCTCGCGGGCCGACGCGCCGGGGTAGGGCGTGACGACAACCGCCTGCTTGACGGTGAACTCCGGGTCCTCCAGGCGGCCCAGCGCGAAGAAGGCGTAGACCCCGCCCGCCAGCAGGATCACGATGATCAGCCAGATGTTGACCGGATGGGCAATGGCGTAGCGTGCGGGGTCCAAGCTCAATCCCTGTTGTCGAGCGGCCGCACCGCCATGCCGTCGTGAACGAACTGCGCCCCGGCGGCGACGATTCGCTCTCCGGCCTCAAGGCCCTCGCGGATGGTGATGCGCTCCGCGCCGGCGACCCCCACTTCGACCGGGCGGGCGCGGGCGCGGCCCTGCTCGGCGTCATAGATCCAGACCTGGAAGCCGCCCTCCGGTCCGGCGACCACGGCCTCGGCCGGAACCCGGATCGGCGCCAGCGCCGGATCGTCTCCGCCCACGGGCAGGGCGCGGGCCTCCACGGTCGCCGACATGCCGGGCAGAACCTGGATTTCCTCCGGCGGCGGGGTGGTGAGCGTGACGCGGTAGGTCTGCGTCGCCGAATCGGCCTGGGTCGCGTACTCCTTGAAGGTCAACGGATAGCTGCGGGTTGGGTCCGCCTCGAAACGGACATGCAGGTGCACGATGTCATAGCGCTGCATCGTCGCCAGAATCTGCTCCGGCAGGTCGATGACCACCTCGATGGCCGAGAGGTCGTGCAGCGTGGCGACCGTGGTGCCGCTGGCGACGTTCCGGTGCGCTTCCAGATGGCGCTGGGCAACCACGCCATCGAACGGGGCCTCGATTCGGGTGTACTCCAGGTTCTGACGGGCCTGCGCCAGATCGGCCTCGGCCATTTCGTACTGCGCGCGCACGGTGTCCACCGCCGACTGCGGAACGTGGCCGCGCTCCAGCAGCGTTTCCTGCCGGTCGAGCTGGCGCTCCAAATCGCGGAAGCGGGCCTCGGCTTCCTGCAGCGCGAGACGGAAATCGGTGTCGTCCAGCTTGGCGACCAGATCGCCTTCCGCGATCTCCTCGCCTTCGAGCACGGGAATCTCTTCGACGCGTCCGCCGACCTGAAACGACAGAACCGCCGTCTGGGCCGCACGGACGCGGCCGGGAAAGGCTCGGTCGGGTCCCAGCGTGGCGGCTTCGACGGTGATCAGCTTAACCGGCCGCGCGGCCTCTTCCTCCGCGCCGCGTACCGGCTGGTCGCAGGCGGAGAGACCAAAGGCCGCCGCCAGCCAGAATGCGGCCGCTCGCCAGGGAAAGACTGTGGATACGCGCATGGGGTCCGAGTCTGGTCGTGGATACGGTTAACGTCAGCGGGAATAAGGTATAGTACGCCGGCATAGCGGCGGAATTGATATGTATCAAGCCTCACCGTTTCACGTGAAACGATGGAGCACGGCGCAGAGGTTAACCGGTTTTGTCGTTTAGCGGCGCGGTCGCGGCGGTTTCGGGTTCGTCGCCATCGGGCAGGGGGGGTTCGGCGAAGACTTGGTTGCGCCCCGCGTGCTTGGCGGCATAGAGCGCCATGTCCGCCCGCTGAATCAGCCGGTCCAGCGGCTCGCCGTAGCGATAGAGCGCCACCCCCGCCGACAGGGTAATGCGGCCGTAGCGGGTTTCACTCTGGCGGCTGGTCAAGGCTCGGGCCGAAAGTTGCTCGCGGATACGGTCGGCCAGAAGTAGCGAGTCGGCGAGGCTCGTGTCCGGCAGCACCAGCGCGAACTCCTCGCCGCCATAACGTGCGCAGGTGTCGCGGCCCTTGATCTGCTCGCGCAGTTGATGCGCGACCAGCTTCAGCACCTCGTCTCCGACACGGTGGCCGAAGCGGTCGTTGAAGTCCTTGAAATGGTCGATGTCGGCGAGCACGAGGCAAAGATCGCCGCCAGTCTCCATCGCCGCCGCGCTGCCCTCGCGAAGCCGCTGATCGAAGAGCTTGCGGTTCGCCGCGCCGGTCAGCGGGTCGGTCAGCGCATCGCGGCGCACGCTTGCCAGATCCTTGCGCAGGGCCGCGATTTCGCGGGCCGAGCGCTCCACCCGATTCTCGAGTTCCTGATTCTTCACCAGAATGGTGCGGGTCTCCCGGATCAGCGAGCGCACCGTGGTCTGCACTTCCGCAATGCTGTCCCCGGTCGCGAGAACGCCGGACAAGTCGGCAAGGCGGCGGCCATAGGCGCTGGTGTCGGCGCCTGCCTGCCCAAGCAGCTTGACGACCTTGCCCATCGCCTGCTCCAGCTTTTGGCCGGTGTCGACGAGGGCGTCGCTGTGCGGCTTCGTGGAAAAGAAGCGGGCGTGCAGCTCCTCGTTGCGGTCCGGCGTGAAGCTGGTGTGGTTGGACATCAGGATGTCCAGCATTTGCGTAAGCTCGGGGTGCGTGCCCGCGCAATAGGCGTACCAGACGGCATAGTTTTCCGGTGTGGCCGGAACCTCGTAGCCAGTCATCAACGCGAGGGTCTGGCTGCACAAGTCCTGCGCGCTGGCGATCTCTTCCAGTTCTCCCGCCATAGCTTTACACAGGCGGCCGAAGCAGCCCCTCCCTCGCTGTCAAACCTACCCGCGAGATTAGAGCGTGGGAGTCGTTAGGAAATCGTTTACTGGATCGTTTACTGGGCCGCCAGCCGCTCGGAGCCGCCAGCGGTATAACGGCCCTCTTCGTCCCAGTCGTCCCAGCCCGGGAAAACCAGCGGTTGCGTTCGATCCACGGATTGAAAGCGTTGCGCCCATGCGTCTTTGAGTCCTTCCAGCCGTTGCGCGAAGCGGTCCTGGTCCTCGTAGGCGTAGCCGTGCCCCTGAACGCCAAAGGCACGGAAGGGCGGCAGCACGCTGAATCCCATGTAGTGAAGCGAATAATGGAACGGCCAGAGCAGTTGGTCGATGTCACCGGGAAGGTGATCCGCAGCTTACGCGGTTGGGCGGAGCGATTCCCCAACTCGCGAGCGACCTATGGCTGCTGACCCACCCCGACCTCCACAAGACGGTGCGCATCCGCGCCTTCCT
>SKZV01000232.1 GCA_007127165.1 Rhodovibrio sp. | reverse complement strand
CCGTTGGCGTTGAAGGCGGCATAGCTCTCGCGGCCGGTCGCCACGTCGGAAGGCTCGATGGCGTCGTGCTCCTCGGCCCACTCCTTGTCCATAATGAAAATGTCGGCGAACTCGGCATGAAGAATCGGGTTCGGATCGCTGGTTATGAAATCAACGGTGTAGTCGTCGACCCGGAGCACCTCGGTACCGGAGGGAAACTTGCCGCCCATGTCGGAGCCATCCATCAGAATGCGCTCGAAGGTGAAGATCACGTCATCGGCGTTGAAAGCGTTGCCGTTGTGGAAGGTGACGCCCTCACGCAGATAGAAGCGCCAGCGGGTGGGCTCAACCAGTTCCCAGTCGCGCGCCAGGGCCGGTTGAATCTCCAGGTTCTCGTCCCGCCGGATCAACCCCTCGTAGATGTTCCCATGAAAGCCGATGGTGAAGGTCTCGTTCAAGACGTGTGGGTCCAGCGAGTTCGCATCGCCGAACGAGGCCCATCGCAAGGTCTTCGCATCGGCGGTCCCCACACCGCCAACGCCGATCGCGGAAAGCGCGACGGCGGCAAGCAGTCCCCGACGTAAAGTCATCCCTGTCTCCCGATATCGTTCTTGCTTCTTATTCGTGAGTCGCGCCACCGCGGCTCTTTTCGACAGCCCTTTTGTCACGGTGCTCGCGATACGAAATAGGGTAGCCGAACTTGGACGGAAACACCAAGAGCGGGTCCTTCATTGGCGGGAAACTCACGAGGGATTGAAGCCGCGCATGGGACGCCCACCGCATAAAGCCGCCCCGACCCTTGATCCGCCCCCGTTCGGCTCCCATCATCTGCAACAACTCGGACGCGCAGCAGGAACCGGAACCCCATCATGCCGCACCCCCTTACCGCTCCACTGACGCGCGGCCCCGCCCATGCGGAGCAGCGGTTCACCTGCCGGGTCGAACGGATCGTGCAGGCGACGCCGGACATTCGGATTCTTTGGCTCCAGCCGGAGGGCGGGAAGCGTTTTGCGTTCTCCGCCGGACAGTACGCGCGGGTCTCCTTCGGCGGACGGGAAGAGCGCGACTACTCCCTCGCCGGACGGCCCTCGGAGCCGTTATTGGAGTTCCATATCCGCAACATGCGCGGCGGCCCAAGCCTGTACGTGAACACGCACTTGCAGGAAGGCGCCACAGCCGAAGTGCGCGGACCCTTCGGCACGACCTACCTGCGCGGCGAGAGTTCGGCGCCGATCCTCGCCGTCGGGGGCGGCTCCGGGCTCGCGCCGATGAAAAGCATCGTCGAGGAGGCGCTGGCCCAGGGCATGAGCCAGCCCATCCACCTCTATTTCGGCGCTCGCGCCGAGGGCGACGTCTACCTGGAAGAGCACTTCGCCGCGTTGACGGCGCGCTACCCGAACTTCCGCTTCATTCCGGTCCTCTCCGCCCCGAGTGGGCGGACGCAGCGGCGGACAGGCCTGGTCACCGACGCCATCGCCGCCGATTTCACCGAGCTTTCCGGCTTTTCCGCTTACCTCGCGGGTCCGCCGCCAATGGTGGAAGCCGCGCGGACGGTCTTGCCCCGCCTTGGCCTAGAGTCCGGCGCGATCCACGCGGACCCCTTTATCGGAGAGGCGGAGCGCTACCGTCGCGAAGGGCCGAAGTAGCCTGCATCTTGGGTCAATCCGACCCCGCGACCTGCATCTTCGGTTGGTCTGCCACGCGCTTCTTGGGCCTGGCGAAACGGAACTTCAGACCCTTTCGCACCGCGCGGAAGTTCGCCAGCAACTCCTGCTGGTTGGAAGCCCCCATGAAAATATCGGCGATCTCGTAACTGTACGCGTCCTGGTCATGCATCTGCGAGAGCAGCATACCGGGAGAGATCCGCACATCAATTTCAGTGCCGGGATACTGCTCGGCCGCCCGCTCGATCTCCGCCTCACTGGGAACGGCGGTGACGCGGGCGTCTGAGAAGCGGCGCAGGAAAAACTTTGCGGCGCAGTTCGCCGGGCCTTCCCGGCCGATCCAGCGCGGCTCCTTGCCCAGGGCGATGTCGACCATGATCTGGAAGTGCGGCACGCCATGCACCTTCTCGAACATATCCGCGTGCGACTGCGACAAACGCGGATTGACCTCCAGCAGCCAGAGCTTCTTGCGCGCGGTATCGTAGAAGAACTCCACATTGAAGGTGCCGTTGTCATATCCGATATGGCTCATCAACCGCTTGGCGATCGCCACCATCCAGCGTTGGATGCGCTTGGGCAGCTTCGAGGGATATTGGTAACGCGCGAAGCTGGAGCGGTTCGGCAGGCGGATCGAGTCGACGAAGCCGTAAATCTCCATATTGCCCTCGAAGGCATAGCCTTCCAGCGTGCATTGGCGGCCGCCGATGATCTCCTCGACAATGCAGAAGTGCCCGCCCACGTTGCGGATTTCCTGTGGCCGCTCCACCGTCTGCAAAAGCTCGTTGAAGGGGTCGCCGATGCGGCCTATTTCTTCGCGGATCGTCGAAATCGCAACCTCGAAGTCCTCCGGTCCGCCGATGCGAAAGCCAAGCTGCGAAGCGAAGCCCTTTACGGGCTTGATCCAAAAGGGATAGTCGATATTGATTTGGCTCAGTGGATCTTCTACAAAGGGATCGACGACACAGGACTTCGGGATATAGTCCGGGACTACCTCATGCTGAACCAAGCGGCTCCAGTACTTGTGCTCGCACTTCAGCACCGCCTCCAGAGGAGGGCCGGGCACCCCGAACGTCTGGCAAAGCATGGGAACGAGCGAGGTTGTGGGAAAGTCCCACCACCCCACGATCCCGTCGATGCTCCCCTCGAAGGCGCGCAGACGTTCGCACGCAGTCTGATAGAGGCCATTGAAGTCGATGACGTCCACTCCCTTGACCTCGTCATAGGCCAGAAGTTCATGGATCGTTAGCGGCTCCTCGCATTCGACCCGCGCCAGCTTGGCCCCGTTGAACGCATCGAGCCCGACGACAAAAATGTTCTTGGCCACGGAAGACTCCTTGCCGGCAGGTCTGTTCGAACGCTGAACGGCCAAGTATGATTTGGCAACATGGTGATCGGGATCGGTCAACGAGGCGGCGTCGGTTTTCACCCCCCGTTGCCTGGGAGAGGTCAATAACGCGGTAACGCCCGGCACCACCCGATGGATTACGTCTGCTTTATAACGAATACGCGACATGGGGCCATCGCAACCGGGACGCAACGATGAACAGACGCGATTTCCTGCGGTTGGGAGCGGCTTCGGCCGTACTCGCCGGTGCTGTCCCGGCAGCCGCGTCATCCGACTCGGTCACGGTCGGCGGCAAGAACTTCACCGAGCAATATCTGCTCGCGGAGATGACGGTGGCATACCTAACCGCGCACGGGGTGTCCGCGCAGAAGCGCGACGGGATGACCTCGCCGGTGCTGCGCCAATCGCTCACCCGTGCACAGGTCGATCTCTGCTGGGAGTACGTTGGAACGTCGCTTGTGGTCTTCAACGGCGTGCCTGCGAGCGAGGCCATGACCCGGCAGGGCGCCTTGACGCGTGTGCGGGAACTCGACCGTGCGCGCGGGCTTGTCTGGCTTGGCCCCAGCGCGGCAGGCAACAGCTATGCGCTCTCGATGCGCCGCGCCGATGCGACTGAATTGGAGATCGCAACGCTCGGTGATCTGGCAACCTACATGGAAGACCAGGACGGCCCGAGGACCTTGGCCTTGAATACGGAGTTCGCCGGACGGCGCGACGGCCTGCATCACTTGGCCCATCACTACGGGTTCCAGTGGCCCGCCGCGCAGCTGCGCCGGATGCCGACGGCCCGGATGCTCCCGGCTTTGCGTGAAGGCGCGGTCCGTGTCTCCGTGGCGTTCGCCACCGACGGCGCGCTCAAAGACCAGGGGCTTGTGCTTTTGCAGGACGACCGCGCGTTCTTTCCGGACTATTCCCTCGCACCAGTCGTGCGGCGCGATCTGCTGGACCGCCACCCGGACCTGGAACCTTTGCTGGAGGCTCTTGGCGCTCACCTAACCAAGAGCAAACTCTGTGGTATGAACTGGCGCATTGATGTCGAACAACGCCCTGTGGCAGAGGTTGCGCGGCGATTCCTGGAGGAAGAGGACTTGCTCGGCTGAAGCATTGACACTTTTGGCCTGGCGCCTCCGTCCATTTGAGCAAGAAGTATAGATCATGCCGCAGGACATTATCGTCCCCGCACGCATAACCACACAGGATGGCAAACCTCGACGCCTGGGAGTCGAGATCGAGTTTATCGGCCCGAACTGCTACGAGGCGGCGGCCATCATTGCGAAGCGGTTCAAAGGATGGGCGCGCCAGGAAGACGAATACCGCTACAGCGTGGAAGATACCGCCTACGGGCGCTTCGTCGTCGAACTGGACACGCGTTATGTCCACCGCGGCGAAAGCCCCCTGCCCGAAGTCCGCAAGCGCCTGCACGACGAACATCTGGGCGAGACGGTCGACCGGGGCGTGCGCATGACCATTGGCGAAGTGACGCGGCATTACATGCCGGTGGAGGTCGTCTGCCCGCCGATCCCGATTCAGGACTTGGCGATTCTGGACGGCGCGGTTGCCGATCTGCGTAAAATCGGCGCGCGCGGTACCAGCGAGTCGGTGATCTTCGCCTTCGGGCTTCAGATCAATATCGAAATGCCCGCCCTGGACGCCGGCACGATCCTGACCTATCTACAAGCCTATATCGTTTCGGCGGAGCGCTTGCGCTCGGAAATCGGCGTCGATGTATCGCGCCGCGTTCTGCCGTTCTGCCAGCCGCCGCCGCCCGATTACATGCGGCTGGTGCTGGGAGACGACTATGCACCTACGATGGAGCGATTGATCGACGATTACCTTCACCATAACCCGACCCGCAACCGGGACCTGGATATGCTGCCGCTCTTCGCCTTCATCGACCTGGCGCGCGTGAAGGCGAGACTTGGGAAGGCCAAGGTCAATCCCCGGCCCGCCTTGCACTACCGGCTTCCCGACAGTCGCATTGAGGACCCTGATTGGTTTATCGTAACCGAATGGAATCGCTGGGCAAAATCGGTCGAGTATCTGGCCGCCGATCCCCAACGGCTGACGGCGGTGAGGCGCGCTTATCGCCGCTATCTCGACAGCGGCTCGTGGCGGACTCTGACGCAGGAGGCGCTGGCCTGGCTGAGGTCGTGAGGCGACGGCGACCGCTGATCGGTGTGACCGCTTCGGTGAAAGGCGGCCGGTGGATGGGGTACTTCAACGCTCTCGCGATCTGGCGCGCGGGTGGCCGGGCCGTTCGGATCACCGCCAATGACATCGTGCCCGCCGATTCGCTTGACGCCTTGGTGATCGGCGGCGGCGACGACATCTCTCCGCGGCTTTACCACCACGAACTGCAGGTAGGAATCCGCATCGATCCGGTCCGGGACAACCTGGAGTTCGGCTACCTGGAGCGGGCGACGGCGCGGCGCATTCCCATCATGGGCACCTGCCGGGGCGCTCAGATTCTGAACGTCTTTCGCGGCGGATCGCTCCATCCCGAGATCAAGGATGCCTATGAGGGCGTCCGCAAACGCAGTACGGTGCTACCCCGCATGGGCGTTAACATCGTTAACGACAGCCAACTCTACAACATGCTGGGCGCGGGCCGCTGCTACGTGAACGCGCTACACCATCAATCCATCAATCGACTGGGTGAAGCCATGACGGTCTCCGCACGCGACGATGACGGGATCGTCCAGGGGGTGGATTGTCAGCTCTCGGAACTGGTTTTTGGGGTACAATGGCACCCGGAGTTCCTCGTCTTCGACCGCAGCCAGCAAAACCTGTTCCGTCGCGTGGTTGAGAGCGTATGACGGGTTTTTGGATTCCGGCGCGTGTTTTTCTGCCTTCGGCCGCCGGAGTCAGGGAATCCGCTAACCCGAAATAAACAACTTTGGGCATTACTGAACCCGCGACCCGTGAAGCAGGCTGTCTGCCGCAGGGCGTGTTGCCAAGCGATTCGGAAGGATTGTATCTTGCGCCGCGATTCGAAAACGCAATACCACGAGAGGCGTCGCTGTTGCGGCGGCAAAACATAAAATGGTTTCTGAAAACTTCGCCAATTACGGTCACGTCATCGCGATCGGGGGCGCCGAAGACAAGACATCCGACCTTGAAATCCTTAGTCGTGTGTTTGCGCTGGCTCCGGAAGACAACAAGACCGTGGCGGTCATCGCCACGGCAAGTAGCATCCCCGACGAGGTGCTTCCCGCCTACGATCGGGCGTTCAGGCGCCTCGGCGCCACCGATGTGCACGGTCTCGAAGTGCGCGACCGCGCGCAGGCGAACGAGGTAGAGATCACCCAACTGGTCGGGGATGTAGGCATTGTCTTCTTCACCGGCGGAGATCAACTCCGACTGACGCATATCCTCGGCGGGTCGCCGCTGCTTGAAGCCGTACGTGAAGCGTACAAGTGCGGCGCGGTGGTTGCGGGCACCAGCGCGGGCGCCGTGGCGCTCTCGGCGACCATGATTTACAACGGGGCCGCCGCCGATGCGCTGCGCAAGGACGCGGTAAAGATGACTCTCGGCCTGGGCTTCGTCGAAGGGCTTCTGATCGACAGCCATTTCCTGGAGCGTGGCCGCTTCACCCGATTGATGGAAGCCGGCGCGACCAATCCCGAACACCTCGGTGTGGGGCTCGGCGAAGACGCCGCAGTCATCGTGCACTCGAATCGGACGCTGGAAGCCGTTGGACCCGGCCACGTTATAATCGTGGATAACAGAAACCTCGTTAGTTCGAACATTACCGAGATAAAAACCGGCGACCCCGTAGCCGTGGAGCATGTAATCATGCATGCTTTGATCAGCGGGCATGGGTACGATATCGACGGGCGTCGCTACCTGGATCCCGCCGCCCTTCGTACAGCTTTGGGAGCCAACGTTGAAGATTCTCGAACATCGCGCCCTCCGGGGACCTAATTATTACAGCCGCTATTTAACCATTTTCATGCGTCTCGACATCGAAGGTCTGGAAGAGCGACCCAGCGACACGATCGAAGGCATCGTCGAGCGCACTGTGGAGCTTATCCCCAGCTTGCAAGAGCACCGCTGCTCCGTCGGCCGCCCGGGCGGCTTTCTCGAGCGCATGAGTCGCGGCACCTGGGCTGGTCACGTCGTCGAGCACGTCGCCATCGAGCTGCAGAACCTGATCGGCTTCTCGGTCGGCTACGGCAAGACTGTGGATAGCTACGATCCCGGTATCTACAACGTGATCTACCGGTACCGCGACGAGGCCTGTGGCCTGGCGGCGGGCGTTGAAGCCGTGGACATCGTAGACCGGCTGTTCCATGGACGCGAGATCGACTTGCAGGCCGCGATCGACCGGCTCAAAGTGGTGCGCGACGCCAACATGCTCGGCCCCTCCACCGCCGCCATTGTCGAAGCCGCCAAAGAGCGCAACATCCCGTACATCCGGCTGGGCGAAACCAGCCATATTCAACTCGGCCACGGCTGCCGGCAGCAGCAGTTCCAGGCAACGGTGACCTGCAAGACCAACATCATCGGCTACGGCATTGCAGACGACAAGGACTGGACGAAGAAGGTCCTCGGAGACGCCGGCATCCCGGTGCCCGAGGGCTACGTTTGCAGTTCGGTCGAGGAGGCGCTGGAAGCCGCGGAGTACGTGGGATATCCCGTGGTGACGAAGCCGCTGGCGGGCAACCACGGTCGCGGCATCACGACCGACATCAGCGACGCGAGCGCTCTGCGCGAGGCCTTTCGGATCGCCGAAGCCCGCCACAATCAGGTCGTGGTCGAGCGTTTTATCAAGGGCGAAGACCACCGCCTGCTGGTCATCGACGGCAAGCTCGTGGCTGCCGCGCGGCGCCGGGCGGCCCACGTCGTCGGCGACGGAACCTCGACCTTGCGCGAACTCGTGGATCACACGAACAGCGATCCCCGCCGCGGTGTGGGTCACGAAAACCTGCTCACTCAGATCAAGATCGACGAGCAGTCGCACCGTCTGATCGACCAGCAGGGCTGGAGCATGGAGAGCCGGATCCCCAAGGGGGAAGTGGTCTACCTGAAGGCCACGGCGAACCTCAGCACCGGCGGCACCGCGACCGACGTGACCGACGACGTCCACCCGGAGGTCCGCTATGCGGCCGAGCGGATGGCGCGGTTGGTCGGTCTCGACATCATCGGCATCGACTTGCTGGCGGAAACCATGAGCCGGCCGCTCGAGGAACAATCGGCGGGCGTGGTCGAAGTCAACGCCGGGCCTGGCTTCCGGATGCACATCTCGCCGACCGAGGGGCCGGGCCGCGACGTGGGCAAGCACGTCGTCGACATGCTGTTCCCGGAGGGAGACGACGCCCGCGTTCCGATCACCACCGTGACCGGCACCAACGGCAAGACCACGACCGTCCGCATGATCTCTCACATGCTCCGCCACGCCGGACGGCAGGTCGGGATGGCCTGTACCGGCACGATCGAGATCGACAACCATGTGATCATGCGCGGCGACTATAGCGGACCGCAAGCCGCCCAAATTGTCCTGCGCGAGCCCACGGTCGAGCACGCCGTGCTGGAGGTGGCGCGCGGCGGCATCATGCGGCGCGGTCTGGGCTTCGATGCCTGCGACGTCGGCGTCCTGCTGAATATCGCAAGCGACCATTTGGGCGAACACGACATCTATACGTTGGACGAACTGGCGCGCTGCAAGTCCGTGGTGGTGGATGCGGTTAGCGAGAGCGGCACTGCCGTGCTCAATGCCGACGATCCGCGTGTGCTGGATGCGCGGCAGTGGGCCCGTGGCAAGGTCACGCTGTTTTCGATGAATCCCGAATCGCGGCCGCTGCGCCAGCACGTTCGCGAACAGGGCATCGGCTTCACGGTTTCGGAAGGGCGCATCGTCATGCGCCAGGGACACGTCGAGGCGGAAGTTATTCCGCTGACGGACGCACCGATCACCTTCGAGGGGCACGCGCCCTTCAACGTCGCCAATGCCATGGCGGCCAGCGCCGCCGCCTTCGCGCTGGGGCTGGACCTCGCCGACATCCGCATGGGTCTGCAGACGTTCAACCCGACGCCGGGGCAACTCCCGGGCCGAACCAACCTGATCCAGGCCGACGGCGTGCGGGTGCTGATCGACTACGGCCACAACGTCCCTGCCCTCACCGCCCTGGACGAACTGGTCCAGAGCCTTCACGCCAACCGGCGGATCGCCGTGGCCAGCGCTCCAGGGAACCGCCGGGACGAGGACCTGATCGGGCTGGGCGCGCAGCTCGCGAAGATGCACGATGCGCTGTTCATCTGCGAGCCCGATCCGCGGGGCCGCACAGTCGGTGAAGCGGCGGGCCTTCTGTCGCAGGGCGCCGAATCCCTAGGGAAGAATAGCTGCCGTGTCGAAGTCGTGCTAAGCGAGTACGATGCGGTCGAGAAGGCGTTCGACCACGCTTCGGAGGGAGATCTTCTCGTGCTCCTGGTGGACGACATCGATAGCGCCATTCAACGCCTGAAAGGCCGCAGCTTCCGCTCCCCGGCCCCTATCGCCGTGACGCAGGACGCCTAGAGCACTATGATTTCAAGTCAGCCCGGCTTGAAATCCGATCGCCTCGCAAAACAAAAGCAGTACCGCGCATTTCCGGTGCGCGGTACTGCTGCTCCTGCATCGTCAAGGCCACAAGCTCGAAGCGATCAACGGGTTGAGCCCTTCGGCGCATCTTCGAAGCCGCGAACCGGTATCCACTTCGTCTGAAAATGCTATAACAATCCTTGTAGCGTCATTGCATCCGCTGGGAGTGCACGCGGTGGTGGCATCTTCGGTGATTGGGCAAGAGCATATCGAGGCCTATCAAAGAGATGGCGCTGTGTTCGTCAAGGGCTTGTTCCGAGCCTGGGTGGATGTGCTGCGCGCAGGAATTGAGCGGAACATGGAAGCCCCCGGCCCCTATGCCAGTGAGAACCTCGAAGAGGGCGAGACCGGGCGCTTCTTCGACGACTATTGTAATTGGACGCGCATCCCCGAGTTCGAGGAAGCTATCCGGCGGTCCCCAGCCGCCGGGGCGGCCGCTGCGCTGATGGGATCGCAAAGGGTCCAGGTGTTTCACGATCATGTGCTGGTAAAGGCTCCGGGGACCTCAAAGGCAACCCCATGGCACCAGGACGCGCCCTATTACTTCGTCGAGGGTGAGCAGACCGTGAGCTTTTGGTCGCCGATGGACCCGGTCCGGGAAGCCTCGCTGCGGTGCGTGGCGGGCTCGCACAGGTGGGAAAAGCCGGTTTTACCGACGAAGTGGCTTTCGGAAGAGACCTTCTACGCCGACGCGGACAGCTATATGGCCGCCCCCGACCCCGACGCCGAGCCGGAGCGATATCGGGTGCTGGAGTGGGAAATGGAGCCGGGCGATGCCGTGGCGTTCAACTTCAAGACGCTCCATGGCGCGCGCGGAAACATGTCCGCCAATTGGCGGCGCGCATTCTCCCTCAGGATGGTCGGCGACGACGCCCGCTACGTTCCCCGGCCAGGACCGACGTCTCCGCCGTTCCCCGGACACGGCATGGTGGAGGGACAGAGGCTCCG
This sequence comes from Rhodovibrio sp., assembly GCA_007127165.1. Classification (GTDB taxonomy): domain Bacteria; phylum Pseudomonadota; class Alphaproteobacteria; order Kiloniellales; family Rhodovibrionaceae; genus SKZV01. The sequence goes on along the minus strand of SKZV01000232.1, from coordinate 15,802 downwards.
GGAAGATTGGTTCCCCTTCATCGCGGTGAATACGCGGTGACGCATGGCCGGGCGCGACCCCGCTTTAGCGGAATCGATGCTAAGGGGCCTGCTGATCTTCATGCTTTTGCGTGAACAGTCCCGGTTTGGGGTAGCATTTCGTGGGGGCGTAGGACAAAGCCGACACCTTGACCCTCTGATTTACACCTGTAGGCAAAATAAACTGGTCACATCACTAGGGTCGTCCGCGCCCTCCGCCCAAGCCCGGCGGACTGCCACCCAGGCCCGGCGGTTCAATTGACCCGCCATCCCTTCCCTGCGCCCCCAGCGGCAGCATGTCATTGCCCGGATTGGTCTGACCCACTCGTGTGATTTCTTCGAGCCGTCCCAACTTTTCGAGCAGAGGAGCTTGATATGTCTTCTTCATAACCCCGCCTCGCGACGCAACCCCGTCGCCTCAGGGGATAAGCTGCCTTTCCCGCAGGTACAACTCTATAGTCGACTCAACGAGGCCACAAGCTATAGCTGATTGAAGTTTGCCTCCCGGCTGCGCTTTCGTTGAACAGCGCGACAAGCGCATCTTCGCCATGTGGATGGCTTGTTCGGAGCAGGAGGAAATTGCGGAGGTGATCGGCGCCCCACGGCAGACGGTAGCAGACAAGATTGCCGAAAAAAACGACGTTGCGATTTTCGGCAAAACCGACCAAGCAGCCGCCAATCACGCGAGAGATTTCGAGTCGTCCGCTACGGTACGCGGGCTTTTCGTGTGCGTATTCTATTCGTGGTGCGGGAGGGTTGGCGTCTTGTCTAATCCGTTCCTGTCCGATGCCTTCTAGGCCCGTATATTGGCCAACTGTTGGACATTCTCAGTATAGACGCTTCTAAATCCCTAAAATTCCTGGCGTCCCCAACGGGATTCGAACCCGTGTCGCCGCCTTGAAAGGGCGGTGTCCTAGGCCTCTAGACGATGGGGACGCTGAGGAATGTGAGGAATGAGATAACGGAGGACCACGGCGAACGCAAGGGGTGAAACGGATTTTTGCACGTCCGGCCTGCTCCGCGCGTAACTTTTCTTCCATTGACTCCCTTAAAGGGGGTGCGCGGCGTCTTCCATGATCAGTTGCACCGAGTCCCGGCCGGACCACTGATCCAGCCGCAGTTTACCGGCCAGATGCAGCGCCGCGCCGTCGTGCTGGAGCAGCGCGGGACCCAGCGGCCCATCCATTGCCCGGAAAGCAATCGCTTTCAGCCGCCCGCCCCCGGCACCCTGGACGAAGCAGCGCACGTGCCCGTTGCCGACCACATCCGCCTTGGCCAACCGCGCATGAGCCACTACGAACCGAGGTTCCGCGTTGCCCGCGCCGAAGGGACCGGCGGTTTCCAGCGATTGCAGCAGCGCCACCGTCGCGCCCAGCGGCTCCACCGTGCCGTCGAATCCGAGCGAGGGCGCGACCCCGCCGACCGTCAGCGCCCGGCTCAGCCGCTCGCTCAGGAACGACCGCAGGGCGTCGAGTCCGCTGCGCTCGACACTCAAACCCGCCGCCATGGCGTGGCCGCCGCCCGCCAGCAGCAATCCGGCCTGTCTCGCCGCGATCACCGCTCCACCGAGATCCACGCCGCGAACCGAGCGGCCCGAACCTTTCCCGACGCCCGCTTCGTCGAGGCCGATGACGAGCGCGGGAAGGTCGTAGCGTTCCATGAGACGGCTGGCGACAATGCCGATGACACCGGGATGCCAGCCCTCTCCCGCGACGAACACCAAGCCTTCCGGCGCGCCCGACGCCGCAATGTAGGCCTCCGCCTGGGCCAACGCCTCGGCCAGCACATCCTCCTCGATGGCCTTGCGCTCCGCATTGAGCGAATCGAGCCGCCGGGCGATCTCCGCCGCCTCGCCCGGATCCTCGGTCGTCAGCAGCCGCGCGCCCATTCCCGCCTCGCCGACGCGCCCACCGGCGTTGATCCTGGGACCAAGCACGTAGCCCAGATGAAAAGGCGTCGGCTTCTCATCCAACCCTGCGACGTCGGAGAGCGCGGAGAGCCCCACGTTCCGGCGCTGGGCCAGCACCTCCAGGCCGCGCAGCACCAGCGAGCGGTTTACTCCGGTGAGCGGCACGACATCGCAGACCGTCCCCAGCGCCACAAGATCCAGCCAGCGCCGCAGGTCCGGCTCACGCCGCTCCCCCTGGTAATGCCCCGCCGTACGCAAAGCACGGTTGAGGGCCACGCAGAGCAGAAAGGTCACGCCTACCGCCGCAAGCTGCCCATACGCGCGGCTCTCGTCCACGCGGTTCGGATTGACCACCGCGGTTGCTGGGGGCAGGCGCGGCTCGGCCTCGTGGTGGTCGATCACGAGGACGTCCGTACCCTGCGCGGCCGCCGCCTCCAGCGCCTCGAAGGCGGTGGTGCCGCAGTCCAAGCAAACGATCAGCCCGTGCCCCTCTTCGCGGAGCCGGGCCAGCGCCGAGACGTTCGGGCCATAGCCTTCGTCGATCCTGTCGGGAATGTAGATGCGCGGCGGCTGGCCAACCGCGGCCAGCAGACGATACAGCAAGGCCGCAGAGGTTGCGCCGTCCACGTCGTAATCGGCGAAGAGTGCGACCCGCTCGCCCGCCATGACCGCCCGGCATAGCCGTTCGGCCGCCACCTCCATGTCCTTCAGGCCCCCCGGGTCCGGCATGTCGGAGCGCAGCGAGGGCGCGAGATACCTCTCGGCGTGATCGATCTCCACACCGCGCCCGGCCAGGATACGCGCCACCACCTCCGGCAGCCCCAGGCGCTGCGCCATGGCCAGTGCGGTCCGGTCGCCGCCCCCGGCGAGCCGCGCTTCCCAGCGCTTACCGGAAAGCGAGCGCTCAACCCCCAGGAAGCACGGCCGCGGCCCCGCCAGCTCGATACCCGATCTCGTCACCTCTACGCGCTCTAGCCCTGATCCGCCCAGGTCTTGCGCCGGAAGTTATGGTCGGCCTCGACAAAGCGCACCGTGCCTGTGGTGGAGCGCATCACCATCGAATACGTCTTGGCGCCGCCCGAGTACCGGCGCACGCCGCGCAACATGGTGCCATCGGTCACACCGGTCGCCGCGAACATCACGTCGCCCTTCGCCAGATCCTCCAGCGTGTATTTGCGGTCGTAGTCGCTGATACCCCAGCGCTGCGCCCGGCCGCGCTCGTCATCGTTGCGGAACACCAACCGCCCCTGCATCTGCCCGCCAAGGCAGCGCAGCGCCGCCGCCGCCAGGACACCTTCGGGCGCGCCGCCGGTCCCCATGTACATATCCATCGAGGGGTTGTAGGGCGTCGTCGCGATCACGGCGGAAACGTCGCCGTCGTTGATCAGCGTAATCCGCGCTCCGGCCTCGCGGACCTTTGCGATCAACTCGTTGTGCCGCGGACGGTCCAGGATGCAGACGACGAGATCTTCGACGTTGACCTTCTTCGCCTTTGCAAGGGCCTTCAAGTTTTCCTTCGGCTCCGCGTCCAGGTCGATCAGGTCGGCAGGAAGCTCGCCGCCCACCGCGATCTTGTTCATATAAACGTCGGGCGCATTCAGAAAACCGCCCTCCTCCGCCATCGCGATCACGGCCAAGGCGTTGCTGCCGCCCTTGGCCGTGATGGTCGTGCCCTCCAGCGGGTCGAGCGCGATGTCGACCTTGGGTCCGCCGGCCCCTACCGTCTCGCCGATGAACAGCATCGGAGCCTCGTCTCGTTCGCCTTCCCCGATCACCACCGTGCCGTCGATCGACAATCCGTTCAGCGCCGTTCGCATGGCGTTGACCGCCGCCTGATCCGCCGCCTTCTCGTCGCCCCGCCCCATCAGCCGGGAGGCTGACAACGCCGTCAGCTCGGTGACGCGGACGGCCTCCAGCGCCAAGTTGCGGTCGAGCGAAATTGCCTTCGCCATGAGTGTCTTCTCCCCGTCGTTTGCGACCCGATCCGCCGCCAACGGACGGCAAGCGGAGTCAGGCCCGCGTGTCAAAGTGTTTCGATACGGATCAGTCTTGGCGGCTCCAGCACCGAGTCCAACGCCGACAGGCGCTCCAGAGCACGCATCATATTCGCTTCGTGAGTCTCGTGCGTGGTAAGCACGACGGGGACGGCCTCTCCGCCGGGCCCGCGCCCGCGCTGCACCATCGATTCCACCGAGATTCCGTCGTCGCGCAGCGCGGCGGTGATGTCGGCGATCACGCCGGGCCGGTCCAGCGCCATGAGGCGCAGATAGTAGCCGCCGTAGTTCTCGCTCATCGGCCGCGTCGGACGTCGCTCCAGCGCCGAGGCCGGAACCGAGAAGGTCGGCATGCGGATGCCGCGCGCAATGTCGATCAGGTCGCCGACCACGGAAGACGCCGTCGGTCCGGCACCGGCACCCTGTCCCTCGCAGAGAATGTCGCCGACGAAATCGCCTTCGGCCACGACGGCATTGTACACGCCCTCCACGTTGGCGATCGGCTTGTTCTTGCGCACCATGCAGGGATGAACCCGTTGTTCCACGCCGCCGTCGGACAAGCGGGCGATACCCAGCAGCTTGATCCGATAGCCCAGTTCCTCCGCGAAATTCACATCGATCGTGCTGATCTCGCGGATTCCTTCGACATGAACGGACTCGAAGTCGATCTCGCAGTTGTAGGCCAGCGCCGTTAGAATAGCGAGCTTGTGCGCCGCGTCGACGCCGTCCACGTCGAAGCTCGGATCGGCTTCGGCATAGCCCAGCTTCTGCGCCTCCAGAAGCACCTCACCGAATTCGCGGCCGCTCTCGCGCATGGTTGAGAGGATGAAATTCGAAGTGCCGTTCAAGATGCCGTAGATGCTCTGGATCGCGTTGGCCGCAAGTCCCTCGCGGATGGTCTTGATAACCGGAATGCCGCCGCAAACCGCCGCCTCGCATGCCAGCACCACACCGGCCTTCTCGGCCTTCAACGCGAGCTCGTTGCCGTGATGGGCGATCAACGCCTTGTTCGCGGTGATGACGTGCTTGCCGTGTTCCAGCGCCGTCTCCACCGTCGCCTTGGCAATGCCGTCCGAGCCGCCGATGAGTTCGATCAGCACGTCGATCTCGGGATCGGCCGCCATGGCGGTGGCGTCCTCGAACCACCGCACGCCGGACAACTCGAGGCCCCGCTCCTTGCGCCGGTCCCGGGCGCTGACGGCGGTGACCAGGACGGGCCGCCCGCAGCGGTGCGCGATCATTTCGTAGTGCTTGTTCAGCAGTTCGAGCGTACCCGTACCCACCGTGCCCAGCCCGGCTACCCCAATTCTCAACGTGTCGCTCACTGCGCCACCTTTTTCTTTTCCTGGTTTTTCTCGTTGCCGTCCATCTCGCCTCCTCCCAGGCCCAGCTTACGCATGAAGGCCTTGATATTGCGCGTAGCCTGCCGGGTTCGATGCAGGTTCTCCACCAGCGCCAGCCGCACATGCCCGTCGCCGTATTCGCCAAAGCCGACCCCAGGGCTTACCGCCACCTGCGCTTCTTCCAGAAGTAACTTGGAAAAGGCGAGCGATCCCATGTCCAGGAACGGCTCCGGAATCGGCGCCCAGGCGAACATCGTCGCACGCGGCGCTTTCACCGGCCACCCCGCTCCGTGCAGTCCCTGCACAAGCACGTCGCGGCGCTCGCGATAGCGCGTCCGCATTTCCTCCACGCAGTCCTGCGGGCCATTAAGCGCCGCCGTCGCCGCCACCTGAATCGGCGTGAACGCACCGTAGTCCACATAGGACTTCACCCGCGCCAGCGCCGCGATCAGCCTTTCGTTCCCGGCGCAGAAGCCTACCCGCCAACCGGGCATGGAATAGGTCTTCGACAACGACGAGAACTCCACCGCGATCTCGCTCGCCCCCGGCACCTGCAAAACCGAAGGCGGCGGATCGCCGTCGAAGTAGACATCCGCATAGGCCACGTCCGAGATGACGTAAACGCCATGGTGGCGGCAGAACTCCACGATCTCGCCGTAAAAGTCCAGATCCACCGTCCGCGTTGTCGGGTTCGCGGGAAAGTTCAGCACCACCGCCAGCGGCTTTGGCACCGAATGGCGCACCGCGCGCTCCATCTGCTCCATGAAAGCGCGGCGGAAGCCGGCACCGTCCTCCTCGAAACCCGAGAGCGGCAGCGACCGCAAGGCCGCGCCCGCAATGATGAAGCCGAAGGCGTGGATCGGGTAGCTGGGGTTCGGCACCAAAAACACATCGCCGGGAGAGGTGATCGCCTGCGCCAGATTCGCCAACCCCTCCTTGGAGCCCAGCGTGGCGATGACCTCGCGCTCCGGGTCGAGGTCCACGCCGAACCGCCGGGCATAATAAGCCGCCAGCGCGCGCCGCAGCCCTGGAATTCCGCGCGAGTTCGAATAGCGATGGGCGCGGGGATCGCGTGCGACCTCACTCAGCTTCTCTACGACGTGCTCAGGCGGCGGCTGATCGGGATTTCCCATGCCCAGGTCGATAATGTCCTCCCCACGCGCCCGCGCCGCCGCCTTGATCTTGTTGACCTCGGCGAAGACGTAAGGCGGCAGGCGTTTGATACGGTGGAATTCTTGTTCCATCGACTGGCAAGTGCTCACTTTAACTGACGCGAGAAACCGCTTTTCGCAGGTTACGGTGTCTCCCAAAAAATCTCGGCGCGGCGGTTCCCGGCTTCTCCAGTTTCCATGAATTCGTAGTAGACCGGCTCGCGATCGCCGCGTCCCTCGACGCGGATGTGTTGCCGCGAGACGCCGAGCGATGCAAGTGCTTCGGCAACATTCTCGGCCCGCTGCCACGAGATATCCAGATTGGCCTCCCCGTGGGTCAGCGCGTCCATCGTCTGTGTGCGGCTGCTGGAATGACCGACGACGCGCAACGCGGACTGTCCTTCGCCGCGAAGCTGCATAACCTCTCGCAAGATTTTGCGGTCATGATCGTCCAGTGCTCCCGAGCCGTGGCCGAAGTAGATCACCGCCGTCGGCTCCCCCTGCGAGTGGATCGCTTGTCCGGCACCCGCAAGCGCCGCCTCGACATCGAAGACGCTCACCGCCTGATTCGGCTGCTGGCCTTCCACCGAACCTTCCGGGCTTGCGCTTTCCCCCGTGTTGCCCGCCGCCGTGCCGCCCGCTCCTCTCGAAACCGCTCCGTCGGAAAGCTGCCCGTTGGAGCGGAGTTCGGGCATTTCCGGCAGGTCCGGTTCCTCGGGAAGTTCGGGCGGCGGCGCCGGCGCTGCTTCGGGTTCGCGCGCCGGTTCGCGCCACGCTTCGGCGCTGTCCTCGGTCAAGCTGCGCTCGAGTTCCTGCCGCTCGCTTTGGCGCGAGGGACGCCGCAGCGGCTCGACCGGGACCGCCGAAAGGTTCGGCGTGGCCATGGGCTCGTCCGCCGGTGGCGCGGCGCTGACGCGCTCGGGCTCGACCGGCGACGTGTCGAGCAAAGCGTCGAAGGGATCGAGACTCCCGCACGCGCCAAGCGCCAAGGCCAGAGGCCCCCCGATAGCCAGCGCGCGCCATCGGCCTCGGAATTCGCTCGGCCCCTGTCCGCCACTCTGCTTTAAACCTTGCGTCATTGAACCCCGCCTGCTTTCCTAGACTCCGCCAGATTAAATAGCCGGTTGCAACAGTTGCGCAAATCCCTATGGTGTGCGCTGCAACAATGGTTTGGCGCGCTTCATAACCAGAGCATGCTCCCGCGCCCGTCGGAGTATGACTCGAGCAGGCTTGCGCCTGGAACCGGCAATTGAATTCAGCGGGATCATAAGGAAGCGACTATGGCTGAGCAACAGGGCCGCAACACCGGCCAGCAAGATATTCCGGACATGAAGATTCCCGATCCGGTCGAATTCTCGAAAACGATGGCGAATATCGCCGAGAAAAGCCAGAAACTGGTGGCGGATTTCATGGAGCGCCAGCACATGCAGGCGCCGGACGCAAATTACGATCCGTTCAACATCAGCCAAGCGTTCATGGAGATGACCTCGCGCATGATGGCCGACCCGGCCAAGCTGATGCAGGCGCAGATGAACCTCTGGCAGGACTACATGCGGCTTTGGCAATCCACCGCGAGCCGCATGATGGGTGCGGGACAAGACGGCTCCGGCCCCGTGGCTACGCCGGAGCGCGGTGACCGGAGGTTCAAGGACTCGGCCTGGGAGGACAACCAGGTCTTCGATTTCATCAAGCAGTCCTATCTGCTGACCGCGCGTTGGATGAACTCGACCGTAAACGAGGTCGAAGGGCTGGACGAGAAGACTGCGAAGAAGCTGGACTTCTACACGCGCCAGTTTACCGACGCGATGGCGCCCTCGAACTTCGTCATGACGAACCCCGAGGTGCTGCGCGCGACGGTGGAAAGTCGCGGCGAGAATTTGCTGAACGGTCTCCAGAACCTGCTCGACGATATGGAAAAGGGCAAGATCAGCCAGACCGACGCCTCGGCCTTCGAGGTCGGCGAGAACCTTGCCGTGACGCCGGGCAAGGTAGTCTATCAGAACGACCTGATGCAGCTCATTCAATATGAGCCGACGACGGAGCAGGTCTACAAGACTCCGCTGCTGATCATCCCGCCCTGGATCAACAAGTTCTACATCCTCGATCTGCGGCAGAAGAATTCCTTCGTGAAGTGGGCGGTGGATCAGGGCTTCACCGTCTTCGTGACCTCTTGGGTGAACCCGGACACGGAACTCGCCCAGAAGTCCTTCGAGGACTATATGGTCGAGGGACCGCTGGCGGCGCTGGATGCGATCAAGGAAGCGACCGGCGAGGAGCAGGCCAACGTCATCGGCTACTGCCTTGGCGGCACGCTGCTCTCCTGTACGCTCTCCTACTTGGCGCAGAAAGGTCAGGCCGACCGGGTTAAGGCCGCAACCTTCTTCACCACGATGGTGGACTTTTCCGAGGCAGGCGAGCTTGAGGTCTTCATCGACGAAGAACAGATCGCCGCGCTGGAAAACAAGATGAAGTCGAAGGGCTATCTTGAAGGCAAGTCGATGGCGACGACCTTCAACATGTTGCGCTCCAACGATCTGATCTGGTCCTTCGTGGTCAACAACTACCTGCTGGGCAAGGAGCCCTTCCCGTTCGACCTGTTGTACTGGAACTCTGATTCCACGCGGATGCCCGCGGCGATGCACAGCTTCTACCTGCGCAAGATGTATCAGGAGAACAAGCTGATCGAGCCCGGCGGAGTCGAACTGAAGGGCGTGCCCATCGACCTTGGCAAGATCGAGCAGCCTGCCTTTGTGCTGGCGACGAAGGAAGATCACATCGCGCCGTGGAAGTCCGGCTACGCGCTGACGCGGGCGACCAACGGACCGGTGAAGTTCGTCCTCGCCGCCTCCGGCCACATCGCCGGCGTCGTGAATCCGCCAGTCGCGAACAAGTACAACTACTGGCTCAATTCGGACTATCCGAAGGACCCGGAGAAGTGGCTCGAAAACGCCACGCCGCAACCCGGTTCCTGGTGGCTCGAGTGGAACAAGTGGATCGAGGAAAAGACCGGCAAGGACATGGTCGACGCTCGTAAGCCCGGCGGAGGTAAGCTGAAGCCGATCGAGGACGCCCCCGGCTCCTACGTGAAGATGAAGGCGCAGGACTGAGGCGCTGCGATCCAACGTCAATCCGGAAGACATCCATGGGCCGGAAGACATCTACGGGGCGGGATTACCAAATCCCGCCCCGTTTCTTTTTGTCTGTAGGTTGCGTCTCTTCGGGAGGCGCGCTTACTCCGCCGCCCTGCGTTCCGCCAGGTAGCGGCGGGTCTGTTGGGTGTAATGCTCGGCCAAATAGGCGGTGTGGCGGCGTTCCTCGGGTGTCATCTCACGCATACGGCGGGCCGGGTTGCCGCCCCAGATTTCGCCGGTGAGCACCCGCTTGCGCGGCGTGACGAGCGCGCCCGCCGCCACCATCGCCTCGCTCTCCACCACGGCCAAGTCCATCACGGTGGCTGCCATCCCGACGAAACCCCGATCCTGAATCGTGCAGGCGTGGATGAGCGCACTGTGTCCGACCGTCACCTCGTCGCCGATCAGCGTCGGCATACCACCGCCGGTTTCCCGATAGTCGCCCTTAGGGTCGTGGTTGCAGTGAATGATCGTGCCGTCCTGGATATTGGTGCGCGTGCCGATGCGGATGCGATTCACGTCGCCGCGCACGACGCAGCCGTACCAGATCGAAGAGTCCGGACCTACCTCCACATCTCCAATGATGACGGCGGTCTCGGCGATGAAAGCGCCCTCGGAAATTCGAGGCCACATCCCATTGAAGGGCAGAATCGTCCCGGTCATGCTGGCGTCCTCTCGAAGGGGTGCATTAGGTTAAGGAAATAGCGGCTGCTGCGTAAGCCCCGTCCTCTCCGGCAGATCGAACATCAGGTTCATGTTCTGGATCGCTTGTCCGCTGGAACCCTTCACCAGATTGTCGATCGCGCAGATTACGATGGCGCGGCCTGGAATGCGGTCCGCGAAGACACCCATCACCGCGTAGTTGGAGCCGCGCACGTTGCGCGTCGCCGGGCTTTCGCCCTCCGGCAGAACCCGCACGAAGGGCTCTCCGTCATAGCGCTTAGCAAGGGCGCTGCGCAGATCTTCCGCGCGCTGCCCCCGCTCCATCCGCACATAGCAGGTGACAAGCTCGCCTCGGTTCATCGGCATGAGGTGCGGTGTGAAGCTCACCGTCACAGGCACCCCGGCGGCGCGCCCGATTTCCTGCTCCATCTCCGGGGAGTGGCGGTGGCTGGCGATTCCGTAAGGATGTATACCCTCTCCCACCTCGGCGAAGAGCAGGTTCTGCGCGACCTTGCGCCCAGCCCCGGTCACGCCGGATTTGGCGTCGATGATCAACTCCTCCGACCCGATCAACCGCTGTTCCACCAGTGGCACCAGCGACAAGAGGACAGCCGTGGGATAGCAGCCGGGGCAAGCGACCAGCCGCGCGGACTTCACCGCCGCCCGGTTCAACTCCGTGAGGCCGTAGACCGCTTCCTCCTGCAAATCCAGCGCCCGATGCGTGTGACCGTACCACTGCGCATAAACCTTGGGGTCGCGCAGACGGAAATCGGCCGAAAGGTCGACGACCTTCAGCCCGCGCGGCATGGTCGCCACGATCTCCTGCGTCGTCCCATGCGGCAGACCGCAGAAGACGACGTCCAACGCAGACCAGTCCGCCTGCTCCCAGCTCACCAGATCCGGCAGATCCAGCGCTCCCAGATGCGGATAGACCGAGCGCATCGGCTTTCCCGCGTGCTGGTTCGCTGTCAACACGCGAAGATCCGCGTTGGGATGCACAGCCAAGAGGCGCACCAGGTCCGCGCCCGTATAGCCGCTGGCGCCGAGGATGCCGATCTTGAGCGTCGCGTCGCTGGTCATGTCACAGCCCTATCCCGTGTTTCGACTGGTCGTCCGGCGGCAAAGGTTAACAGCTTGCCGCGAAATCCAAAACGCAAACGGGGCGCCTCGATTGTTCGAAGCGCCCCGATCGTTTCGGCAGTCTTCGTTCGAGCGGTTTAGCGCTTGGAGAACTGGAAGCTGCGGCGGGCTTTCGCCTTGCCGAACTTCTTGCGCTCAACGGTACGCGAATCACGCGTGAGGAACCCGGCCTGCTTGAGCACTGGCCGCAGCGAAGGCTCGAAGCGGTTCAGCGCCTGGGAAATGCCGTGTCGCACTGCACCGGCTTGCCCCGACAGCCCGCCACCGGTGACGGTGGCGTAGACATCGAACTGCTGGTCCCGATTTGCCGTCACGAAGGGCTGATTGACCATCATCCGCAGCACCGGCCGCACGAAATAGCTCATCAAGTCCTTGCCGTTGACCTGGACCTTCCCGGTTCCGGGCTTGATCCACACGCGAGCCACTGCGTCCTTGCGCTTGCCGGTCGCATAAGCACGGCCGTGCTGGTCGATCTGCGGTTCGCGAATCTCCGCCTCGGCCGGAAGTTCCGGCGCACCGGCGGCTTCGCCAAGCTGAGAGAGGTCGCTCAGGGTCTGTTCTTCTTGCGACATGGCTGTTACGCGCTCCTGCGGTTCTTCGGGTTCATCGCCCCGATATCCAGCGACTGCGGCTGCTGCGCTTCGTGCGGATGCGTATCGCTGGCGTAGACTCGAAGCTTCTCGAGCTGCGCGCGGCCCAGCGGGCCCTTCGGCACCATGCGCTGGATGGCCTTTTCGATGACCCGTTCCGGGTGCTTACCCTGAAGGATCTCGTCGACCGTGCGGTCCTTGATACCGCCCGGGTGCCCGGTGTGCCAGTAGTACACCTTGTCGCTCTGCTTCTTGCCGGTCATTTTGACCTTGTCGGCGTTGATGACGATGACATGATCGCCACAGTCGATGTGCGGGGTGTACATCGGCTTGTGCTTGCCACGCAGGATGTTCGCCACCTTTGCAGCCAAGCGGCCGAGCACCACGTCCTCGGCGTCGACGACGAACCACGCTCTTTCGACGTCGGCCGGCCTTGCGGAATAGGTTTTCATCGGAACCGTCCGGTCCTCGCTTCTTTTCGGGTTTGGGGTTCTTGGCGGTCCACCGGACCGTGCGGACAGGGTCGCGCCCGCCCATGAACTGGACCAGTTTTTAATCTATCGCGATGGCCACTGTCAACGGAAAGAGCCGAAAAACGCCCCTTTCTCTAGCAACTTAGCATTGCGGTATTATGATACCGCAAATTCGGGGATCGCGTAGGTGCCGGTCACATGCGCCACCGGTTCACCGTCGGCGCGGCCCTCGGCGTAGAGGAAAGCCTCGCCGTAAGCCAGCTTCCGCCCGCCCTTGATCACCCGGCACTCCGCAACAAGATCCCCCGGCTGCGGCTTCCGAAGGAAATTTATGGAAAGCTGGCTCGTCACGGCAAGTTCCACCCGCCCGATCCGCGACAAGACCGCCACATAGAGCGAGAAGTCCGCCAGCGCCATCATCGCCGGACCGCTGACCGTCCCGCCGGGCCGCAGGTTCTCCTTGCGGTCCGGCAACCGCACGCGGCACGAGCCGTCGCCGATCTCCTCCACCTGCAGGCCAAGCTGCACGGCCCAGGGAAGCTCCTTGGCGCAGAGTTCTTCGATCTCCTCGATGGCGATTCGGCTCAACGGGCGTCCTCCCTTTCGTCAGTCCCTGGTGGCGGCCCCTGGTGGTGCCCCCTGGTGGGGGCGGCGGCTTACTGGTATTTCTTAGGCACCTTAAACATTCCTGCTCTTACGCGGAGGCCAATATGAACGGCGAAACCGCCGCCCACGAGAACCCCAGCGAACCCGCAGTCGTACGCCGGGACAAGCACGGCGTCGCGCGCCTAACTCTGAACCGGCCCCGGCAGTATAACGCGCTGTCCCTGGGAATGATGCAGGCGATACAGGCCGAACTCAACGCGCTGGCGAAAGACACCAGCGTGCGGGCGGTCATCCTGGCAGGCGCGGGCAAGGGTTTTTGTGCCGGGCACGATCTGAAGGAGTTGCGCGCCGACACTTCGCGCGCCTTCTATCAGGAGGTTTTCGATACCTGCTGCCGAATGATGACCACGATCACGAAGCTGCCCCAACCGGTGATCGCCCAAGTGCACGGGATAGCGACGGCGGCCGGGTGTCAGCTTGTCGCCACCTGCGATCTCGCGGTGGCGGCGGAAAGCACGCGTTTTGCGACTCCGGGCGTGAATATCGGGCTGTTCTGCTCCACGCCGATGGTGGCGCTGTCCCGCAACGTGCCGCGCAAGCAGGCCATGGAGATGCTGCTGACCGGCGAAATGATCGGCGCGCCTACCGCCGCGCAATGGGGCCTGATCAACCATGCCGCGCCGGATGCCGAATTGGAAGCCGCCGCCGAGCAGTACGCCCAGCTCGTGATCCAGAAGTCGCCGCATGTCCTGAAGATCGGCAAGCGCGCCTTCTATGAACAATGCGAAATGGGGCTGGACGAGGCCTATCGCCACACGGCAAAGATCATGACGGAGAACATGCTGCACCGTGACGCTGCCGAGGGAATCGACGCCTTCCTCGGCAAGCGCGAACCGCAGTGGACGGAAGAGTAAACCGATGACGGCGAGCGAACACGATACCTACAGCAATCGTGACCTTCTGCGCATCCTGAACAGCGTGAAAACCATCGCGATGGTCGGCGCCTCATCGAGTTGGAACCGGCCCAGCTACTTCGCGATGAAGTACCTTCAGACCAAGGGATACCGCGTGATCCCCGTGAATCCGCGTGCCGCCGGGGAGGACATTCTTGAGGAACGATGTTATGCATCTTTGAAGGACATCCCCGAAGCCTTTGACATGGTGGATATATTCCGCAGTTCGGAAGCTGCCGGGGACATCGTGGACGAGGCGCTGGAGATCGCCGGGGAGAGGGGAATCCGCGTGATCTGGATGCAACTTGGCGTGCGCCACGACGCGGCGGCGGAGAAGGCCGAGGCGGCGGGTCTGGAGGTCATCATGGACCGCTGCCCCAAGATTGAGTTCGGGCGATTGAATGCCGAACTCTCGTGGGGCGGCTTCAACTCGCGGGTGATCTCGTCGAAGCGGCGGCGGGTTTCGCTTTCATAACAAAGGGGCAGAGGGAGCACGACGGGCATGGCGCGACAGGATGCACCGGAAGAGCCTGCGGACGGCTACGGATTCGAGACCAGGATGATCCATGCGGGCGCTCAACCGGAGTCGGTGACCGGGGCGCGGACCATGCCGATATTTCAGACGACCTCCTATGTTTTCCATGACGCCGACCACGCGGCCTCGCTGTTCAATCTCCAGACCTTCGGCTTCATCTATTCGCGCCTGACGAATCCGACGGTCGCGGCGCTGGAAGAGCGCGTCGCCAACCTTGAAGGCGGACGCGGCGCGACCTGCTGCGCTTCGGGCCATGCCGCGCAGATCCTCTCCTTCTTTCCCTACATGGAGCCGGGCGACGAGTTCGTGGCCTCCACCCGGCTCTATGGCGGGTCGATCACGCAGTTCGGGAAAACGTTCAAGAAATTCGGCTGGCACGTGCACTTCGTGGACGTGGACGATCCGGAGAATGTCCGCCGCGCCATCACTCCGAAGACCAAGGCCGTCTTCTGCGAAAGCCTCGCCAACCCTGGCGGAGTGATCTCCGATATCGAGGCGCTGGCCGAGGTGGCGCACGACGCGGGCGTGCCGCTGATCGTGGACAACACCATGGCCACGCCGTTCCTTTGCCGCCCCTTCGAATGGGGCGCGGATTTGGTCGTGCATTCCATGACGAAGTTCCTGGGCGGGCACGGCAACTCCGTCGGCGGTGCGGTGGTCGACAGCGGGCGCTTCAACTGGGCGCAGAACGGCAAATTCGCAGGATTGAGCGAGCCGGAGCCCGCTTATCACGGGCTCCGCTTCGTCGAGACCTTCGGCGATATGGCGTTCACTATGCACAGCCATGCGGTCGGATTGCGGGATCTTGGGCCCGCCCTTGCGCCGCAAAACGCGTTCCTGCTCTTGACCGGGATCGAGACGCTGGCCTTGCGCATGGAGCGGCATTGCCAGAACGCGCAGGCCGTGGCTGAATGGCTCTCAGACCATTCGATGGTGGAGTGGGTTTCCTATGCCGGGCTGCCAGGAAACCCCTATAAGGCGTTGCAAGAAAAGTATCTTCCAAAGGGCGCCGGCTCGGTCTTCACCTTCGGCGTGAAGGGCGGTTACAAGGCTGGAGCGCGACTGGTGGAAAGCTGCGAGTTGTTTTCACACCTTGCGAACATCGGCGACGTCCGCTCGCTGATCCTGCATCCCGCCTCGACCACCCACCGTCAACTCACCGAGGGGCAGCGCCGCGCCGCCGGGGCGGGCGAGGAGGTTATCCGGCTGTCCATCGGGCTGGAAACGGTCGAAGACATCATCGCGGACCTCGACCAGGCGCTCGCCGCCGCTAGAGCGCGATGATTTCAAGCCAGT
>SKZV01000026.1 GCA_007127165.1 Rhodovibrio sp. | reverse complement strand
TGGCTCGACACCGGCACCTACGGCTCGCTGCTGGACGCGGCGAACTTCATCCATGTGATGCAGGCGCGCCAAGGGCTCCAGATCGCCTGCCCGGAGGAGATTGCCTGGCGCATGGGGTGGATCGATTCGGAGCAAGTGACGCGCCTCGCCGATCCGCTGGCGAAGAACAGCTACGGGCAGTACCTGCTGTCGCTGATCGAGAACGGGTGACGCCGCCAAGCCGACACGATTTAGGAGACAATATGGAGACCGTCGAAACCGCACTTCCCGGCGTGCTGCTGCTTAAGCCGCGCGTGTTCGGCGACGCGCGCGGATTCTTTCTGGAGACCTATCGCGAGAGCGTTGCGCGCGAGGCGGGGATTCCGGCGCTGGTGCAGGACAACCACTCGCGCTCGCGCCGGGGCGTGCTGCGCGGGCTGCACTACCAGTTGGAACAGCCGCAGGGGAAACTCGTGCGCGCCGCGCGCGGGCGGGTCTTCGACGTGGCGGTGGACGTCCGCATGGGCTCGCCGCACTTCGGACAGTGGACCGGCGCCATGCTGGACGACGAGAGCCACCACATGCTCTGGGTCCCGCCGGGCTTCGCGCACGGCTTCGTGACGCTCTCGGAGGACGCGGACTTCCTCTACCGGTGCAGCGACTACTACCACCCGGCGTCAGAAGCCGGGATTCGCTGGGATGATCCGGAGATCGGGATCGATTGGCCGCAAGAGGTCTTGGACGCCGTGAAACTGTCGGAGAAGGACGGCGCCCTGCCCCGGCTGGCCGAGCAGGCGCGCGGCAAGCTCCCGGTCTTCGAGGGCTGACGGCGATGAAGCTCCTCCTCACCGGCGCGCAGGGCCAGCTTGGCCGCGAGATCGCCCGCACGCTCCCCGCCGAGCGCCTGACCGCCCTCGCCCGCGCGGAGCTGGACATCGCGGACCCGCAGACGGTGGCTGTGCGGCTGGATGCGGAGCGGCCCGGACTGCTGGTCAACGCCGCCGCCTACACCGCCGTGGACCGCGCCGAGGACGAGGAAGAACAGGCGTTCCGCGCCAATGCCGAGGGGCCGAAGGTGCTGGCGGAGGCGTGCCGGGCGCGTGGAATTCCGCTGCTCCAGATCTCCACCGACTATGTGTTCGACGGCACGCTCGACCGCCCGATTCACGAGGACGACGCGACGAACCCGCTGGGCGTCTATGGCCGCAGCAAGCTCGCGGGGGAAGAGGCCGTGCGGGCGGCGCAGCCGGAGCACATCATCCTGCGCATCGCCTGGGTCTTCGGGGCGCTGGGCGCGAACTTCCCCGCGACGATGCTGCGCCTCGCCCGCGAGCGCGAGCGTTTACGAATCGTGGACGACCAACACGGCGGCCCGACCCCGACCCGCACCGTGGCGCTGGCCGTGGCGCGGCTTGCCGAGCGGCTGGAGCGCGAGGGTACGCTGCCCTGGGGCACCTACCACTATGCCGGAACGCCGGCGACCACCTGGCGGCGCTTTGCGGAGACGATCTTCGCGGAGGCGAAACCGCGCGGCCTGATCCCGCGCATCCCAACGGTGGAGGCGATCACGACGGCGGAGTTTCCCACGAAGGCGCACCGCCCGGCCAACAGCGTCCTCGACACGGCGCGCAGCCGGGAGGTCCTGGGCCTGGAACCGGCGGATTGGAACAGCGAACTGTGCGCGGTGCTGGACGAATGGGCGCGGGACCTTTAAGAACGCTCGACTGAAGCAATGATTTTTCGCTCGGATGGCGCGGACCCCTCGATACGGCGCTGAAGAAGCGCCTACTCGGGGTGAGGAAGTCTTAATTATATAATAACCTCATCCCGAGTAGCGCCCCTTAGGCGCGTATCGAGGGACGGCCGCGACGAGTCCCCTGTTTCGCAGCTTGGTATAAGAGACACCTTTATGACCCCTTACTCTCCCAAGACCCTTCTCGTGACCGGCGGCGCGGGCTTTATCGGCGCGAACTTCGTGCACTGGCTGAACGCGCACGACCTCAGCACGCGCATCGTGACGCTCGACGCGCTGACCTACGCGGGACGGCGGGAGAACCTGGAGGGGCTGGCCGATCCGGCGCGCCACCGTTTTGTCGAGGGCGATATCTGCGAGCGCGCGCTGATCGAGCAACTGCTGGAGGAAGAGGCCATCGACACGGTGGTTCACTTCGCGGCGGAGAGCCATGTCGACCGCTCCATCAGCGATCCCGACGCCTTCATGCGCACCAACGTCATGGGGACCTACAGCCTGCTGGAAGCCTGCCGCCGCGTCTGGATCGCCGGGCGCAAGCTCGGGCCGGAGTCCTGCCGCTTCCATCACGTCTCCACCGACGAAGTCTATGGTGCGCTGGGGCCGGACGATCCGGCCTTCACCGAAGAGACCGCCTATGCGCCGAACTCGCCCTATTCGGCCAGCAAGGCGGCTTCGGATCACGTTGTGCGGGCCTACTACCGCACCTACAACCTTGGCATGACCACGACGAACTGCTCGAACAACTACGGCCCTCTGCAAAACGGCGAAAAGCTGATCCCCACGGTCATCCGAGCCTGCGCCGAGGGGACGCCGATTCCGGTCTACGGCGACGGATCGAACGTGCGCGACTGGCTTTACGTCGAGGACCACTGCATCGCCATCGACGCGGTCTTGCGCGGCGGACGGCTGGGCGAAACCTACAACATCGGCGGGCGGGAAGAGCTGAGCAACCTGGATCTTGTGCGCGCGATCTGCCGGGTGATGGACGACCTCCGGCCCCGGAACGCGCCGCACGACCGCCTGATCGAGTTCGTGAAGGACCGTCCCGGCCACGACTGGCGCTATGCCATCGACGACCGCAAGATCGCAAGCGAACTTGGCTGGCAACCTGCCGAAAACTTGGAAAGCGGACTGCACAAGACAGTGTCGTGGTATCTGGCGAATCCGGAGCGCCTCGCGACGCAGTACCAACGTTCGTAGCAACCCTGTGACCGGGTTGTTGTTTTAGGACGGAACAAACTCTTCCTTTGGCTGCAAGTTGTAACTACAATGGCATAACCGGAGGCAATTGTGTTGAAACTCCGGCTGGATAGTTGACGGCTAGCCGGTTTTGATGATCAATCGCTTTAAGTGCGCTGCGCCAGAGGGAGCCCATCCGCACGACTTTGTATGGAACGGATTTTTCAGAGCCGTAAAAGCGGCTCGCGACCGGTGGGCCGCCGGTCGAGAACACTAAACAAAAGCTGGACACGGCAAGTGCACGCACGCATGCAAACATCACAAGCTATCGCAGAGATTCTGCCCGCAACCGGGCAGCCGCCGGAGCTTGCCGAGGGAGAGGGTGTCGCCGCCGTCATCGTGGTTTTCAACCCCGATCGGGCGCAACTCCTGGAAAACCTCGCGGCCGTGGCGTGCCAGGCGGAAAAGCTGATCGTGGTGGATAACGGCTGCTCCGATCTGCTGCATCAGGAGATATGCCGACGCTACCCAACCCTGGTCTGGCGCAAGGCGGACGGCAACCTGGGCGTTGCGGCCGCGCAGAACCTTGGTATCGAGGAAGCGCGCCGGCGCGGGGCGCGGCAAGTCCTC
Source organism: Rhodovibrio sp. (assembly GCA_007127165.1). Taxonomy (GTDB): domain Bacteria; phylum Pseudomonadota; class Alphaproteobacteria; order Kiloniellales; family Rhodovibrionaceae; genus SKZV01. The sequence continues at coordinate 5,492 of SKZV01000026.1, read as the reverse complement.
TTCCTGGATCAGGACAGCACCGTTCAGATAGGCATGATGGCGGAGCTTCAGCGGCTGTGGTCGGATCTGCAAGGGAACGGCGCACGCCTCGGCGCAATTGGGCCGTGCTACATCGACCCAACCTGCGGGCTGAGCGCGAAGCTGGAACGGCGGCAAGTCGCGGAACGGCGCGGAGCGATGGCGGTGAAGGTCGACGGCTGTGTCGAGGTCGACTTCCTGATAGCATCCGGTAGCCTGGTGTCGCTGGACGCGCTGGCAGAGGTCGGGGACATGGATCCCGGCCTGTTCATCGACCACGTGGACACCGACTGGTGCCATCGCGCGCGCGCCCTGGGCTTTCGGCTGTTCGGCGCAACGCAGGCGCGGATGCATCATTCGATGGGTGAGCGCCGCAAGCGCATTTGGCTGCTGCGTTGGCGCAACGTCGCCCTGCACCGGCCGTTCCGTTATTACTATATCTTCCGCAACAGCGTTCTGCTATACCGCCGCCCGTCGACCCCGCGCGGTTGGGTGCTTCAGGATACGATCCGTCTTGCCGGGCTTTTCGTAGTCTGCGGCCTGTGCAACCGGCCGCGCCTGGAAACCTTCACGGCGATGCTGCACGGGCTTGCCGACGGCCTGCGCGGGCGTAGCGGACCCCTTTCGACCCGATAAGCGAGATTCATGGCTGAGCCGTCCCGGCTTTCCACCGCGATCGTGGTGTACCGCCCTGATACCGTGCTTCTGAACAGGGTGCTCGACAGTCTGCGGCGTGCCCTTATTGAGGCGGGCTTCTCCTCCGACAGTCCGGTTCATCTGATCGACAACGGCGGCTTGCCTGACCGATTTGAGGAAGGCGTGCCGCTGCCGGGCCTTCGCGTCCATCGCGGGCACGGGAACCTGGGTTATGGCAGTGGTCACAATCTGGTGCTGCCGGAGTTGGAGAGCGACCTCCACCTCGTCCTGAACCCGGACGCGATTCTGGAGCCCGAGGCTCTGATGCACGCGCGGAAGTTCCTGGCCGCCAACCCCGGCTGCGGGCTGCTCGTGCCCGAGGTGCTGGGCCCCGACGGCTCCCGGCAACACCTGTGCAAGCGCTACCCCAGCGTTCTCGATCTCGCGCTGCGGGGGTTCGCGCCCGGCTGGCTGCGGCAACGCTTTGCGGAGCGGTTGTCCCGTTACGAGATGCGCGAGTGCAATGGCGAGCGGGTGGTCTGGAATCCCCGGATCGTCAGTGGTTGCTTCATGCTCTGGCGCACGAGCGTCTTCAAGCGCCTAAACGGCTTCGATCCGGCGTACTTCCTGTACTTCGAGGACTTCGACCTGTCGCTGCGTGCGGCCGACCTCACGCGGATCGCTTATGTTCCAGAGGTGCGGATCGTGCATTCCGGCGGCCATGCCGCGCGCAAGGGGCTCCGTCACCTGGGCCTCTTCGCACGTTCCGCCGCTCGTTTCTTCTCCCGCCACGGCTGGCGTGTGGCGTAGCTCACTGCTCACGTTATTTTTGCTATAGTATGCGTGACGGGTAACAGGTTAGCCCGCCGAAGACTTTCCGCGATGGTGAACGATGGAAGCGCCCTCCCCAGTTTCCCGGCTTCAACCGACAGCGCGCGAGATCACGCAGGCGGAGCGGATCGCCGACCTTTGCGTCCATGCCATCGGCCTTGGGGCGGCTGTGATCGGCGTCGCGGTGCTCCTGGCGCTCGGCCTGCCCCGGTCGGTCGGCGGCACGGCGGTTGGGCTCGCGCTCTATGGCTGCGGGCTGCTCGCCATGCTGACCTTCTCGATGCTGTACAATTTCACCTTAAACCCGCGGCGCAAGGCCGTGCTGCGGCGGCTCGACCACGCTGCGATCTTCGTCATGATCGCAGGCACCTACACACCCTTCATCCTGGCCGAAATGGCGGGCCCTTGGGGTAGCTCCGTTCTCGCCGCCGTCTGGGCGATGGCGGCAGCCGGAGTCGTCGTCAAACTCGTTTGGCCGGAACGCCTGCGCCGCGCCACGATCATGTTTTATCTGGCGATGGGATGGGTCGCCATCGTCATCCTGGGGCCGGTCCTGGAGTCGCTTGGCCCGAAGCTGGGCGCGCTGATGCTGGCGGGTGGAGCGCTTTACTCCACCGGCATCATTTTCCATGTCTGGAACGGCTTGCGGTTCAATACCGCGATTTGGCATGGGTTCGTCGTCGCGGCGGCGGCATGCCACTACGTCGCTATCCTGGGTGCGATCGCCCTTGGCGTTTCGCCAAGGGGCTGACGCGCCTGCCATGCAAGTGGCGGCAAAGCAGCCGGAATGGCTCGAAGCTTATGAGCCACCCCGGCTTCTTGCAGCGAGAACGAGTAGAGCAGTCGGCCCGTCGACTCGAAGCCGTCATGCTCTAAATCAAACAAATCCAGTGCTTGACCGGATTAACGCTCCGGGACCAGTTACTTCTGTACGCCTCGCTCGAACATGCGGGCGGCACGCTCCTCGGCTTGACGCGCCTCCTCAGCCGCCCGCTCAGCGGCAGCCTGCGAGCGTTCGGAGTTGCGCTGCGCGGCCTCGGCCGCCTCACGCGCCTGACGGGCTTCGGCGGCCGCCTCCTGCGAAGCATCGCGGGCTTCATTGGCAGTGGCGCGGATGTCTTCGAGTATCGCAGTTTCGTCGGCGGTCACCTGCGCACAGCCCGCAAGCAAAATTGCCGGAAGGGCGATGATACCGAATGTCTTGAGACCCTTAGCGTTCATTGTAACCTCTTACTGCTTTTATTGATGGGCAAACTCAACTCGAACACGTTCAGTGCGACGTGCACAAAAGCCTGAAGCCCCGCCAACTCCCGTGCCTGTTGGCTCCTGCAATAAGGAAGGTCGCGAATTCCGGAGCTTTGGTCAAGGAAGACAGAAGCATAACCCCTACAAATACGGTGGAATAGGCCGTCAAGCCAAGTTTACTGCCTTACAACCGCGATGTTGGGCCCTCGGCGTCGCCGGTTTGACCGCCAAGCGGCTTTACCGAATCGGAGTTACGATTCGCGCGAGGCGGCTACCGGCATCCTTCGGGCGACTTATCGGCAAGCCGGTTAAAGCTTGCCGTGGGTGCCGTCGCAATACGGGCCGTTCTTTGTCTGCTTGCAGCCACACAGAAAGAGGTCCTTGCTTTCCTCCGCCTTGAAAACGATCGGGCTCAAGCCGGTGTCCTTGTGCGAGCCGTCGCAGAACGGTTGCTTGGCGCTACGTCCACAGGCACACCAGGCATAGTTTCGCCCGGCCTCGACGCTGACCTTATAGGGCGCTCTCTGCGTGGGGATCGCTTCGCTCATCAATGCTTCCTTTCGTGCCTCAGTTTGTATTACTGTCCGCGTCGCACTGCAGGCGGACGGGGGAAACGAAATCCGGCCTTGCCACCGCGGACGCAAGGCGCGACCTTAGAGACGCGGCACGGAGACGACAAGCTCCATGCCGTTTGCCGACTGCTCGATCCCTTGAGGGGCCTTATGGATAAGCAACCGCTGAAAATTTTTCTCGCCGGACCGCGCGGGTTCTGCGCAGGCGTCGAACGCGCCATCGACATCGTCGAGCTCTCGCTGTCGAAGTACGGGGCGCCCGTCTATGTTCGCCACGAAATCGTGCACAACCGCTTCGTGGTCGAGGAACTGGAGGCCAAGGGTGCGGTCTTCGTGGAAAGCCTCGACGAGGTGCCCGAGGACCGGCCGGTGATCTTCTCCGCCCATGGCGTGCCGAAGGCGGTGCCCGCGAAGGCGGATGAGCGCAAAATGTTCTACATCGACGCGACCTGTCCTCTGGTGTCCAAGGTTCACCGCGAGGCGGAACGTCAGTTCGCCAAGGGCAATACCGTGCTGCTGATCGGCCATGCCGGGCATCCCGAGGTCGAGGGCACGATCGGCCAGCTTCCCGAGGGCGCGATCAAGCTGGTGCAGACGGTCGAGGAGGTTGACACGATCGAGGTCGGCGATCCCTCGCGCCTCGCCTTCGTGACCCAGACCACGCTGTCGGTCGACGACACGGCGGACATTGTCGAGGCGCTGCGTAAACGCTTCCCCCAGGTGCGCGCGCCCAAGCAGGAAGACATCTGCTACGCCACCACCAACCGCCAACAGGCGGTGAAGGCCATCGCCGACCGGGTGGAGACGATGATCGTGGTGGGTGCGCCGAACTCCTCGAACTCGCAGCGTCTGGTGGAGGTTGCCCGCAAGCAGGGCTGCGATTCCTTCCTGGTGCAACGGGCTCGGGATACCGACTGGGCGCGCCTGGAGGGCGTGAAAAGCGTCGGCATCACCGCCGGGGCTTCGGCGCCGGAACTGCTGGTGGATGAGATGATCGCGGCGCTGCGCGAACGCTTTGTCGTCGACGTCGAGGAAGTGCGGGTGACCGAGGAAGACGTGCAGTTCAAGGTCCCGCGCATCCTCACCGCCCCCGCTCCCGCCTAATAAGTCGAAAAGCGCCGCGAGTCGAAACGCAGATGGCTGTCTATACCGAAGTGACCGACGAGGATGTCGCGGCCTTCCTGCGCGAGTACGATCTTGGCGAGGTGGTCTCCCTTAAGGGCATTGCCGAGGGGGTGGAGAACTCGAACTTTCTGCTCTCCACCACCGCCGGCACCTATATCCTAACGCTCTACGAAAAGCGGGTGGCGAGGGAAGACCTGCCATACTTCGTCAACCTGATGGAGCATCTAGCGGAGCGCGGCATTCGCTGTCCGACCCCGATTCGCGGCCGCGACGGCGAGGCGCTGCGGGAGCTTTGCGGCCGTCCCGCCGCCATCGTCACCTTTCTGGAAGGTCTCTGGCCGAAACGCATAAAGCCGCGCCACTGCGAGCAACTGGGCGCGGAACTGGCGCGGATGCATCTGGCCGGGCTGGATTTTCCGATGTACCGCCCGAACAACCTCTCGGTCGAGGGCTGGCGGGGACTGGTCGAGGCCTGCGGCGCGCGGGCGGACGAGGTCGAGCCGGGGCTGGCCGGCGAACTGGCGCGGGAAATCGCCGTGCTGGAGCAGGCATGGCCGCGCGACTTGCCGGAGGGCGTGATCCATGCCGACCTGTTCCCCGACAACGTGTTCTTCAAGGGCGGCGAAGTCTCCGGCTTCATCGACTTCTACTTCGCCTGCAACGATGCGCTGGCTTACGACCTTGCGGTCTGCCTGAACGCTTGGTGTTTCGAGCCGGACGGCTCCTTCAACGCCACGAATGCGCGCTTGCTGCTCCAATCCTATCGCGCCGTGCGGCCCTTCTCGGCGGCGGAGCTTGAGGCGCTGCCGCTGCTGGCGCGCGGGAGTGCGCTGCGGTTCCTGCTGACGCGCCTCTTCGACTGGCTGAACCATCCCGAAGGCGCTTTCGTCGCGCCGAAGGACCCCCAAGAATACCTCCGCAAGCTGCGCTTTCACCGCGCAGTGCGCGGCCCTGGCGATTACGGGCTGACGTGAGCGAAGAGACCCCCAAGGACACGATGATGAGCGACGACCGGGTCGAGGTTTTCACCGACGGCGGATGCTCCGGCAATCCCGGCCCCGGCGG
>SKZV01000059.1 GCA_007127165.1 Rhodovibrio sp. | reverse complement strand
TCGCGGCGAGCAGGGCGGCGAAGGGAACCTGCAACTGGATGGAAATGGCAGCGGTGGCGGCGTCGATGTAGCGCAGTCCGCTGAACATCATCGAGAAGTGCAGCGTTCCCAGGACGAAGGAAAGCAGCAGCATCTCCCGGAACCGGCCGTTCGGCGGCTTCACGAAGGGCGCCAGCACGATCGCCACGAGGGCGAAGCGCATGGCGACCAGCATAATCGGCGGAATCTGCTCCAGGGCGATCTTGGAAACCGCGAAGTTGCCGCCCCACACGATCATGATGAGCAGGAATGCCAGCAGATGCAGCGGCGAAACGGCCAGCGGCATCAGCCGCGCCCGCCAGCCGCCTGCTTCAAGCTCTCGCGCCGCTCTTCAAGCTCCAGCCAACGCGTCTCCGCCTTGTCCAGCGCACTCTGCGCGCGGGTAAGCTTGTCCATGGTGTTCTGGTAGCGATCCGTGTCCCCTTCATAGAGGGTTGGATCGCCGAGTTGCTGCTCGAGTTCGCCGATAGCCGACTGAAGCTTCTGGATCGTGCCTGGAAGCTGCTCCAGCTCACGTTGCTCCTTGAACGTCAGCTTATCCGGCTCGCCGCTGCGCGGCTTGCCGCCGCCCTTGGTCTTCTTGTCCGCCTTCTTGTCGGCCTTTGCCTTCGCGCCCGGCTTGGCGAGGCGGGCTTCCTTGCGCCGCTGCGTCAGCGAATCGGTGTAGCCGCCGGGATACTCCCGCGCCAGCCCGTCGCCGGTCATCTCGACGACGGAGGTCACGGTCTTGTCGAGGAAATCGCGGTCGTGGCTGACCAGCAGCAGCGTCCCGTCGAACTCCGCCAAGACTTCGATCAAGAGGTCGAGCGTTTCGATGTCCAGATCGTTCGTCGGCTCGTCCATCACGATCAGGTTGCTCGGCTGCGCGAACAGCTTGGCCAGCAACAGGCGGTTGGTCTCGCCGCCGGAGAGCGAATGTACGGGCTGGCGAATCTGCCGCTCGTCGAACAGGAAGTCCTTCAGGTAGGCCACGACATGGCGCTGCCGGTCGCCGACCATGATGGAATCGCCGCCGTCCGGGGCCAGCGTCTGCCAGAGCGTCTTGTTCGGGTCCAAAACTTCGCGGCGCTGATCGAAATAGACCGGCTTCAGCCGCGCGCCGTGGCGTACCGTCCCGCTGTCGGGCTCCGTCTCCTTGGTCAGAAGCCGGATCAGCGTCGTCTTCCCCGCGCCGTTCGGGCCGATCAGGCCGATGCGGTCGCCCTTGCGGATGCGGGTGGAGAAGTCGGTGACGATGGGGACCGGCGTGCCGTCGTCGCTGGTGAAGCCCTTGGCGAGGTGCTCGGCCTCGATCACCGTCTTGCCGCTGCCCTCGGACTCGGCGATGGCGAGGTTCATCTCGCCGCTGCGGTTGGTGAGCATCTCGGCGCGGCTGCTGCGCAAATCCTGCAGGCGGGCGAGGCGGCCCTGGTTGCGCTTGCGCCGTCCGGTCACGCCGCGCTGAACCCAGTGCTCCTCGCGCTTGATGCGCTTCTGCACCATGTAAAGCGCGCGCTCCTCCTCCGCCGCGACCTCTTCGGCCCAGGTGTCGAAGTGGGCGAAACCCTTGTCCATCCGCCGCATCGTCCCGCGATCCAGCCAAAGCGTCACGTCGCTCATCGTCCGCAAGAAAGCGCGATCGTGGCTGATCAGGATCAGCGCGCCCTCGAAGCGCTTCAACTCGCCTTCGAGCCATTCGATGGTCGGCAGGTCCAGGTGGTTCGTCGGCTCGTCCAGCAACAGAAGATCGGACTCGGTCACCAGCGTGCGCGCCAGCGCCGCCCGTCGTCCTTCACCGCCGGAAAGCGTGCCCAGACGGCGCTTACCGTCCAGGTCCAGGCGGGAGAGCACCGCGTCCACATGGTGGCGGGCGTGCGCCGGATCGCCGGGGACGGCGGCGGCGACAAACGCCTCGACGGTCATCTCCTTGGGCAGGTCCGGCTGCTGCGGCAGGTAGGCGACCCGCGCGCCCGGCTGCACGAACCGCTCGCCCCGGTCCAGGTCGATCTCGCCCGCGAGCGCGCGCAGAAGCGTGGACTTGCCGCTGCCGTTGCGCCCGACCAGGCAGGCCCGCTCGCCGCGCGCCAGGGTCAGATCCACATTCTCCGCCAGAACCTGCGGACCGAGAGCCAGTGTGGCGTCTTTAAGTTGTACCAAAGGTGGCGTGGCCGCCATTGTCACTTCCTGCTTTCATCCATGTTCCGGTCATGCCTAGCGGCTTGCGGGCATCGCCACAAGCATCGTCTCGGCGGGGCCGCTATGCGTGGGGAAGCCTCAGTGCAACCGCCGCTGCTTCCGGATCGCCTCGTAGGCGCCGTTGATCGTCGCCAGCTTCTGGTTGGCGAGGTCGATGAATTCCTGCGGCATGCCCTGTGCCACCAAATGGTCAGGGTGGTTCTCGCGGACAAGTTTGCGGTAGGCGGTTTTGATCTCATCTTCGCCCGACTTGCGAGAGATACCCAGCACTGCGTAGGGATCGCCACCCCCCTCGGTCTCCAGATTGTTCGCCTTCACCCGCTCCCAGGCCGCTTGATCCAGGCCGAAGATCACGGCCACCTGTTCCAGATAGTCCAGTTCCGCCTCTTTCACCGGCCCATCCGCCTTGGCGATGTGGAAAAGCCCGTCGAGCAGTTCTTCGAGCACGGCGGGATTGTGGCGGAACATACGGCCGATCTGCTTTGCATAGGGCTCGAAGCCGCGCGCGTCCTTGCGGGCCTGATCGAAAATGCGGCCGACGTTCTTCATCTCCTCCGGGGGGATGTGAAAGACCTGCTTGAACGCCTGGATTTCGTCGCGGGAGACCGTGCCGTCGGCCTTCGCCATCTTCGCGCCGAGCACGATAACGCCGATGGTAAAAGCGATCTTCTTTGTATTGTCGTCGGTGCGGTGATCCGCCTCCGCCTCGCCGATGGGACCGTCCTGCTCAAGCAGAATGCGTGTGGAGTCGCGCATGTAGTCGACGGCATGCCCCGCCAGCCCGCCGAGCAGTGCGCCGAGCGGCCCTCCCAACGCAAAGCCCGTCGCTCCGCCGACGATCTTGCCCCAAATTGTCATACACCACCGTCGCCATGCCGTGGAGCAGGTCTGTCCCTGTCACCGTTCAAACTATGCTTATTCCACGGCGCCGGTTCCCGGACAAGAGCTTAGGAACGGCGGCGCGGCGGTGGGGCAAATGTGTGAGCCGGTGAAACATCATGTTCACAACTTCTTCACTTGTTGCACTGCACAATAAACACCATATCTACGAAATGAGTAGAATGGCGGTTCGAACCGCCTGCTGGTCTGGGGAAGACGCGGCATCGAAGGTGTAACCTCCACCTGTTTCAAGAGAGGACAGCGTCATGCCCTTCATTCGAAAGCTGGGACCGACGGATCTAAACCGCCTGAAGGATCACTTCGCGCGGCTCGACTATAATGATCGCTATCTGCGGTTCGGACACCAGATTTCCGATTCGGCGGTGAACGACTATCTGGAGCGCATAGACTGGACCCAAGCCATCGTGCTCGGGCAACTGGAAAACGGGGTGCTTCGCGGCGCCGTGGAGATCGTTCCTTTCGGAAGTAGCGTGCCGGAAAAGGCTGAGCTAGCGCTGACCGTGGAAAAGCCCTGGCGCGGGGCGGGCGTTGGCCGGGAATTGTGCCGGAACGCCTTGATCCTCGCGTGCAACCGCGGCATCCACGACGTGATGATGATCTGTCTGGCGGAGAACGTGCCGATGCAGCGCATCGCACGTAAACTCAATGGCCGCGTCATGCGGCTGGACGGCGAGATCGAAAGCCGCGTCATCCTGCCCCGGCCGGGGCCCTGGTCTTTGTTGCAGGAGGGGCTTATGGGCAGCGCCGCCATTGTCGGCGAGGTGGCGGACCAATGGGCGACGCGGCAGGTCTCGAACGAGTGCGGCGCACCGGCTGCGGACGACCGTTCGGCTGCATAAGGCAGCCGAGCGGTGCCGTGCACCATTGACGCCCGGCGCTTGCGGACCGTTGACGCCTCGACGAAAGGTTGCTCTTTATCCCTTGCAGCGAATGTAAGGGGAGAGGCCATGACAACGCGCAGTGCGCGCGCCGGGACCACGCCGGGGCAGGAAAGCGAACGCCGGGACACCAGTGCGGACGGCGGTCATGGCTGCTGGGAGTTCTGGGTGGACCGCGGCGGCACCTTCACCGACGTGGTCGCGCGGCGGCCCGACGGTGCGCTGCTCAGCCACAAGCTGCTCTCCGACAACCCGGAACAGTACGAGGACGCGGCGCTCCAGGGCATCCGCGACCTGCTGGAGATCGCCAAGACCGATCCGATTCCCGCCGAGAAGATCGAGTCGGTGAAAATGGGCACCACGGTCGCGACGAACGCGCTGCTGGAACGCAAGGGCGACCGCACCGTCTATGTCACCACCAAGGGCTTCCGCGACGCGCTCCGCATCGGCTATCAGGCCCGCCCACATATCTTCGCCAAGCGCATCGACCTGCCGGAACTGCTCTACGACCGCGTGATCGAGGCCGATGAGCGGGTGCAGGCGGAGGGGACGGTACTGACTCCCTTCGAGTCCGAGACGCTGCGAGCGGAGCTTCAACGCGCCCACGACGACGGCATTCGCGCGGTGGCCATCGCCTTTCTGCACGGCTACCGCTATCCGGAGCACGAGCAGGCGGCCGCCAAGCTGGCGCAGGACATCGGCTTCACGCAGATTTCCACCAGCCACGGCGTCTCCCCGCTGATGAAGCTGGTCGGGCGCGGCGACACCACCGTGGTGGACGCCTACCTCTCCCCGATCCTGCGGCGCTACATCGACCGCGTGGCGGGCGAGTTGGGCGACGTGCGGCTGATGTTCATGCAGTCGAACGGCGGACTGGTGGACGCGCACCGCTTCCAGGGCAAGGACGCCATCCTGTCCGGCCCGGCGGGCGGCATCGTCGGCGCGGCGCGCACGGCGGCGATGGGCGGCTTCGAGAAGATCATCTCCTTCGACATGGGCGGCACCTCGACCGACGTGGCCCACTACGACGGCGAGTACGAGCGCGCCTTCGAAACCCAGGTCGCGGGCGTGCGGATGCGCGCGCCGATGATGCAGATTCACACCGTCGCGGCGGGCGGCGGCTCGATCCTGCACTTCGACGGCAGCCGCTACCGCGTCGGCCCGGACAGCGCGGGCGCGAACCCCGGCCCTACGTGCTATCGGCGCGGCGGACCGCTCGCCGTGACCGACGCGAACCTGATGCTGGGGCGGATACAGCCGGAGTTCTTCCCGCACGTCTTTGGTCCGAACGCGGACGAACCGCTCGACGCCGACGCGGTGCACGAGAAGTTCACCGAACTGGGCCGGGAGATCGAGAACGCCACCGGCGACGCCCGCAAGCCGGAGGAGGTCGCCGAAGGCTTCCGCCGAATCGCCGTCGAAAACATGGCGAACGCGATCAAGAAAATCTCGATCCAGCGCGGCTACGACGTGACCGAATACACGCTGAACTGCTTCGGCGGCGCGGGCGGGCAGCACGCTTGCGACATCGCCGACACGCTGGGAATGACGCGGATTTTCCTGCACCCCCTGGCGGGTGTGCTGTCGGCCTATGGCATGGGGCTGGCCGACCTGCGGGTGATCCGCGAGCAGGCCATCGAAAAGCGGCTGGAGGAGTCCATGCTGAGCGAGGTCGAGACCGCGCTCGACACGCTGGCGCACGAAGGTCAGGTGGAGATGCGCGAGCAGGGCGTGGACGCGGCGCAGATTGAGACGCTGTTCAAGGTGCATCTGCGTTATGAAGGCACCGACGCGCCGCTGATCGTCGCGCACGGGACCAAGGCGCAGCTTGTCGAGCGTTTCGAGGCCGCTCACCGCCAGCGCTTCGGTTTCATCATGCCGGACAAGCCGCTGATCGCCGAAGCCGTCTCCGTCGAGGTGATCGGCAAGACGGCGCAGCCCGAGGACCCCGTGGTTCAGGCCGATGCGCGCGTGGAGGCTCTGGCGCCGCGCGACACGGTTCGCCTATACGCGGGCAGGCAGTGGCACGAAACGCCCGTCTACGACCGCGCCGACCTGCTTCCCGGCGACACGGTGAGCGGCCCGGCCGTCATCATCGAGCCGAACTCCACCACCACGGTCGAGCCGGGCTGGCAGGCCGAACTGACCGACCGCAACCACCTCGTGATGCTCCGCACCCAGGCGAAGGAGCGCGCGCACGCGGTGGGCACCGAGGTCGATCCGGTGATGCTGGAGGTCTTCAACAACCTCTTCATGAACGTGGCCGAGCAGATGGGCTCGACGCTGGAGAACACGGCCTATTCGGTGAACATCAAGGAGCGGCTGGACTTCTCCTGCGCCGTCTTCGATCCCGACGGCAACCTCGTCGCCAACGCGCCGCACATGCCGGTGCACCTTGGCTCGATGGGCGAGTCGGTACGCACGGTGATCCGCGAAAATGCGGGACGGCTGCACAAGGGCGACGTTTACATGCTGAACGCGCCCTACAACGGCGGCACCCACCTGCCGGACATCACGGTGGTCACGCCGGTGTTCGATGCGAAGGGCGAGTCGATCCTCTTCTACGTCGCCAGCCGGGGCCACCACGCCGACGTGGGCGGGATCACGCCGGGCTCCATGCCGCCGGATTCGAAGACGGTGGACGAGGAAGGCGTGCTGATCGACAACTTCAAGCTGGTGGACCGGGGCACCTTCCTGGAGCGGGAGTTGCGCGACCTGCTGGCCTCCGGTCCCTATCCAGTGCGCAATCCCGTCCAGAACATCGGCGACCTGCAAGCCCAGATCGCGGCGAACGAGAAGGGCGTTCAGGAGATCGCCCGGATGGTCGATCACTTCAGCCTTGAGGTGGTGCACGCCTACATGGGCCACGTCCAGGACAACGCGGAGGAGCAGGTGCGCCGCGTGCTTGGCGTGCTGAAGAACGGCTCGTTCACCTATCCGATGGACAACGGGGCCGAGGTCGCGGTGGATATCACCATCGACAAGGAAGCGCGGCAGGCGCGGATCGACTTCTCGCGCTCAAGCTCCCAGCGCCCCGACAATTTCAACGCTCCGGCGGCGGTCTGCCGTGCGGCGGTGCTCTACGTCTTCCGCACGCTGGTGGAAGACGAGATTCCAATGAACGAGGGCTGCCTGAAGCCGCTCGACATCGTCATCCCCGAGGGCTCGATGCTGAATCCGACCTATCCCGGCGCGGTCGTGGCCGGGAACGTGGAGACCAGCCAGGTCATCACCGACACCCTCTACGGCGCCCTTGGTGTGCTGGCGGCGGCGCAGGGGACGATGAACAACTTCACCTACGGCAACGCGCAATACCAGTACTACGAGACGATCTGCGGCGGCAGCGGGGCCGGGCCGGACTTCGACGGGCAGGACGCGATCCACACCCACATGACGAACTCCCGCCTGACCGACCCGGAGGTGCTGGAGTGGCGCTTCCCGGTGCTGCTGGAAGACTTCCACATCCGGCAAGGCTCCGGCGGCAAGGGACGGCACCGTGGCGGCCACGGGACGGTGCGCCGGGTGCGCTTCCTGGAGCCGATGACGGCGGCGATCCTCTCCAACCACCGCAAGGTCCCGCCCTTCGGCCTCGACGGCGGGGAGCCGGGAGACTGCGGGCGCAACTGGGTGGAACGCGCGAAGGACGGCGCGCGGGAAACGCTCTCCGGCACCGACCGCACCGAGATGGAGGCGGGCGACGTCTTCGTCATCGAGACGCCGGGCGGCGGCGGCTTCGGCAAGCCGGACAAGACGCGAGGCCCGTTCCACGGCTTTTGGTAAACGATTTCGTCAGGCGGAGTATGGATGACCTTGGCGAAGACCCCGTTCACCCATTACGTTCCAAGCGGGAGAGGCAAGAAATATCCAACTCGAGATTTTAAGGACGGAGCATGAATAGTAAGTACAACGTTCTGATCATGGGAGCCTCTTACGGCTCGCTTCTGTCCACCAAGCTGTTGATGGCCGGCCACAACGTCACGCTGGCGTGTTCGGCACCGAGCGCGCGCTTGATCAACGAAAAAGGGACCCGCGTGCGGTTCCAGATGAAGGGGCGGGCGGAACCGCTGGAAATTGCTTCGGTCGATCTGCCGGGGCACTTGTCGGCGGCCACCCCGTCGGAACTCGACGCACGCGATTTCGATCTTGCGGCCTTGGCGATGCAAGAGCCGCAGTACGCATCGGCGGGCGTGCGTGAGTTGCTCGACGGCATAGCGCGCGGGCGCGTTCCCTGCGTGTCCATCATGAACATGCCGCCCTGGCCGTATCTGGCCCGGATTCCGGGGCTGGAGCTTGAGAGCCTGAAGAAGTGCTACACCGATGCAAGCGTTTGGGAGAACTTCGACCCGGCGCTGATCACGCTGGCCAGTCCGGATCCGCAGGCGTACCGGCCACCGGACGAAGGTCCGACCGTGCTGCATGTCGGGTTGCCCACGAACTTCAAGGTCACCCGCTTCGATTCGGACGAGCATACGAAAATGCTGCACGACCTTGAACGGGACATCGATGCCGCCCGTTACAAGGCCGATGAGGGCGAAATAGAGATCCCCGTGAAGTTGCGGGTTCATGAATCGCCGTTCGTCCCGATGGCGAAATGGAGCATGCTGCTGACCGGCAATTATAGATCCGTCGGCGAAAACGACGTCCAGCCGATCCGGGAGGCAGTCCACGGCGATCTGGAGTTGGCGCGCTCGGTCTATGACTGGGTGTGCACGCTCTGCCAGCGCCTGGGGGCCTCGCAGGACGACCTCGTTCCCTTCGAGAAGTACGCCGAAGCGGCGAAGGGCCTGAAAAATCCTTCCTCGGTGGCGCGTGCCGTCGCGGGTGGAGGAACCGAGGTGGAGCGGGTGGACTGTCTCGTCCGAACGATCGCAAGCCAAATCGGCATGTCTTCGGAAGAAGTGGACCGGATCGTTGCTCGGCTCGATCGCCGCCTGGGGGAGAATCGCGCCGCGAGTTGACGCAGTGCCAAACGGACAGCGGTTGGCTGGCTGGAATCGGCGGTGCTCTAGGACTTGGGCTCCGGATAGAAGTCCAGGTCCTCGAGTC
>SKZV01000072.1 GCA_007127165.1 Rhodovibrio sp. | reverse complement strand
GGCCTCGCCCTCGCTCTCCGGTGTGCCGGAGCCCGCCGCGCCGCCCGCCTGGGAACCGCTCACCACCACCACGTCGATGGCCTCCATCCCGCCGACCTCGACCGTTCGTTGCGCGCCGTCCTCCCAGGGCAACACCACAAAGGCCAGCACGCCGCCCGCGTGCAGCAGCAGCGACAGCGCCGCCGCGAGCAGCGTCGCGCCGGGGCGTTTCCCCTTGGCCGGGCTGTCCGAAACGATCGAAGGCCGCTCCATCACCTTGCCTCCCGCGCTTGGACAAGCGGATCCCACGGCACGACGAAGGGCTCGCCCCCTTCGAAGCCGTGCAATGCCCGCACGCGATAGACCGAGGCGAGGCGATCCGCGCTCAGCACATCGCTCGGCGCGCCCTCGGCCACGATGCCCCCGCCGTCCAGCAGCACCAGCCGGTCGCAATAGCGCGCGGCCAGCGTCAAATCGTGCAGCACCACCGCCACGCCCTTGCCGTCACGGGCCAGCGCGCGCAGGTGCTCCATCGCCTCCAACCGGTGATAGGGGTCGAGGCCGGAGACCGGCTCGTCCGCCAGCAGCAAGCGCGGCTCCCCGGCAAGGGCGCGCGCCAGCAGCACCCGCATCCGCTCGCCGCCGGACAACTGCGTCACCTTGCGCGCCGCCAGATGCGCCGCGTCGGTCGCCGCCAGCGCCGCCGCGACCGCCGCTTCGTCACGCGCGCCCGGCTTTCGCCACGGCCCCAGATGCGGCATCCGCCCCAGCATCACCAACTCCGCCGCCGTCACCGGCCAGTAGCTGCCGCCCCCTTGCGGCAAATAACCCACCTCGCGCGCAAGCGAACGCGGCGGCAAGCTCGCCAGCGGCTTGCCGGAAAGCGTGACCCGCCCCGCCTCCGGCGCGAGCAGCCCCGCCAAGGCGCGCAGCAGCGTGGTCTTGCCAGCCCCGTTCGGCCCGATCAGCCCGACAAGCTCCCGCTCGGACAGGTCCAGGTCCAGGCCGTGCAGCACCTGCCGCCGCCCCAAGGCCACCCGCAGCCCCTCGGCTCTGAGCAATGCGGTCATCACGCCGTCTCCCGCCGCGTGCGCAGCACCAGGGCGAAGAAGAAGGGTGCGCCGATCAGGGCTGTGACGACGCCGAGCTTGAGTTCCTGCGCCGTCGGGATCGCCCGGACCACAAGGTCCGCCAGCAGCAGCAGCACCGCGCCGCCCAGCGCGCTCGCGGGCAGCAGCGCGCCCGGACGGTGGCCGACCAGCGGGCGCAGCAGGTGCGGCACCACCAAACCGACGAAGCCGATGGCCCCCGCCACCGCCGTCGCCGCGCCGACGCAGAACGCCGTTCCCAGCACCAGCCGCAGCCGGATCGCGGGAAGACGGAACCCCAGGCTGCTCGCCGCCTCCTCGCCCAGCGTCAAGGCATCGAGCGCGCGCCCGGTGCTCGCCAGCAGCAGCCAGCCCAACACCATGAAGGGCGCGGCCAGCCAGACGTGCTCCATGCTGCGGTCCGACAGCGAGCCCAGCAGCCAGAAGACGATCTCCAGCGCCGCGAAGGGGCTTGGCGCGAGGTTCAAGGCCAGCGAGGTCAGCGCGGCGGCGAAGGCGGTGACGGCGACGCCCGCGAGGATCAGCGTGATCGTTCCGGCCTCGCGCCCGGCCAAAAGCTGCACCAGCACCACCGCCGCCATCGCCCCGGCGATCCCGCCCAGCGGCAGCGCGAGCGAGAAGGCCGCCGAGAGTCCGGTATAAAGCGTCAGAACCGCCCCGAGCGCCGCCGCCCCGGACACGCCGATCAACCCCGGTTCCGCCAAGGGATTGCGCAGATAGCCCTGCAAGGCCGCGCCCGCCAGCCCCAGCGACGCGCCGATCATCGCGCCCAGCAGACTGCGCGGCAGGCGGATTTCCCGCATGACCCGCGCCGCCGGTCCCCGCTCCGATCCGAACAGGCCGAGCAGGGCTTCCGGCGTGCTCAAACCCGCCGGGCCGATCAGCAGCGAGCCCGCCAGCGCGAAGAGCAGCAGGACGGCGAGGGCGGGAAGCAAGACGGTCCGTGCGCTCATGGCCGCAGCGCCTCCAACACCGGAGCGGCCTTGCGCTCCACCGCCGCCTGCCGCGCCTGTACCAGCCGCTCGATCGCCTCCACCACCTCGGGTCCGCCGCAGGTCCAGAGCGCGCGCGGCACCACGGCAATCTCGATGCGCTCGGACAGGCCGTGCAGCGCGGGATGTTTCAGCACCGAGGCGGACTGCGAGGGCGGGGCTTCGTCCGGCGCGTCGTAAAGCACGAGGATGTCGGGTGCGCTGACGACGAGCCGTTCGAGCGGAAAGGGTGCGGCCCCCTGAATTCCCCGCTCCGCCGCAAGATTGGTCAAGCCCGCCGCTTCCAGCACTGCCTGCGGCAGTCCGCCGCTCCCTAGCGTGACACCGCCGGATTCGTAGATCACCGCCGTCGGGCGCTCCTGCTCCGCCCCGCTTTCCGCGGCCCGCAGCGCGTCGTCCAACTCCGCGACGACGGCCTCGGCGCGCTCCGCCGCTCCAAGCAGATCGCCGACGTCGCGAAGCTGCGCGCGCACGCCCTCGATGTCGCTCGGTGGCGCAAGCTCCTCGACACGATAGCCCAGGCGGCGGAGCATCTCCTTCGTCGCGCGGTTGCCGTAGCTGCCCGCCAGCACGAGGCCGGGATCTTGGCTCAGTATCTCTTCCGCCTGTGCGTGGTTGACAGGCAGCCCCGCGGCCCGCTCCGCCACGGCGGAGTAATGCGGATCGGCCCCTAGGACGGAGATCGAGGCGATGCGCTCCGGCTCCAGCAGGCGCACCAGCAGTTGATCGGTGCAAAGGTTGATCGAGGCGACCCGCGCGCCCGCCAAGTCGTCTCCAGCCACCTCTGCGCCGACCTGGATCGCCGGAGCAAGCCAAACCCCGGCGATCCAAACCAGCAGAGCAGCGAAGCGGTGCGCGCGGATCATGGTCCGGTCCTTAAAACGTCAGCCGTGCGCCGACGAAGCCCTCGAGTCCGGGTGCCTTGAATCCGTCGGCGGTTTCGAAATCGCGGTCGAAGAGGTTCTCCACACGCGCGGTGAACGCGATAGCCTCCGTGACCGCATGGGACCCGGCGGCGCGGAAGACGGCATAGCTGGGCAGGTCGACGCGACCGCCGAAGCGGCCGATGTCCTTCATGCCCGCGACCGCCACCATGCCGAGCGCCACGTTGGTGCGCTCCGTGAACTGCCAAACGGCGTCCGCCGAGACCTTGTGTTTCGGACGGCGGATCAACTGCAGCCCGGTGTCGGAATCGTCCGCGCGGGTGAAGGTGTAGTTGCCGGTGAGCGTCAAGCTCTCGACCGGGCGGAGAGACACGAAGTTCTCAAAGCCGTAGATATCGAGATCGACGTTGTTCACCGTGGTCGAGTTGAAGTTCTGGTCGAATTCGGTGACCACTGCGTCCTCGACATCGGAATAGAAGAAGGTGGAGCCGAAGCTGACCCGCTCCTGAAACACCGACTGCTCGAAGCCGACATCGAAGCCGAAGCTCTTCTCCGCATCAAGGTCGGGATTGCCGCGAAAGGCAGTGCCGAAGCTGGTCGGGGTGAAGCCGAACCGTTCGAACAACGCCGGAACCTTGAAGCCGGTGCCGACGCTGGCCTTGAGGCGGGTGCCGGTTTCCGGGATCGCGTAACTCGGCGCGATGTGCCAAGTCGCGCGGTTGTCGAAGTCCTCCGGCGCGTCATAGCGCACGCCCACCGTGCCGGACAGCCGCTCGGTCAGGTGAAACACGTCCTGAAGATAGACCGCCCCGGCATTCACGCGCGCCGAAGAGTCCGGCGTCTGCACGAAGCCGCCGCCGAAATCGGCAATCCCCGTGGCCTCGAAGGACTCTTCCTGCACCTCTCCGCCGAAGATCAGGGTGTGGTCCGGGTGAATGTCGTACTCGTTCTGAAGCTCGATCTGGATGCGGTCGCCCTGGTTGCGGGTGTCCACGAAGGTCGGGCTGAAGGCGTCGGGGTCGTCGCGGTTCTCCCGCTCGAACTCGGAGTAGGCGAAGGTCAGCGTCGGGCGGTAGCGTCCGCCCATAAACTCGCCCGCCAGCTCGGCGCTGGTGAAGTACTGTCGCGTGTCCTCGACCGAGTTGGGGTCCTCCGGCGCGGTGTCCAGCTCCGCATGCGCGTCCAGCACCTGCCCGAAGGCCGAGAAAGTCAGGTTGTCGGCGATATCGTAATCGAGCCGCGCGTTGCCCAGAACGTTGCGCGCCGCGTTGTCCTCGACCGGCGCGCCCTCCGGACGGAAGCGTTCCGGCG
Organism: Rhodovibrio sp.; assembly: GCA_007127165.1. Taxonomy (GTDB): domain Bacteria; phylum Pseudomonadota; class Alphaproteobacteria; order Kiloniellales; family Rhodovibrionaceae; genus SKZV01. The sequence goes on along the minus strand of SKZV01000072.1, from coordinate 4,811 downwards.
TGACCGTGTCGCCCGCGGTCGTAAGCCCGCTCAGCGTGGCGTCGAAGCCGATGCGCCCCTGCCGCCCGGTGACGTTCGCGGAGCCCTCGAAGGTGCCGAAGCTCCCCACCTCCGAGGTGATCGTGCCAGCCACGCCCTCGTCGATGGGATCGCGGGTGACGATATTGATGACGCCCGCAATGGCGTCACTGCCGAAGAGCGCGCTCTGCGGGCCGCGCACGACCTCGATACGCTCCACGTTGGCGGTGTTCAGATGGGCGAAATTGAAAGCTCCGGCGGGCGTACCGGGGTCCATGAAACGCCGTCCGTTCAACAGCACCAGCGTCTGGTTCGAGTTCGCCCCGCGCGTGAACACCGAGGACACCTGCCCGCGCGGCCCAGTCTGCACCATATGCACTCCGGGCACGGTGCGCAGGGCCTCCGTGACCGTCTTGAACTGCCGCTGTTCGATCTCCTCCCGGGTGATAACGCTGACCGAGCTTCCGACATCCTCGATGCGGGTGGGAATCCGGGTGGCGGTGACAACCACCTCTTCCAGCAGGCCCTCCCCGGTTTGCGCGGAGGCGGGTGCCGTGTCGAGCGGCAGCACCAGAGCAGCCCCGCAGGTCAGCAAAGCCAGCTTGCGCCAAGCCCAACCCCGGACCGGCCAAAGCGCGTTCGTCGCGTTATTCATGGGAAATGTCTCCCCCTATTCCCTTATGTCTTTCTCAAAACCACGCGGGGGATACGGGGAATAAGCGGAAGCGGTTACCGGCAGGAGCGTGGAACCGCCCTGAGCGGCCCACCGAGCGACACGGCAAGGGCAACGGCCAAGGCAAGCGCGTCTTGCGCCGTCCCCGCCGTCAAAAGCCCCGTCCGCGTCACCGCTGCACGAAAATCCGCCCCGTTGAACACCCCGTTCCTCGGGTGGGCGACGCGCAGATGGCAGGTTTCCTGGCTTACGGGTCAGCGCCGGGCGTTCGACCTTCCCAGGAGGTTTCATCCTCCCAGTGGCGTTAGATGAACGCAGGCTCGCCGATCACAGTTGCGGGGGCAGCCGCGGAGTTGGCCCTGTTACGGACCGCACCGCATTCCCTCTTCGTTTCGTCCTCGGTTTATCGAGGAACCATCTTGCACCTCGGACCATAGCAGAAAATCATCGCACGGAAAGCCGGAACGCGACCTTCACCGGCGCTCACAGGCCAGGGACAGGAAAAACGCGTGACGTTCCTCTCCTCGTCGCGTATGTGGTGCAGTCGAGACATACCATTGTCCGTCCATCTCAATAACAGGTCGAAGCCATGGTTGCGCGCGTCGCCACGGTCGCGTTCCAGGGAATCGACGTCGTCGACGTCGATGTGCAGGTTCAAACCGCCACCGGCTTGCCCGCGTTTCAAATTGTCGGACTGGCCGACAAGGCGGTGGCGGAAAGCCGGGAGCGGGTGCGCGCGGCGCTGGGCGCGCTGGGGCTCGCGCTGCCGTCGAAGCGGATCATCGTCAATCTCGCGCCCGCCGACCTCTTGAAGGAGGGCAGCCACTTCGACCTGCCCATTGCGTTGGGGCTTCTGGTTGCGATGGGCGTCCTCCCGGCCGAGGAGGTCGGGCACTATCTGGCGTTGGGGGAGCTGAGCCTGGACGGCCGGATTGCCGGGGTCGCCGGGGTCCTTCCCGCCGCGATTCATGCTTTGGCCGAAGACAAGGGGTTGATCTGCCCGGCCGTCCAGGGCGGCGAGGCGGCCTGGGCCGACGGTCTGGAGATTCTTGCTCCGGACGGCCTGCTGGCGCTGGTGAATCACTTCAAGGGCTCGCAGATTCTCTCGACCCCGCGTCCCGGCGCGGTCGAAGACAAGCGCCACGGTCCGGACCTGCGCGACGTCAAGGGGCAGGAAACCGCCAAGCGCGCGCTGGAGATCACCGCCGCCGGCGGGCACAACATGCTGATGATGGGGCCGCCGGGCTCCGGCAAGTCGATGCTGGCGGCACGCCTGCCGGACCTGCTGCCGCCGCTGTCTCCGGCCGAGGCGCTGGAGGTTTCGATGATCCACTCGGTGGCCGGGATGCTGCAGGACGGCAAGCTGCTGCGCCGCCGCCCATTTAGAGAACCTCATCACTCAGCCTCGCTGCCCTCGCTTACGGGAGGCGGCCATCGCGCGCGGCCGGGCGAGGTTTCCCTGGCCCATTTGGGCGTTCTGTTCCTGGACGAATTGCCCGAGTTCGCGCGGCCCGCGTTGGAGGCGCTGCGCCAGCCCTTGGAAACCGGACGGGTTTCGATCGCGCGTGCCAATGCGCACGTCACCTATCCGGCGCGGGTGCAGTTGATTGGCGCGATGAACCCCTGCCGCTGCGGTCATCTGGCCGATCCCGGCCTTGCGTGCAGCCGCGCGCCGCGCTGTGCGGCGGACTATCAGTCGAAAATCTCCGGCCCGCTGTTCGACCGCATCGATATCCACATCGACGTGCCTGCCGTCAGCGCCGCCGACCTCTCGTTACCGCCAGCGCGCGAGGGCAGCGCCGAGGTGGCCGCGCGCGTCGCCGCCGCGCGGGAGCGCCAGAGGGCGCGCTATGCCGGGGTCCCGAAGGAGGAGCGCCCGCGCTCCAACGCCGAGGCGGACGGCGCGCTGCTCGACCGCGTGGCCACCCCGGACAAGGCGGGACGGGAGTTGCTGGCGCAGGCGGCGGAGCGGATGAAGCTCTCCGCGCGCGCCTACCACCGTGTGCTGCGGGTCGCGCGGACGCTGGCGGACCTTGCCGGGGTGGAAACGGTTGGACGTATTCACGTGGCCGAGGCGCTGAGTTATCGCCGAATCGCACCGGGGCGCAGCTGAAGCTCGTTGGCGAAGCGACGGCGGCGTTTGTCTGCCAAACAACGCGACTACCAATGTATTGCGCTGCGAAATACCTTTCTTGGTGACATCCGTGGCGCAAAAGTGCGCGTGAGGTGTTTACATTTTCTTCATAAAATATCGGCCATCCTTGCGAAAAAGCTTTGTACGGGCAGCTGGAGAGCAACCGGTATTTTAACGGAACCAAGATCAAAAGGTTCGTCGACCACTTGGGCCAGCGCCGCCTGGTTCTTCGTATGGGGACAGGCACACGCATGACGGTTGACAACGACGCTGCCGCCAAGGTGGACGAAATCCTCCCAACGACGACGGGGCCGGAGACCGGCGAGGGCGAGCAACACGGCAAAGAGCCGGGCAAGCGAAAAGTCCGTCTCAAGCGCCTGCGCGCCGCCTCGACGCGCCTGCGCCGGCTGAACGTGTTTGCACAAATGGGTGTTCGCGGGCGGCTCTTCGCGGCGTTCGGCGGAGTCGCCGTCTTGACCTTGGCGGCGGGGGCCGTTGCCTGGGTCTCCTTCGCGCTGCTGGAAGAGAACTTCGACGCCATGGTGGACGGCGACGTCGTCGCCATGACCTCGGCCCTGCAACTCGCGGCGGACAGCGCCTCGCTTGCCGCGTCCGCGCCTGTGCTGATGGCGGCGGGCGACGCCGTCGAACGGGCCGAAGCGATGGACGATCTGGAGCGCCAGGGGCGGCAGATGGAGCGCGTGATCGAGGAGCTGGAAGGGCTAATCGCGGACAGCACGGTGGTCGCATCGATCCGCCGGGATACGCAGCGGTTCCGTGGCGACCTGGAACGCCTGGATGCGGCGGTCGGCAAGCGTCTGCAGTGGGGCACGCAACGCCGCGCCATGCTGGACAAGATGGCGGCGACGCACGGAGGCCTGCTGAGCCTTCTCGCCCCGCTGATCGAGGACGCCAACATTGCCTTGCTGGACGGCACCCAGCGGGTCGGGGCGAACAGCGCAGAAGCGTTACACGGCTTGATGGAGGAGCGGGTAGCCCAGCTTCGCCGGCTCTTGGAGCTTCGCGCCGCCGCCAACCGAATCATCGGGCTTTTGATTGAAGCAAACGGTTTGGACGCTGCCGACCAGCTTGGCGTGATCAAGAATCAGTTGGAGGACGAGGCCGGGATTGTCCGGCGGGCGCTGGACTCGTTGCCCTACCTCTCGGAGGCGGAAAGCGTCGAAGAGACAGCCGGGGTCTTGCTGGAAAACGGGCTTGGCGACGAGAATATCGTCGACCTGAAGCTCAGCTCGCTCTTCGTCAGCGATCCGCAGATCATGCGGACCCTCGACCGGAAACTCCGCGAATCGCGCGGCAGTCATCAACGCCTGCTGCGCGCGCTCGGCCCGATGATCGAGGCGACGAGCGAAGGCATGGTGAACCGCGTCGACGAGATCGGCCAATCCAACCGGACGCAGGTGTCCAGCCTGGTGAACCAGGAAATGGGGGCCTTGCAGGGCTATCTGAATGTCCAGTCGCTGGCCAACCACGCCGCCGGGCTGCTTGCGACCGCCGCCAATGTCGACGATCTGGGCACTCTGAACGACCTCGAAGGAGAGTTCCACGAGGATGTACGGCGCATGCGTCTTGCCTTGATCGGAGTCAGCGATCCACAGGCGCGCCGGGATGTGACCGAGGCCATCGCGGCGTTCGCCGCCGTCGGGGAAGGGGACGACAACCTTTTTTTCTACCGGCTGGAGGAACTTTTCGCCTCCGATGACGCGGTCATCGCGCTGGAGGATGCGCGCTTTGCCGCGCAGTCCCTGCTGATCGAGGTGAACAGCCTGGTTGGCCGTTCGCGGGAGACGATGCGGGCACGCTCACAGGAAGTCGGTACGGCCTTCGTCGAGGGACGGACGCTGATCGGCGCGATCGCGGCGGGGAGCCTCTTGGCGGCGCTTTTGGTGGCGTGGCTCTATGTGGGCCGCAATCTGGTGGCGCGGCTGGAGGCCTTGCGGAGCTCGACCAAGGCGGTGGCCGAGGGCG
>SKZV01000153.1 GCA_007127165.1 Rhodovibrio sp. | reverse complement strand
GGCCATGCAACAGGATCAAGCCCTCGCAAGCACCGAGTCGCATCCGGCGCCAAAGCCGGACTCGCGGCCGTTCGACCTGCAGTCCGACTACGCGCCCGCGGGCGATCAGCCGCAGGCCATTTCCGAACTGACCGAGGGTCTGCAAACCGGGGAGCGCGATCAGGTGCTGCTCGGCGTCACCGGCTCCGGCAAGACCTTCACGATGGCGCAGGTGATCCAGCGCGAGCAGCGCCCGGCGCTGGTGCTCGCGCCGAACAAGACGCTGGCGGCGCAGCTTTACGGCGAGATGAAGTCGTTTTTCCCCGACAACGCGGTGGAGTACTTCGTCAGCTACTACGATTACTATCAGCCGGAAGCCTACGTCCCGCGCAGCGACACCTACATCGAGAAGGAGTCCTCGATCAACGAGCAGATCGACCGGATGCGCCACTCGGCGACGCGCGCGCTGTTCGAGCGCAATGACGTGGTGATCGTGGCCTCGGTCTCCTGCATCTACGGTATCGGTTCGCCGGAAACCTATTCGCGCATGACGGTGACGCTGAACGAGGGCGATAAGGTCAGCCGCGACGATCTTCTGAAACAACTCGTCACGCTGCAATACAAGCGCAACGACATCGACTTCTCGCGCGGCACTTTCCGGGTGCGCGGCGACACAATCGAAGTGTTTCCGGCCCACTACGAGGACCGGGCTTGGCGGCTCTCGCTCTTCGGCGACGAGGTGGAGAGCATCCAGGAGTTCGACCCGCTGACCGGGCAGAAGACGCAAGCACTCGAGCGCGTGAAGATCTACGCGAACAGCCACTACGTCACCCCGCGCCCGACCTTGCAGCAGGCCGCCAAGCAAATCCAGGCGGAGTTGAAGGAACGCCTGGAGTATTTCCACAAGCACAACATGCCGCTGGAGGCGGAACGGCTGGAGCAGCGCACCAAGTTCGACCTGGAGATGATCGAGGCCACCGGCTCCTGCCCCGGTATCGAGAACTACTCGCGCTACCTCACCGGGCGCAATCCGGGGGAGCCGCCGCCGACGCTTTTCGAGTACCTGCCGGAAAACGCCATGCTGATCGTGGACGAGAGCCACGTCACCGTGCCGCAGCTCAACGGTATGTATCGCGGCGACTTCTCGCGCAAATCCACGCTCGCCGAATACGGCTTCCGGCTGCCGTCCTGCATGGACAACCGGCCGCTGAAGTTCGAGGAGTGGAACCTGATGCGCCCGCAGACGGTCTACGTCTCCGCAACGCCGGGCAAGTGGGAGTTGGAGCAAACCGGCGGCGCCTTTGCCGAGCAGATCATCCGCCCAACCGGCCTGATCGACCCCGTCTGCCACATCCGCCCGACGATGAATCAGGTGGACAACCTGATCGAGGAAACCAAGCGCGTCGCGGCGGAAGGCTATCGCGCGCTGGTGACCACGCTGACAAAGCGCATGGCCGAGGACCTGACCGAGTACCTGCACGAAGCGGGCTTGAAGGTACGCTACATCCACTCCGACGTGGACACGCTGGAGCGTATCGAGATCATCCGCGATCTGCGGCTTGGCGTGTTCGACGTGCTTGTGGGGATCAACCTGCTGCGCGAGGGGCTGGACATTCCGGAGTGCGCGCTGGTCTGCATCCTCGACGCCGACAAGGAGGGCTATCTGCGCTCCGCCACCGCGCTGATCCAGACCATCGGGCGGGCGGCGCGCAACGTCGAGGGTCAGGTGATCCTCTACGCCGACAAGCGCACGAAGGCGCTGGATCAAGCGATCCAGGAGACCGAGCGCCGCCGCGAGAAACAACAGGCCTACAATGCCCAGCACGGCATCACGCCGGAGACGATCAAGAAACAGATCTCCGACGTCATGAGCAGCGTCTACGAACGCGGGGACCATGTCGATGTTCCCATCGGCGAGGAGGGCGGCACCCTGGTCGGCCACAACATCAAGCAGACCATCGCCGATCTGGAAGGCCGCATGAAGGACGCCGCCGCGAACCTGGAATTCGAGGAAGCCGCCCGCCTGCGCGACGAGATCAAGCGCCTGGAACAGGCGGACCTCGGCCTGGACCAGCCCGGCGCGCCCGGAGGAAGGCTGGCGGGCGGGGGCGGCTTCGCGGCTCGCGTCGCAAAGGCGGACGCCAGCGCAAAATCCAAGCGCGGCAGCGGCGGCAAGGGCAAGGGAAAGACGAAAAGCGGCAAGGCGCGCGGCGGCGGGCGGTGAGTTTTTGCCGGACCCTCGCGCGAAAGCATGTTAAGATTGGGGTCTTGCACGGAGAGGAATTCGATGCTTTTCGAACGGTTATCTATCGCCAAGACTTCCAGCGACAGCGGGCCCTCACCTTACGAAACCGCCGAAGCCCAGCAACAACGCCGCGAGGCCGCACGCGCCGATGCCGCGGCAGGACGCACCCATTCGAACGACGCCATCAAACGCTGGCTGCGCGAAGAAGGCGAACGGATTGCCAAGAGCCGGCCCTGATCAGCAACCATGCGGGTCGTCTGGACGGAAACAGCCCGCATGGGTTTAGAGGCTATATTCGCCTATATCGCCGAGCAAAATCCGGCGGCTGCGCAACATGTGGCTTCAAAGCTCATTCAAGCAGCGAACAAGCTCGAAGACTTCCCGCTACGCTATAACGCCAGACACGGCACTTTACGAATCATGCCTGTTTCCAGGACACCGTATATCATCGAATATGAAATGCAGGATGATGGAGTAAACGGCACCTGTGTCGTCGTTTTAGGTGTCCTGGATGGGCGAAGAAGCCGCGTAACGTAACAGAAAATCCGCCAAGGCCATGTCCAAACGCAGCCTCACCCTCGACCTGCATCCGATCTTCAACAAGGGCGACCTGATCGACCGGTCGCTTGAAGACATCATGAACGAAGCCGAGGAGAAGAAGGCCTATGAGGTGGAGATCATCTGCGGCAAGGGCAGCGGACAACTGAAAAAACGCGTCCTGCGGTTCCTGGAGCGCAAGGACATCAAGCAACGCTACCACCGCATCAAGAAAGACTTCGACAACTTCGGCAGGGTGTTCGTCTACTTCAAGTGGAAATAATACAGCTCAGCTTATGAACTGACTTCCTTACTCGGAGAGGCCGGTCCCTCGATACGGCCCAAGCGGGCCTACTCGGGATGAGGAAGTCCTATATATGTCTTTTGAAGCGCCTCACCCCGAGTAGCGGCTCTTCGGCGCGTATCGAGGGGTCCGCGCTCTCCGTTTGGAAATAGTCATTTCAACCGACGCTCGTTATAACGCCCCTCAGCCGCTGCCTGACGACAGCGGCTGAGGAGAGTTACTCTCACGTATCCAGGAAGCTCCGCAGCTTGCGGGAGCGGCTGGGGTGCTTGAGCTTGCGCAGGGCCTTGGCCTCGATCTGGCGGATACGCTCGCGCGTGACCGAGAACTGCTGGCCGACTTCCTCCAGCGTGTGATCGGTGTTCATGCCGATACCGAAACGCATCCGCAGAACCCGCTCCTCGCGCGGGGTGAGGCTCGCCAACACCCGCGTCGTGGTCTCGCGCAGGTTGGACTGAATCGCCGCATCCAGCGGAATCACCGCGTTCTTGTCCTCGATGAAGTCGCCGAGGTGGCTGTCTTCCTCGTCGCCGATGGGCGTTTCGAGACTGACCGGCTCCTTGGCGATCTTCAGGACCTTGCGGACCTTTTCCAGCGGCATTTGCAGCCGTTCCGCCAGTTCTTCCGGCGTCGGCTCGCGGCCGATTTCGTGCAGCATCATGCGGCTGGTGCGCACCAGCTTGTTGATCGTTTCGATCATGTGCACCGGAATGCGGATGGTGCGCGCCTGATCCGCGATGGAGCGGGTGATCGCCTGACGAATCCACCAGGTCGCATAGGTCGAGAACTTGTAGCCGCGCCGGTACTCGAACTTATCCACCGCCTTCATCAGGCCGATATTGCCTTCCTGAATCAGGTCCAGGAACTGCAGGCCGCGGTTGGTGTACTTCTTGGCAATGGAGATCACGAGCCGCAAGTTCGCCTCGACCATCTCGGTCTTGGCGCGGCTGGCTTCCTTCTCGCCGGTCTGCACCGTCTTGACGATGCGCCGGAACTCGCCGATCGGCACACCGGTCTCGTCCGCCACCTCGCCGATCTGGGTGCGGAACTTGTCCACATCGTCGCTGAACCGCGCGGCAAAGCGCTGCCACCCCTTGCCGGAGAGGCGCGACACGTCGTCGATCCAGGTCGGGTCGAGCTCACGCCCGTAGTAACGCTCCAGGAAATCCACGCGCGACACGCCGGTCTTCTCGGCCAGGCGCAGCATCTTGCCTTCAAGCTGCATCAGCGACTTGTTCAGCGTGTAAAGCTGCTCGACGAGTTGTTCCAGACGGGCGTTATTGAAACGCACCGTCTTCATCAACTCGACCATCTCGTCCTTCAGCTTGTCGTAGCGCTTCTCGGTCGCCGCCGGCACCTCTTCAGCCGCCTGGATATGCGCCAAGCGCTTGTTCTGGACCTTGGAGAGCTTTTTATAGGTCTCGGAGATCTGGTCGAATATCTCCAGCACTTGCGGCAGCAGCGACTCCTCCATCGCCGCCAGGGAAACGTTCACCTCCTCGTCGGCGTCGTCGTCCTCCAGGCCGGACGCGATCTGTGCGCTATCGCCACCAGTCTCGTCCTCCGTCTCCTCTGGGACCACACCCTCGGGGCTGGCAGCCGTCTCGCTGTCGGAGGCGCCGGGCCCGGCTCCATCCACGCCTGTTTCCGCCGACGCATCGCCGGGAGCAGCGCCCGCCGCCGGGCCGCCGCCCGGATTGCCGTCGACCGGTTGAGCGCCACCGGCAACGGCCTTGCTGCTGCGAATCGCGAGCGGATCCTGCGTCACGTCGCCGGTACCAATACGTTGCTCGCCAGTGCCGCGCGCCATCGCGCCTTCCGGTGCGGAGCCGCTGGAGGGAGGGCCGTCGCCGCCGCCGTACATCGCTTCGAGATCGACGATGTCACGCAGGAGAATCTGCCCTTCCTGAAGGGCTTCGCGCCAAGCCAGCAGTGCCTTGATGGTCAGCGGGCTTTCGCAGATGCCGCCGATCATCTTTTCGCGGCCGGCCTCGATCCGCTTGGCGATAGCGATTTCGCCCTCGCGCGATAGCAACTCGACGGATCCCATTTCGCGCAAATACATGCGCACGGGGTCGTCGGTGCGGCCGACGTCGTCGTCGTTGATGTTGCCGACAGCCCGGCCACTCTCCGAATCTTCTTCCTCTTCCTCACCGGCGGCGGCGGCAGGTGCGCGCTCGACCTCTTCCTGCTCTTCGCCCTCGATGACGGTAATGCCCATTTCGGAGAGCATCGACATCGTGTCCTCGATCTGCTCGGAAGACACTTGCTCCGGCGGCAAGATCTGATTCAATTCGTCATAGGTGACGAAGCCGCGCTCCTTAGCCCGCGCGAGCATCTTCTTGACGGCGGCGCTGGTCACGTCCATCAAAGGGCCATCACCGCCCTCTTCACGCGTTTCCGCAGCTTCCGTTTCACTTGCCTTATTCGCCATCGGACCTCAGCCCCCAAACATATTCGGGTTGCATTCTTCAAAAAATTGCGAGCAGCCGCCACGTAACACGCTCCCGGGTTCGGGCCCATGTGCGGGTAGCCGGTTATTTTTCACGTCGACCCTCGGGACGTGTCGGATCCATCTGCCCAGTCGAAATCGATCCGCCCGTTTGCTCCGCTCTGCGCGGCCTCTTGTTTTGCTTTCAAACGGGACAAGCTCGTTTCATCCATGGTTTGCGCAAAGCGCCGATGTTCTTCCACGCTGTCCTGGGCCGCTGCGCGTTGCCGGTAGAGATCGATCAAGTGACGCAAGCCTTCTCTCGCCTCCTGCACTGTTGCGCTCGCCTGCGCAAATGGCCAGAGCTGCACCTGATCCTGATCGAGTAGAGCCGCTTCCACGGAGTTTCCGAACACTTGGCGCAAATGGCGTCGGATTTCAACTGTGTCAAGGTCTTGCCTTTGCGCGGCCAAATCGATCAAAGCCCCGCGCAGCCCGTCGAGATCCCGGCTGACCAATTCGATACCCGCCATTTCCTCCGCCGTTTCATACAAAAGAGAGGGATGGTTCACCAGCGTCGCCAGCAACACCTGCTCGCTCCGGCGGCGCAAGAACGACGGCGAGCGATGCGCACCCAGCCCGCCACCGACTCCAGCACCGCTACCAAGGGAAACTGCGCCGGGGCGGCTTTGGCTCCCGTCGCGGAGCCCGCCGCCGCGCTTCTTCCCGCCACGCCCATTCCAATCGGACCCATTCCGATCGCCGCGGCGAAAGCCGAAACTTTGCCGGAACCGCTGCTCCATCTCAGTGCGATAGGCCTCCTGCACCGATGGGTCGGCGATCTGGGCGACCGTCTTGTGGAGCGTCTGGCGCAACCCCGCCCTGCGTTCGGGCGTGTCGAAGTTCCGCGCCTCGGTTTCCTTCATCCAGAGCACATCGGAAAGGGGGCGCGAAGAGTCAACCAGGAATCGGAACGCGCGCGCGCCCTGTCCCTTCACCAGGGAGTCCGGATCCTCACCCTGCGGAAGCAACGCGAAGCGCAACGAGAAGCCCGGCCGCAGCAGCGGCAACGCCCGCTCCACCAGCTTATAGGCCGCCCTTTGCCCTGCGGTATCGCCGTCGAGGCAGACCACCGGCTCGCCGTCCAGGCGCCAGAGCTCCTGGATCTGATCTTCGGTGATCGCGGTCCCCAGCGGCGCGACAGCGGCCGGAAACCCAGCCTGCGCCAGTGCGATCACATCCATGTACCCTTCGCAGACGATCACGTCCCCGGCCTCGCGCACGGCCTTGCGAGCGCGGTCCAGGTTGTAGAGCACCCGCCCCTTGTGGAACAGTTCGGTGTCGGGCGAGTTCAGGTATTTCGCGGGAGAATCGCCCATCGCCCGCCCGCCGAACGCGATGATTCGTCCGCGCCGGTCGGCTATGGGAAAAATGACACGGTCGAAAAAATAATCGCGCGTCTCGCCGCCGCCTTCCGGCTGCTTTACCAGCCCGGCGGCCACCAGTTGGCCGTCGCCGATACCGCGCGCGTTCAGCGCCTGACGCAGCGCTCCGCGTCGATTGGGGGCATAGCCGAGCCGGAAGCTCCGGCAAGTTTCCGCCGTCAGGCCCCGCTGCTCCAGATAGTCGCGCGCCGCCCGCCCCTCGCGCCCCGCCAAAAGCTGCTCTTCGAACCAGACGCAGGCGGCTTCCAGCACCTCATGCAGATCGGCGCGGCGGGTTTCGCGTTCACGGTCGCGAGGGCCGCTTTCGGGCACCGGAAGCCCGGCTTCGTTCGCCAGCTTCTCCACCGCTTCGGGAAAGCTCAGCCCCTCGGTCTGCATGACGAAGCCCACCACGTCGCCGTGCGCGCCGCAGCCGAAGCAGTGGTAGAAGCCCTTATCGTCGCTCACGGTAAAAGACGGCGATTTTTCGCTATGAAACGGGCACAGCCCCGAATGCTCGCGCCCGCGCCGCGTCAGCCGAACGCTACGGCCGATAACATCGGAGAGGGGGAGCAGGTGTCGCAGCCGATCCAGAAATTCCGGCGGAAACGCCATGCGTGGTGCCTGTGCTGTTCGAGTCCGCGACCTTATCAGACAGCGCCGTGAATTCGCAGGGGCCACTGCACACGCGCGCAAGAAAACGGTGGATGGTTCTGTGGGTCACCCTGTGGATACTTTGGGGATCGCCGAGGGATCGCTTGTTGAAAACTCGCCGGGACGCCGGGCATCACTTGAGCCGCTCTTTCGCCAACGCGCTCGCCTTCGAAAAGTCCATCCGCCCCGCGTAGGTCTCGCGCAGACGGTTCATGACTTTTCCCATATCTTTCACGCTTTCCGCACCCAAATCGGCGATCACGGCGTCCACGGCCACATGGGTTTCCGCCTCGTCGAGCTGGCGCGGCAGGAAACGTTCAATAATTGCAACCTCTTTCCGCTCTTTCTCGGCGAGGTCTTCGCGTCCTGCCTGCTGATAGGTCTCCGCTGCCTCACGCGACTGACGGGCCATTTTCTGGAGCATCCGCTGAATCTCTTCCTCGTCGATTCCCTCGGAATTACCCTCGCCGCGCGCGGCAATGTCGCGATCCTTCAAGGCGGCAAGAATTAGCCGCACCGTGGCGATCGTCGGCTTGTCTTGACGTCGCAGCGCATTTTTCAGTTCGTCGTTGAGTTGCGTCCGCAACATGGGAAAACCCTTCACATCGTCTTGTCTGTTCACATATTCGTGTTCGGCAGCGGTTTGGCGGCAGCCTTCGGCAAGGCTGCACCCTCTGTCGCGCCGAATCGATCGCCGGTCCACGTTGACTGCGGGCCGCGTTTCTCGTAAATGATGGCCGCTCGGGCGTGGCACACACGATACCACGCGCGGGCAGCCTGCAATCGCCCTATATATCGCGCGGGCTTGTATGCACAAGCCCTGCGATGATGCCGCACGCCTGGACCGCGCGAATTGAGGAGCCTGCGATCATGCCCGCGACAATGAACGACACCGCCGCCGCCAGCCGGCCGCGCGACGCGACGGCCGCGCTGGTGCTGGCCGACGGCACGATCTTTTGGGGCCGTGGCGTGGGCGCACGCGGACGCACGGTGGGTGAGGTCTGCTTCAATACCTCGATGACGGGGTATCAGGAGATCGTTACCGACCCCTCTTACGCCGGAGAGATCATCACCTTCACCTTTCCGCACATCGGCAACGTCGGCGCGAATTACGAGGACCTGGAGTCGGTCCAGGCGGCCTGCCGCGGCGTCGTGCTGCGGGCAGAGGTCACGGAGCCCTCGAACTGGCGCGCGAAGCAGCACCTCGATAGCTGGCTGAGGTCGCAGAACGTGATCGGCATCGCCGGAGTGGACACCCGCCGCCTGGCACGGCGCATCCGCGCCGCGGGCGCGCCGCACGGCGTAGTAATCCACGATCCGGAGGGGCGCTTCGAGCTTGACGCGGCGGTGAAGGAAGCCGCGAACTGGCCGGGACTGGAGGGCATGGATCTGGCGGGCGAGGTCACCTGCCGCCAGCTTTATACCTGGAACGAGACGCCCTGGACGCTGCGTGGCGGCTACGGAACGCTGAACGCGCCGCGCCACCGCGTGGTCGCCATCGACTATGGGGCCAAGCGCAACATCCTGCGTGATCTGGCCGG
>SKZV01000289.1 GCA_007127165.1 Rhodovibrio sp. | reverse complement strand
TTGGCGGGCTGGTGCATCTGGTGCATCAGGGGCTGATGAAGATTACGCTGTTCTTTTGCGCGGGCAACCTCGCCGAAACGCTGCACATCCATAACGTCTCGGAGATGAACGGGATCGGCCGGGTGATGCCGGTGACGATGGCGGCCTTCACGCTGGCGGGGCTGGGCATGATCGGGTTGCCGCCGCTAGCCGGCTTCGTCAGCAAGTGGTACATCGCGACCGGGGGGCTCGAGGCCGGTTACGGCTGGGTCATGCTGGTGCTGATCGCGAGCAGCGTGTTGAACGCCGCCTACTTCCTGCCGCCGATCTATCGCGCCTGGTTCAAGGCGCCGCCGGAATCGCTGGCGCGCGAGCATCCGGGTTTCGAGTGCGGCGCGAGCCTATGGCTGCTGCTGCCCGCGGTTGCGACGGCCGCTTTCGCGCTCATGGCGGGCCTGCTCGCGCAAGCGCCCTTCAGTCCCTTGAGCTGGGCGCGCCTGATCGTCGAGCGGGAATATTTTGCGGGAGTGCTGTTTTGATCGCCACCCTGATAGCTCTCGCCCTGCTTCTTCCGTTCTTGACGGCCCTTCTGATCGCGCTGGAACGACAGGAGCGTTTTGGCCCTTGGCTGCTGCCCTGGGCTGCGCTTCCGGCACTGCTGGTCGGCGTCATGGCGGGGCCGGAGGTCCGTCTGGACGTGCCCTGGCTGCTGTTGGGGACGAGCTTCGGCCTGGAGGCGGTGCAGCGCACGATCCTGCTGTTCACGGCGCTGCTTTGGGGTCTTGCGGCGGTCTTCGCGCAGGGCTATCACGCCGAAGACCCGCATCGCAGGCGGTTTTTCGTGTTCTTCCTGCTGACCATGGGGGGAAACCTCGGCCTGATTCTGGCGCAGGACGTGATCGGGTTTTACCTGTTCTTCGCAGTGATGAACTTCGCCGCCTTCGGCCTGATCGTGCACACCGCAAGCGCGGAGGCGCGTTACGCCGCAGGGGTGTATCTGGTCCTCGTCATCATCGGCGAGGCTTTAATCCTGCCCGCGCTCTGGACCTTGGCGGCGGCGGCGGACAGTTTCGAACTGGCGGCGCTGGCGGAGGCGGCAGGCGCGGCGGACACGCCGGGCTGGGTCATCGGGGCGGTGATTTTCGGTTTCGGCATCAAGGCGGGATTGATTCCCTTGCATGTCTGGTTGCCGCTGGCGCATCCGGTTGCGCCGACACCGGCCAGCGCGGTGCTGAGCGGAACGATGATCAAGGCGGGGCTGCTGGCATGGTTGAGCCTTCTCCCAATCGGCGTTCAGCCGCTGGAGGGGTGGGGGCTGTTGCTGATGGGGCTCGGCATTGTTGCGGCCTTTTACGGCGTGGTTGCGGGACTGGCGCAGGACAAGGCGAAGACGCTGCTCGCCTATTCCAGCATCAGCCAGATGGGGCTGATCACCATCGCCGTCGGCGTCGGCCTCACGAATCCGTTCATGGCGACGGCGGCCTTCACGGCGGCGACCGTCTACGCCTTTCACCACGGGCTTGCGAAGGGCGCGCTGTTTCTTGGCGTCGGCATCGTCGAACACTGCGCCCACCGCCGTCAGCAGATCGTTGCGCTGGTCCTGCTGGCGCTCCCGGCTGCGGCGTTGGCCGGGCTGCCGCTGACCAGCGGGATCGTTGCGAAGACGGCGCTGAAGGAGGCGGTGGCCGTGGGACCTCCCGATTGGGCAGCGGCGCTTGACGTCCTGTTGCCGCTGGCGGCCTTGGGAACGGCGCTGCTGATGCTCCGCTTCTTTGCGATCATGGCGAAGACTCTCCGCGCGGGTGACGGCGGAGATCTTTGGGCGCCCTGGCTGACGCTACTGTTCTCCGTCGCGATCCTGTTGTGGCTGCCGCCGATATCGTCGCCGCAGCTTGTCCTCAAGGCGTTCGAAAGCGATGCGCTCTGGGTCGGCACTTGGCCGGTGCTGCTGGCGCTGGCGATTGCCGCAGCCGTGTGGTTCCAGGGCCATCGCTTGCCCTGGCTGACGGCGATCCGTATTCCGGCCGGGGATCTTCTGGCGCTGGTGCTCAGGCTCCAGCCGGTCGCGCTAGCGGCATGGCACGAGGCAACCCAGGAGAGGCCGGGCCTTGAAACCCACCTGGAGAAGCGCCTGCCGTCCCGCCGCGATCTCTCGTCCAGGCTGGTGCGCGCGGAGACGTGGCTTTCGCGCTGGCCGATTGCGGGGCTCGCATTCCTGTTGGTGGTCGCGGCGCTGGTCGTGCTGGCGGTTTAGAGCGCGATGATCTCAAGCCACTTCGGCTTGAGATCTGAATCGCCTCGCAAGAGAACCGCTCCAGGAGATTCGGCCAGAACGCCAGGGGCATTGGAGAGGCTGATGTTGCGTGTGGATCATCTTGCTGTTCTGGGCCTGGAGCCGGTGTCCTTCGAAGTCGGAGACGGCGCTTGCCTTGCCGTGCGGGGTCCTTCCGGCTCCGGCAAGAGCCTGCTGTTGCGGGCGATTGCCGACCTCGACCCGAACGGCGGCGAGGTGGAACTGGACGGTCTGCGCCGCAGCGATCTGCCCGCGCCGCAATGGCGGGAGCGTGTGTGCTATCTCGCCACCGATTCTGGATGGTGGGGAGAGACCGTGGCCGATCACGTCCGGGACTGGCAGGCGATTGCGGGCGAGCTTGAAGCGCTGGGCCTGCCGGAGAGTTGCCGGGACTGGCCCGTTTCGCAGCTCTCGACCGGCGAGCGGCAGCGCCTTGCGCTGCTCCGCGCCCTGGCGATCGCGCCGCGCGTGCTGTTGCTGGACGAGCCGACCTCGGCGCTCGACACCGCGGCGACGGCGGCTGTGGAGAAACTGATCGCCGCGCGGCGGGCGGACGGGCTGATCGTGATCTGGGTCACGCATGACGGCGAGCAGGCGCAGCGCGTTGCAAGCCGCCGGTTGCTGGTGGAAAACGGCGCGGTGAAGCCGCAATGATCGAGTACATCCGCCTCGACACGCTCGATCTGGTGCTGGCCGGGCTGCTTCTGCTGATCAACGGCGGGCTGTCCCTTTGGCTCCGGCTGGGGCTGGAGCGTCATCTGGCCGTGGCGGCGCTGCGGATGGTGGTACAGTTGCTGGCCGTGGCGCTGGTGTTGCGCGTGCTGTTCGCCACCGTCTCGCCCTGGCTGACCGCCGGCGTGGCGCTGGCGATGATCCTTTTCGCCGGGCGCGAGATCGCGGCGCGGCAGGCGCGGGGCTTCACGGGTTGGTGGTCCTATGGCCTGGGGGTGAGCTGCATGGCGATGGCCGCCGTCGCGGTCACGCTGTTCGCTCTGACGACGCAGATTCAGGCTGACCCTTGGTATCACCCGCAGTTTGCGATTCCGCTACTGGGGATGGTGCTGGGCAACACGATGACCGGGATCGCGCTCGGCCTCGATTCCCTGACCAGCGGTGTCGGGCGCGAGCGCGCCGCCATCGAGGCGCAGCTTGCCCTGGGCGCGACACGGTTCCAGGCGCTGCGCCCGCTCATGCGGGACGCGCTGCGCAGTGCGCTGATGCCGACGATCAACGCCATGGCGGCGGCGGGACTGGTGCATCTGCCCGGCATGATGACCGGTCAGATTCTGGCCGGGATGGAGCCCGTCGAGGCGAGCAAGTACCAGATCCTCATCATGTTCCTCATCGCCGGAGGGACGGGGCTCGGCGCGGTGGCGGCGGTGTTCGGCGGCGCGCTGCGCCTCACCGACGAACGCCACCGCCTGCGCCCGGACCGTCTTGTTAAGGGGCGGTGATGTCGAGTCATCCCGCTCCAATGGGCGGTTGGCCCTTCAGCCGTCCATTCATGAACGCGCCGTGCGCGCCCGCGTGCGCCGCCGCACGGGCAGATGGGCGAGCCGTCCGCGCGGATAGCGCCGGGTCTCGTCCAGAAGCGCGGTCAGTCGCTGCGCCTCGACACTGCCGCCATCTTGCGCCGGGTGACGATAGACTCGCAACGCCCGTTCGGCGGCTTCGGCCGGATCGTGGGCGTCGTCCAGCCGCAGCAGCCAGGTCAGCAGAGCGTCCTCCGCCCTTCCCGTGTCGTCGCCGGGCCGGGTATGGATCGCGCGGTAAAGGATCCAGCCCTGATCGAACCAGGGCCCCTCGCTCTGCGGCTGTGCCGCGGGCGCCGTTGGCGTGTTGCTGTTGGCGGCCGCCATGCGGCCATGCTGAAGCGTCATGCTGCCTCCCTCCCGGTGCACCCCGCCCGGTTGAATAAAGTGTGATCCGGATGGCGGCCGGTCTCCTGGCTTGCGGGTCGTCGCCGTTGCGCCTGTCGCCTTCCCGGCCGAACCGGCCAGTGGCATTCAGGAGGAAGCGCAAAGCTCGCCGCTCACAGTTGCGGGGGCAGCTCCGGCTTGGAACTAGCCTGGAAGAAGGCCGTGCTCGCACCGGATTCCCGTTTCATTCCCCCTAAGGGAAACCGCCAAG
The DNA here is from genome assembly GCA_007127165.1 of Rhodovibrio sp. Classification (GTDB taxonomy): domain Bacteria; phylum Pseudomonadota; class Alphaproteobacteria; order Kiloniellales; family Rhodovibrionaceae; genus SKZV01. The sequence continues at coordinate 4,870 of SKZV01000289.1, read as the reverse complement.
GTTGAGCCCGCGAGCATGCGGCTGGGCTGGGCGGCTGTCAATCGGCGATCCGCTGCGCCGCGCGATCCATGACGTGAAGGCGAAACGGTTGCTCCAGCCGATAGCCGTTTTCGTCAGCTTCCGCCGCCGCGATGAAGCCGCGCCGAAGCTGCGCCTCCAATTCGCCGACGCGGGCGGCTCGCGCCGGATCGACGGCCACGAGCCCGTCGCGAAACGCCGCGAAGCTCTCATAGCGTACGCTTGCCGTGTATTCCTCCCGGCAGACCAGCCGCCAATGCGCCGTCGTTTCCGCCGCGCACTCCAACGCGCGTTGAGCGGCGGCGCGCACATCGGTCTCGTCTTCCACCGGCTGCATCACCGCAAAGCTCGGTCCCTCCGCCAGCGGCTCGATCACCAGCAGACGCCCGCCGGGGCGCAGCACCCGCAAGATCTCGGCCAGGGCCGCTGCCTGCAATTCGACGGGAACATGGTGCAGGGCGTTGAAATAGAGCGCCGCGTCCAGGCATTCCGAAGCCAGCGGCAAATCCTCTCCCCGCGCCGCCAGCCGCGAGATCGTCCCCGCCAGAGCCGCTTCGTCCTGCGGGCGTTTGCCGCGAATGAGCTGTTCGGCTTGCGGCTCGATGCCGATGGCCCAGGCGCCCTCACGCGCCAAAATCGGCAGCACGGCGCCGCTGCCGCAGCCGACGTCCGCCACCCGCTTTCCAGCTAGCGGCAACCACTGCCGCAGCACGTGGCTGTGTTTGCGGCGGGGCCGCTCATCGAGGGTGGGAGGATCCGCACTCATAGCCTTAGGAATACGCTATCCGTCCGCTCGATGCAGCCGTTTCCTTCGGGCTACCGCGTCCATGACGTTGCGCGTTGAAGCCGCGTATATTTCTGTCCTAAGAACACGCGCCGTGCTACCCACGGTCAGATAAAGCGAGCCGTAAGAGGGCAGGAGGATACCGCGCCATGGCGAAGTCGAAGAACAGGGGCCGCAAGGCGAAAAGCACCCACCACGGAGCGGCCAAGCCCGCCGCGTCCGGCAAGGCGGGCGCTTCCGGCAAGCCCGGCCATGGGGAAAAGCCCGCGCGCTCGCAGACAGGCGAGTCGGCGCGGAAGCCGAACTGGGGCGGCAGGGTCGGCGCGGCGCGCGGCGACCGGCGGATGAACCTGATTCTGGCCGCGATTCTGATCGTTGCGCTGCTCGGCGGCGGCGCCTACTGGTATTTCGGAAATCAGGCCGAAGGACGTTTCCAGGAGCTTGCGGCCCAGGGACAGACCAGTCTCGGCCAGGTGCAGACCATGCCGGATCGCGGCCGCCGCCACCTCGAGCCCGGAGCGCCCTTTGCCTACGCCGAGCGGTTTCCCACCTCCGGCCCGCACGATCCCGCGCCGACCGCACCGGGCGTCTATTCGGAGCCGCAACCGAGAACGAAGCTCGTCCACGCGCTGGAGCACGGAAATATCGTCATTTACCGCGACTCTCCCGGCGCGGACGCCGATGCGCTGCTGGAGGAGTGGGCGAGCCTCTACAACGGTTACTGGTCCGGCATCGTGCTGGTTCCGGAAGAAGGTCTCGGTGAAGAGGTCGTCATGACCGCCTGGACGAAACAGCTTCGCCTCTCCACCTTTAACGAAACCGCGGCGGCTGCGTTCATCGACGCCTATCGCGGACGCGGCCCCGAGAACCCGGTGCGCTGAGCTTGAAGCCCACCAACGAAGGAGATCGGCATGGAGCTTGGCGGCATTCATCATCTGACGGCGATCACGGCCGACGCGCCCGGCAATCATGCGTTCTACACGCAAGCGCTGGGGCTGCGGCTGGTCAAGAAGACGGTCAATCAGGACGACGTGCGGGCCTACCATCTGTTCTACGGCGACGGTGCGGGCTCGCCGGGTTCGGACATCACCTTTTTCGATTGGCCGGTCGGGCGCGAGCGCCGGGGGACCGGCAGCATCACCGGCACCGGTCTGCGCGTGGCGGGACGCGACACGCTGGCATGGTGGGAAGAGCGGCTGGAGCGGCTTGCGATCACCCACGGCGGCGTCGTGGAACGCGACGGCCGCGCGGTGCTCGACCTGGAAGACCCGGAGGGGCTGCGGCTGAGCCTGTTCGACGACGGCGGCGCAGGCGAGGCGCATCCCTGGGAGCGCAGCCCGGTGCCGGCCAAGCACCAGATTCGCGGCCTGGGGCCGATCACGCTCACCGTGGGCAAGCCCGAGCCGACGCATCGTTTGCTCACCGAGGTGCTGAACATGCGTGCGGTGCGGCGCTACGAGACCGGCGGCGTGGAGGTGCAGGTTTACGAGATGGGCGCAGGCGGCGCGGGGGCGGAACTGCACGTTGCGGCCGATGCTGGGCAACCGGCGGCGGGGCAGGGCGCGGGCGGATGTCACCACGTCGCCTTCCGTACGCCCGACGGCACGATTGAGTCCTGGGTCGAGCAGCTTCGAGGCTCGCGCGTGGCCAACAGCGGCAAGATCGACCGGCATTATTTCCAGAGCCTCTATTTCCGCGAGCCGAACGGCATCCTGTTTGAGATCGCCACCGACGGCCCGGGCTTCACGGTGGACGAGCCTCTGGACTCCCTCGGCGAATCGCTCTCGCTCCCGCCCTTCCTGGAGCCGAGCCGCCCGGAGATCGAAGCGAATTTGAAGCCGCTGTAGAAGGAAGTAAGGCAGGCCCTCTCCCTCCCATTGCCCTTCGCAATGGGAGGGAGAGGGCCTGCCTTCAACAGCCTCACCCGAACGAAGCCCCCGCCGCCGTCATCAACCCCACAAAGCCCGGAAACGACGTCTCGATCGGCCCGGCATCGTCCACCGCCACGCCGTCCTCGCTGACGAGCCCCAGGACCAGAAAACTCATGGCGATGCGGTGGTCCAGATGCGTTGCGACCGTGGCGCCGCCCTTCGGCGGGTGGCCCAGCCCCTCGATCACCAGCCAGTCGTCGCCGCTCTCCACCGTAACGCCGCACGCTTTCAGGCCCGCTTCCACGGCGGCGATGCGGTCGCTCTCCTTGACGCGCAGTTCGCCCACCCCGCGCATCACCGTGCGGCCCCGCGCGCAGGCGGCAGCCATCGCCAGCACCGGGTACTCGTCGATCATTGCGGGCGCGCGCTCCGGCGGGACCTCGATGCCGGTGAGGGCGCTCGCCGCCACCACGAGGTCTGCGACCGGCTCGCCCGCCTCCTCTCGCTCGTTCTCGAAGGCGATCTCCGCCCCCATCTCCCGCAGCGTCGCGTAAAGCCCCGTGCGGTGCGGATTCATGCCCACCCCCGGCACGGTCAGGCGGGAGCCCGGCACCAGCAGCGCCGCCACCACGGGGAAGGCCGCCGAGGATGGATCGGCGGGAACCTTGACCGGGCGGCCGGTCAGCTCCGGCTGTCCGGTCAGGCGGATCAACCGGCCCTCCGCCATGTCTTCCACGGCGATCTCCGCCCCGAAGGCGCGCAGCATCAACTCCGTGTGATCGCGGGTCGGGTGCGCCTCGATGACCTGGGTTTCGCCCGCCGCCGCCAGCCCGGCCAAGAGCACCGCGGACTTCACCTGCGCAGACGCGACCGGCAGGGTGTAGCGAATCGGCATCGGCTCCGCGCTGCCGGTAAGCGCGAGCGGGAGGCGCCCACCCGAACGCGAAACGACTCGGGCGCCCATCCGGCTGAGCGGTTCGATCACGCGGTTCATCGGGCGGCGGCGCAGCGAGGCGTCTCCGGTCATGAAGGCGGTGATCGGCTGCCCCGCCAGGACGCCCATGAGCAAGCGTGCGGATGTGCCGGAGTTACCCAGGTCGAGCACGTCGTCCGGCTCGCGCAGCCCGCCCACGCCGCGCCCCCAGACGCGCCAGACATCCGCGCCGCGCTCGACCGTCGCGCCGAGTTGCTCCATCGCCGCGGCGGTCGCGCGAACGTCCTCGCCCAGCAGTAGCCCCTCGATTCGCGTTTCGCCCACCGCCAGCCCGCCGAACATCAGCGCGCGGTGAGAGATCGACTTGTCGCCGGGAACGCGCAGCGTACCGCTCAAAGGTTCGGACGCATGGGTGGAGAGCGGGCGAGTCGCCTTGTGTTTCAAGGGGGCTGGCTCGTGTGGGGCGGTGGCGGACATGGCTGTCTGAAGGCTCCTGATCGATCGGTCTGCTGTTGTCCCGCGCATGCGGGTGCAATTACCTTTTGACAGCTTGGCTACCCGCATGGCAATTGCCTTCGCCCATCGTTGCGACCCGTTTCAGGGGTGAAACGACCGATCGAGGAGAAACCGTCGTGCCCAAGCCCGAGTTGGGGAAGAAACGCCAGTGTCCATCGTGTTCGGCGCGGTTTTACGACATGCGCCGTTCACCCATCGTCTGCCCGTCCTGCGGCGCGCAGTTCGAAGCGGACATGATCACCCGCGCCAAGCGCGGCCGGGGTAAACCCAAGCCCGAGGCCGAAGAGGTCGAGGCAGAAGAGACGGAGGTCAGCGAGGAGAGCGAGGTCGCCGACACCGTCGACGAGGAAGAAGAAGACTACGAGGACGTCATCGAAGACGCCGACGAACTAGGCGAGGACGATCTTTCCGAAGTGGTCGGCGGCGAGGACGAGGACGAGCGATAAAGCCTCGCGGGCTTTTTTGGGGGATTGCGGAAGGGCACGCGGTTAAGAATCCTGCCCTTCCGCCATAATTTCCCTCTTGCCAACCGCCCCGCACGTCCTTAGGTTCCAGCCGCACGCGAACGGGACACCCCAGTCCGTCCCAAGCCGCGCCATCTTTGTGGGGCCGTAGCTCAGCTGGGAGAGCGCTACAATGGCATTGTAGAGGTCAGGGGTTCGATCCCCCTCGGCTCCACCAACTTTTTCAGGGGCTTAACCCTCTTCCCGCCTTTAAGTTATTCCAACGATCTCCCTCACTTTGGAT
>SKZV01000263.1 GCA_007127165.1 Rhodovibrio sp. | reverse complement strand
GGTTCGGCGTAGTCGAGCCGAGCCATAGTCTGCTCTGTCTGATAGCCGAGGAAGCGACTGGCTTGCAGCGCCTCGTAATTGCTGACCTGGGCGAGGGCTTCCGCTCGCGCCGCGTCTCCCAGCGCCATCGGCGGGACTTCGAGACCGGCGCAACTCACTCCCGGCGCGGCGGCGGAACTGTAAACTTGGCAAGGATCGCCGCTTGGCGGTGAGATGAGGTACCCGCCGTCCGTCCTCGCGATCGGGGGTACCTGCTCGTTCCAGGGTCGTTGCTCCGGCCCGAAAGGCGTCCGCTCGTCCCACTTTTCACGCATCACAGCCATCCCCCTGTCGCTTTTATCGGCGTCGAATCGCGTCAACGGGAAAGTGTAGTGCGTTCATAAGGTGTATTACAAAGATTATATCCCTTAATGGATGCAGGCCCGCAGGTGGTCGGGCTAGAGGCTGTGCCCCGCGGAATCCGTGGTGTCGGCTGCTTCCCGCGCGCGCAGCGCCTTTGCGACCAAGCCGGCAACGCGGCTCGTTTCGTCGAGGGGCTTATAGCGCCAGTCGCCCAGCGTGCCATCGAACGTGCGGGCGATCCCGAGGTCCTGGAGTTGCTCGTGAAAGCGCTGGAACTTGGCGCGGCTGCCCTTCATGGCGGCGATATAGACGGGTTTTCCGGTGCTTGCCGCCTCGCTCGCCATCGATACCGAGTCCGCCGTCACGACGATGTGTTCGGCCAACGCCAGGAACCCGAAGTATGGGTTCTCCCCGGCGCTGCGTCCGGCTTCCCACACGATGGCGGGTTGATATTTCAGGACGCTGCGCAGTTCCGCCGCCGCGTCCGGCGGAGTTCGGCGAGAGGTCGTGACCATCAGCCCCGCGCCGTGACGCGCGCAGACTTCGGCGAGGTCCAGCCCGAGCTGCCGCGCCACCGCCGGGGTCAAGTCATAACCCCGGCTGCGCCCGCCGACGAGCACCGCCACGCGCGGTTGCGGCAAGTCCGCCACCATCGGCGCAAAGCTCTCCCGCGCCGCGTCCAACCGCGACTTCGTCACCCGCGTCAATGCGCCCACCGTCTGGATCACATTGCCGCCGACAACGCCGTCGTGCTGCGGAGCCACCACCAGATCGAAATTCACCGGCGAAACGCGAGGGTCCTGAACCTGAATGGTAAAGGTGCGCCCGCCGCTCATCTTGCGCACCGCCATGGCGGGCGCCGCCGCTTTCTTGCCGCTGGCGATCAGCACGCGCGGCCAAGGGGGCGCCATCGAATCCCCTTCGCCCGACAGCGCGGCGATAGCGTTGGGCCAGAGGTCCGGCGACAGCCAGCGCCAGGGCGCACGCACCTGGATGCGCTTGACGATGGGCGTGAAGCCCAGCGCCTCGGCCAAGCCCAGGCATTGGTTTTCCGTTCCTGCCGCCCCTTCGCTGACGACCCAGCATTGCGGGCGCGAGTCGTGGCTGGCCGGGAGGGGCATTTCGGGCGTATCGGGACTGCGCGTGTTCATGCGCGGCAGATTGCCCCGCAACCGCATTTCGAGCAAGCGCGCAGGTCCTTCCATGTGCCGAAGCGATAGCCCTTGGCCACAGCCCTCCGGCGTAATATCCTTTCGCGAAACACGCCTACCCTGGAGGATTCTCTCATGCGCCGTGCCAAACTCGACCGCATCGACCTGCGTATTCTGCGCGATCTGCAGGACGATGGACGGATCACGAACGTGGAACTGGCGCGACGCGCGGGCATTTCCGCGCCGCCGTGCCTGCGGCGGGTGCGGGCGTTGGAGGAAAGTGGCTACATCCGCGGCTTTCACGCCGACCTCGCGCCGGAAGCGCTGGGCTACGAGGTGACGTTCTTCGCGTTGGTCGGGCTGGACAGCCAGAGCGAAGCGGTTCTGCGCGCCTTTGAGACGGCCATGCGCGCGTGGCCGGAAGTTCGCGAATGCCACATGTGCCGGGGACCGCACGACTTCGTACTGAAAGTGGTCGCCCGCAACACGGCCCACGAAAACGAGCTGACGGAACAACTCACCGCCGCCGATCACGTCTCCACGGTGCAGACAATTCAGGTGATCCGCACCGCAAAGGACGCACCCGGCGTACCGGTCGATCCGGAAACCGCCGCCCCGGCGGTCGAGGAGTGACGGCGGCTCTTCCTATACCGATGGCGTAAAGCTGGCTTCCATCGCCAGCGCCCCTTCGTGATCCGCGACCCAGAGGCGGTCGTCCTCTCCCGGCTCCGACCGCCCCGCCCCAGGAGACCCCGCCCCAGGAGACCCCGCCAGAGTGAACGCATGGCGGTCGAATACCGGCTTCAACGCCCGGAACGCAAAGCGTGCGGGCGGTTTCCCCCCACCCTCCTCGAGCGCAAGGTCGACAAGCAGCGTCGCCAGCAACGGCCCGTGCACCACCAGGCCGGGGTAGCCTTCCTCTCCGGTGGCGTAGGGCTGGTCATAGTGGATGCGGTGGCCGTTGAAGGTCAGCGCCGAATAGCGGAACAACAACACCGGCCCCGGCGATACCGCCCGCCGCCACGCGTAATCCTCCGGCGCATGCGTCGACGTCTGCGCCGACGCCGGCAAGGCTCCGCGATAAACGATGTCCTGCTCCTCTTCGAGGCAGGTGCCGTCGCCGTCCGCGATCTGATGGCGCACCGTGACGAAGGTCAGCGGGCCGCTGCGCCCTTCGGTTTCGCGGATACCGGCGATAGTACTGGTTTTCTCCGCAAAGTCGCCCAAAGCCGGAGCACGGTGGAACGTCAGCCGCCCGCCCGCCCACATGCGATAGGGAAGCTGGATCGGCGGCAGGAACCCGCCCTTCTCAGCATGGCCGTCCGCGCCCAGCAGATCGATGCGCGGGGTGTCCCAGAAATACAGCCAGTGCCACAACGGCGGCAACGCGTCTCCTTGCTCCAGCGACGGCGCGCGGCCCAGCGTCGCCTGCATTGCCCGGGCACGGCCGGGATCGAGACGCTCCCGCAGCGTCACCGATCGGCCGAGCCACTCCTGAGATTCGCTCATCGTTGCGTTCCGCTCCGGTTTTCTTCAACGCTCAAGGACGCCCGCCGCTTTTAAATCGCGGCGGGCGTAAGCTTGAAGATTACCGGATCAAGCTCGTCGGCGCATCGTAAATGCCGTGGGCGCGCGGGTATTCGTCCAGATCCGCCTCGTAGCAGTGGATCATCGCGCCCCAGCCTTCGCGGGCCATGTGCTGGCTGGTCGCCGGAGCGGTTTCGCCCTCGACGTCCTCGCCCTCGGGCATGCGGATGCCGTAGTCGGCGCGGGTTTGCCGCTCCACCGCGCGCACCAGCTCCTCGCCCAAGTCCAGGCTTTGCAGCAGCCGCCGCTCCACGTCTCGCGTCAGGTAGTCGCGCGCATCTTCATCGTTACCGTCTTCGAAATGCGCGGCCGCTTCCTGTTCGACGCGGGCGCGGGCGGCGATCTGGTCCTGCTCGAACGCTTCGATCTCGGCGGTGACCGGATGCAGGAAGTCCGCCGGATGCTCGCAGGTGTGATAGAGCAACCGCTTGAAGGTCCGCGTGGCGTAGCGCGTCGCTTCCAACGGTCCATAGTCCGGATCGATGAAGTGGGAGTCGGAATCTTTCGTCATGTAGCGGTGCTGCCTGAACTCCGGCGGCACGTCTTCCGTACCGATGGGAATCGCGACATAGGGCGTTGTAATGGCGCTGGTGATCGCGAGCCAAAGGGTCTGTAACTCGGGGTGCGCGTCGGGCCGCAGGTGCGCGACCTGGCCGTACCCGGCGAAGTCGGTCGACCAGCGCGGATCGCGGACGTAAGCCATCATGTCCTCCAGGCTGAGCGGCGCCATCTCGCGCAGCTCCTCCTCCAGCGCCGGGGGGTTGCGTGCCTCGGTGTAGAAGGACGGGTAGAAGTCTCCCGGGTCGTCCGCCGGGAACAATTGGCCGAAGACCTCCTGCAGGTTCAAGGTGTCGCCCTCGCCGTCCCACCAGCCCTGCTCGCGGGCAAACTCGATCAGGTTGCCGGACGCCATGTAGTCGTCATGTGCCTCGGGATCGGCCGGGAAGTCATGGATGTAGCCGGGGTAGAGCACGCGTACTTCGTCGCGCCCGACACGCTCGGCCGCCCAAAGGCCCTCCCCACCTGCGTAGTTAATGAAGACCCACCCCTCGTTTTCGTCGGCGAAGAGGTGCGAGTTGCCGCCATAGGTCGAGAAACCGTGCTCGTCCATGAGTTCGCCGACGACTTCGACCGCTTCGCGCGCGGTGGTCGCCCGCTCCATCGCGGCGCGCGCCAGATCGCTATACTGCGGGCCGCGCTGCGGCGCAGCCTCTTCCGACATCTCGACGAGTTCCGGGCGCGAGGGCGACCAGATGTCCCGCGCGGCCACGCCGTGCTCGTTCAGTCCGCCGTTGGTCAGCGGCGGCGGAAAGCCCGCGAACTCGGAGTAATGCGAGGCGATATGCTTGTAGGTCACCTCCGCCTGCGGAATCTCCGTCAACTCGCCGGGTATCCGCGCATCCTCCGTCACGCCGACACTCCAGGTCGCGCCCTCCGGGTGCTCCTGGCGCGGCACGATCTCGATCCAATGGCTGGAGGGCTCGTGACCGAAACCCGCGAGTATGGTTGAGCCGTCATCGGTCAACTCACTGCCGACGAAAATGCCGATGCTCTTCTCGTTCGGATGCCCCTGGGCGACCTCCGGCGCGGCCTGGGCGAGCGCCTGCCCCACGAGCAACCCCGGGGCGAGCAATGCCGGGGCGAGCAGGGGAAGGGTGAAGGAAATCGCAGCCTTCTCATATCTCCACGCGCGTCTCACAGTACTCACCTCCCGGTTTTTGTTGGGTCGAAACAGTTATAGCTTTGATTTTTTGAAGGGAGCTGTCAAAACTCCCGTGTCGCACTCTCCGTAATTGTTATGTGAGCCTTTGGAAGCATCCGGCGAAATACAATTTCTTTCCAGCGGGCTACCCTCTTCGAATAGAACCTGTAGGATCGTCGGCGCGAAGGGGCGCTGACAATGCTTGCGCCGGGTGGCCCCTCCAAAACGGGACAATGGGTATTGCATGCAAAACGGGACGGGTGAGCCACGCAACGACAGCCATACCCGGTCGCCCAGCCTGAAAGGCCGACGCGGTGCGGTGGTCCTGACGGCCGTTTTGTTGGGATGCCAGATCGCGGTCCTTGCGGTCGGGATCGGCGGTGTCGCGCTGATGGACACGCTGCGCGCTTACGTCGCCTCCGAAGGGCTCTATTCGAACGCTCAGAAAGAGGCGGTCCACGCGCTTTATGAGTTCGCGAGCCTGCCCGACGAGCCCGGGCTTGTCCGATATAACGATTTGATCGCGGTGCCGCTTGCGGGGAAGCAGGCGAGGGAAATTCTTGAAGACCGGGAGCGCCCCGTCAGCGACGCCTACCCCTTCTTGATGCTCATGGGCCACGGTCCCGTCGATGCGCGCGGCGTGGCCTGGCTGATGCGACTGTTCGGAGAGACGGCCTTGCTGGCACCGGCGATCGAGACGTGGCGCAAAGCCGATGAAGCGGTCACGGAACTTGATGCAATTGCGCGATCCCTGCGAAGCTCGCGGCGAGCGCATCCGCTGGAACTCGTCCCGCGCAACGAATTTCTCATTCCAATTGCCCAGATCAACAGCAAGCTGACCGAGCTACAGGCCCAGTTTTCCCGCCAGATCGGCGAGGCCGCGAACGGCGTAAAAAACTACGTCATCGTAGGCATGTTGGCCTTCGGCGTGCTGGTCGTCGGCGGCGGAATTGGGCTCGGGTGGCGCACGGCGGCACGCCTGCGCGCAACCCAAGCAGCATTGGAGGAGCGCGAACAGCGCTTTCGCGACATCGCCGGGACCACGGCGGACTGGGTGTGGGAAACCGATCCCCAGCTTCGCTTTACCTACATCTCGCCGCGCATTGCGCAAGTGACCGGCTTCGACCAAGATCACTTCCTCGGCAAGACACGCGAGGATGTGGCGCGCTTCGAAACGGAAGATCTGCGGAAACTCCACCTAGCAAACCTAGAGGAGCGCAGGCCCTTCTCCGGCCTCGAATACGCATTGCGGAGCGTGGAGGGCGAATGGCGGCACGTTCGGATTGCGGGGACCCCCTACTATGACCCGGCGGGTAACTTTTGCGGCTACCGCGGTGCGGGAACCGACATTACCGTTACCCGCCGCGCCGAAGAGTCCATCCTACGCGCCCGCGACGCCGCCGAGGCGGCCAACAAGGCGAAGTCCAAATTCCTGGCCACGATGAGCCACGAACTACGCACCCCGCTCAACGCGATCATCGGCTTTGCCCAGGTGATCGCCGAAGAGCGGTTCGGTCCGAACAGCCCGCGCTACACCGATTACGCCCGCGACGTCTGGGTGAGCGGAGAACATCTGTTGCGGATAATCAACGAAATCCTCGACCTGTCCCGCGTGGAAGCGGGCGAAATGACGGTTTCGCTGGAGCCGGTAAACCTCACCGATACCGTCGAGAGCTGCATGCACATGATGCGGCCAGAGGCCGAGGCGGCTCAAATAACGCTAACGGCGGCGCTACCCGCCAATCTGCCGCCAGTGAACGCCGACCCGCAGCGCCTGCAACAAATCCTGCTCAACCTTGTCAGCAACGCCGTGAAGTTCTCTAATCCCGCCGGCGAGGTCCGGGTGACTGCCGAAGTCCTCCCAGGGAAAATCCGCATCGCGGTCAGCGACGCCGGAATCGGCATGTACCCCGAGGAGGCGGAGCAGGTTTTCACGCCTTTTTATCAGGTCGATGGGGAGTTGAATCGCAAGTATCACGGCTCCGGATTGGGACTGCCCATCGTGAAACATCTGGTGGAAAGCCACGGCGGCACGATCGCGTTGACCAGCATTCCCCAAGAGGGGACCACGGTAACGCTGGAACTTCCGGCAGCCGAAGACTCTATCGGCTCAAGCGGCTCAGCCACGCAAGAAGAGGCGCAGGATCCCGCCCGTCCGGTCGGGGCCTTAACTGGTCAGAAGTTGTAGCGGATACTGCCCATGAAGCTGTGGCTGCTGAACTCCGAATCGAAGGCACTGCCCGTAGAATCCGAGAATTCCGGGTCTTGAGTCATCAGCCAGCGATAGTCCACGCCAAGGCTCATCTCCTGCGTCAGCTCGATCCCGACGCCCGCGCCCAGTTGCCAAGTGAAGACGTTATCGCTGTCATTGGCGAACGAGAAATCGAAGCCGTCGGCGCGCACGCCCGTATCGTCGAGCTTGATATGGGAAATGCCTATGCCGCCCCCGGCATAGGGGCGCACCGCCCCGAGTTGTGGCGCGTCCACCCAGACATTCGCCAAACCCGAAAGCGCGCTGACATCACCGACGCCGGACATCGACACCGACTGCCCATCGGCCGTCGTAAAGGTAAAGCTGTCGACGTTGTTGCTCCGATAGGAAAGATCAAGTTCCGGCCGCAGACGGAATTCGCGCCCCGCGTTGCCGCGAAAGCGGTAAATGGAGCCCAGCGCTCCACCGACCGTGAAGCCGCTCCGGAACTCCGCCTCGGATGCCCCGCCTACCGCGTCGCCGACGGACGAGGAGATACTCGAATCGCTCAACAGGTTCAGGCCGCCTTGAAGCGTGATATACAAATCCGACTCCGCCTTTGCGGAGATCGGCAAAACCGTAATGGCGCAGGCAGCTAAAAAAAGGCCTAAGCGCGGACGCATTCGAAATCCCCTGCCGAGCGAAACATTTCGACCTACACCGTCGACGACACTAGTTTCGCGCGTTGCGCGCGAAGATGCAACACTCCTGTGTCATCTTTCGCGCCCAGCCGCGACGAATCTCGGAAACGGCGTCCCCGGCGCGCCGAACCCCGACACCGTGAAACGGGGCGGAAGCCCTGCCACACCGGTTAAAATGAGCGCAGTAACAACCTGATTCCGCTCTACCTCACCACCGCTCATGAACGGACGGCGCTAGCTTTTCCGTTCGATCACAAAGTGCGCGGTTTGACGCAGAAGGTCGGCCTTTTCGCCAAATGAATTCAGGTGCTCCACCGCCGAATCGACAAGCCGCACGGCCTTGTCGCGCGCGCCTTTCGGACCCAGAAGGCTGACGAACGTTGCCTTACCGGCTGCCACATCCTGCCCGGTCGGCTTGCCAAGTTCCGCTGAAGAACCTTCGGTATCCAGCAGATCGTCGGCGATCTGGAAGGCCAGACCCAGGTCGGCCGTGAAAGCCGCCAGCGCCTGCCGCGAAGGGTCATCCGCCTGCCCAAGGATCGCGCCGGACTGGCAGGCATTGTCGATCAACGCGCCGGTCTTCAACCGTTGCAATTCTGTCACGCCATCCAAATCGAGATCCTCGCGCTCCGGCGAAATGTCGATCATCTGGCCGCCAACCATGCCCGCCGCCCCGGCCGCTGCCGCCAGTTCCTGCACCAACAGTGCGCGCACCGCCGGGTCCTTGTGCGTATCGGGATGGGAGAGCACCCCAAAAGCCTCCGTGAGCAGTCCGTCGCCCGCCAGAATCGCGGTGGCTTCGTCGAACTTCCGGTGCACCGTTGGGTTGCCGCGCCGAAGGTCGCTGTTATCCATCGCCGGAAGATCGTCATGCACCAAAGAGTAGCAGTGCACCATCTCCAGCGCCGCCGCCACCCGGAGCGCGCGAGGGTCGCGCACGTCGAACAGCCGTGCCGTCGCCACCACCAGGAACGGACGCAGCCGCTTCCCGCCACCAAGGGTGGCATAGCGCATCGCCTGGACCACCTGCCCGCGCGGACCCGCCGCCTCCGGCAAAAGCGCGTCTAGCTGCCGGGTCACCGCCGAGGCAGTGCTTCTCATCGCGTCTAATAGATCCGTCACTGTACCCGTCCGTGTTGTCGTTGTTAGGGCGTTTTCAGGAAACACTTCGCCCGCGTCCGTCGCGCAAACCCGCGCGCGATATCTGGAGGGGCCGGACTACCTTAAGTAACCGGAAGCGCCTTAGCGCCCCGGTTCGTCCACGTCGAGTGGCTCCACGCCGACGCCGTCCTCGCCCAGGCGAATTTTCTCGATCTTCGACTCCGCTTCCTTGAGCTTGCGCTCGCAGTGCGCCTTCAACCGCGCGCCGCGATCATAGGCGTCGATGGCTTCATCAAGCCGCCCTTCGCCCTTTTCCAGGCGCTCGACAATCTGGCGAAGCTCGGCCAGCGCCTCTTCGAAACTCAAGTCCGCCACATCGGCCGGCTTCCCGCCGACGTCGCCCTTCCCGCCGCTCGCATCCTCGGCCATCACTCTGTCATCCTCTCCGCCGCACGAACCTGAGTGCCCCAAACGCGGCGACACCCTACGGAGACGTCGGCGGCGGGGCAAGCGCCCATACGCCCGCCCGCCCGCTCTTCGGTGAAAGCGGGCTCTGCGGCTACCCCATCAAAAT
>SKZV01000293.1 GCA_007127165.1 Rhodovibrio sp. | reverse complement strand
TGGGCGTCGCGCCCGGCGGCGTCGAAAATGATGAGCGCGTTGTCCGGACCCATCGCCAGAACCTGGGTGGACGAGTTGAAGAGCCGGAATTCATCAGGAACCTCGAAGGCGAAACGCAGCTCGGGATGCAGGAACCGGCGGTCGCGGACGAACCCCTGCTCGGCGCTGTCCTCGACCGTCACGCCGTCCAGCTTCGACAGATAGACGTCGCGGCCGATAATTGGGTCCTGCACCGGAGCCACGCCCGCCGCCTCGCGGGCCTCGCGCACCCGGTCCACGGTGCGCGGGTGGGTCTGCAACAGGCTGAAGCGGTCGGCCGCCTCGGGATCGCCCCGAAGCTCCGCTTGCAGGCGGCTTTCCTGCTGCATCTTGCCCAGGAACTGCGCCATTCCGTCGGGATCGTGGCCGCTGCGCGAGGTGTAGCGCACGCCCAGCATGTCCGCCTCGAACTCGTGGCTGCGGGAATAGCTGCTGAGCGCCACCTGGGACAGCATCCCGACCGCTTGCGACGCCTCCTGGCCGACCGCCACGCCCGTTGCGAGTCCCACGACACCGGCGAGGATGGAGGTGCCGTAGCGTTGCGCTGAGTGCCGCGCGGTAACGTGGCCGATCTCGTGCCCCAGCACCCCGGCGAGCTGTGCCTCGTTGTCGCCCAGCACCAAAAGCCCGCGCGTGACGTAGACATACCCGGCGGGCAAGGCGAAGGCGTTTACCACCGGTGAATCGAGGACGGTGAACGTCCAGTCCAGATCCGGCATCTCCGATGTTTGGGCCAGCAGGTTACCGAGGCTGCTCACGTACCTCCGGACGTCTTCATTCTCGTATTCGCCACCGAACTGCTCCACCAACTTGGGGTGTTCTTCCGCGGCGACGCGGCGCTCCTGCTCCGGCGTCATACCGGCGCCGAAAAAGGTCGCTCCCGTCGCGGGCGCGGTCTCGCAGGCCGCCAGGGCCGGCAGCATCGCCGCCATCGCCAGCGCCGCCGCGCGGTATTTCCAGGACTTTCGGCTCACTCGAACACCTCGATCTGTTCCGGATGCGTCGGCTCCATCCTTGGGCCGTTATAGGAGGAGACCCAGCCGCGCACCCTCACAAGTTTTCCTTCGTAGGAGTCTACGTCGATTCCCCCGGATTCGAAATCTCTCCGCACGGCAGGCGCCAGCGAAAGCGAAAAGCCGTCGCGCCAATCCTCTTCCAGGTCGATGAAAACGCGGCCGCGGACTTCGTTTACGTTGAGAACGCGGCCCTCGACGATCTGAAAGGTTCCGATCTCGTCGTGGAGTTGCGCGGGCGTGCGGACTGCATAGAAGGGATCGCTCCAGATACCGCGCCGGTCCGCCCGAGCCTCCCGCTCGACCCTAAGCAGGCGATCTACCAGCGCCCTATTGTCGGCGAAACTGTAGACCCGCGCCAGCCCGCGCCGCAGCATCTCCTCCTGCACCCAGGTTCCGTCCTCCAGGAACAGATGCGCCAACCGCCGCCCGTGCCGGTCCTCGCGTCGTCCGCCATGGGCGAGGATCACCTCCTCGCCGAGCGTGAGATCCGCGAGCGCCGCCTTGGCTTCGTCGGAGAGCGGCCAGGGCTCGAAGTTCGGGCGGCCCAGCGGCAGCTTCGGCGCCTGTAGTCCCACGAGCCGCACCCGCCGCTCATCCTCGAGCACCAGGCTGTCGCCGTCGACGATCTCCACAACCCGGCCGAGGGATTCGGCGATCAGCGGTTCGGGCACGCGTGGTTCGCCCGCCGCTGGGGATTGCACCAGCAGCAGCGCGGCGACAATGGCCAGGAAGTGACGAAGGATGAGGTTTGGGACCGGCAGCCTGTTCATCGCCATACTCTAGCAGGTGACGCAGGGGGTTGGGATAGGCTATGCAAGAAGCCTGCAAACGATGGAGTCCGGATGGCCCCGAAGCAACGCGATCTCTATCCACCAGCGGATGTCGTGGACAGCGGCCTGCTTCGCCTCGATTCCCTGCACACGATGTATTGGGAGACGGCGGGCAATCCGGCGGGGCAACCGGCGGTTTTTCTGCATGGCGGGCCGGGGGCGGGCGCGTCGTCGGATCATCGCCGCTTCTTCGATCCCCGGCATTATCGCATCATCGTCTACGACCAGCGCGGCTCCGGACGCTCCCGCCCCATCGCGGAGACGCGGGACAACACGACGCAGCACCTGATCGCGGATATGGAGCGGCTGCGCGCGCACCTGGGGGTCGAGCGCTGGCTGGTGTTCGGCGGCTCCTGGGGCTCCACTCTCGCGCTCGCCTATGCACAAAGCCATCCCGAGCGGGTCACCGCCCTGGTTCTGCGCGGCGTTTTCTTGTGCCGGAAAAGCGAAGTCGACTGGTTCCTTTACGGCATGCGCACGATCTTCCCCGAAGCGTGGGAACGGTTCTCCAGCTTTCTTCCGGAGGCCGAACGCGGCGATCTGCTGGCAGCCTATCATGCGCGCCTGATGGACCCGGACCCTTCGGTGCACCTTCCGGCGGCGCGCGCCTGGTCCAGCTACGAGGGCGCTTGTTCAACCCTGCTGCCGAGCCCCGAGACGATCGCCGCGTTCGGCCGTGACCGCATGGCGTTGAGCCTCGCGCGGCTTGAGGCGCACTACTTCGTCAACAGCGTCTTCCTGGAGAAGAACGCACTGCTCGACAACACCCACCGGATCGCCGAGACACCGGGCCATATCGTGCAGGGCCGCTACGACATCGTTTGCCCGATCGCGAGCGCGTACGACCTGCACCGCCGCTGGCCGCGCGCGCGCCTCTCGGTCATTCCGGATGCAGGACACTCCGCCATGGAGCCGGGCGTGCGCCGCGCACTGGTCGCCGCCACGGAGGATTGCAAAGGGATGGAGTAGACCAGCGTCCTTCGCGACGCTGTGACTTGAGTCGAGTCAGCGCCGCGATAATATGCCGAACGACTTCAGCGGGATCCGGAAAGGGGGGACACGGCTTTGAAGGGTCTTGTCGCGTTTCGCACAACGGCGGTGCTGCTGCTGGCCGTGCTCTTGCCGCTCCAGCTTTCGGCGCAAGAGGTCGAGGAGCGAAGGGGCGATCCGAAGTACCTCTCCTTCGGCGCGGGTTTTTTCGACGTTTCGGGCGGAGACGATGAAGCCGTCGACTTCCGCCTGGAGTACCGCCACGACAGAGGGCTCTGGTATTTCAAGCCCTGGGCCGGGGTGGAGTTGACCAGCGAGGGCGGCCTTTGGGGTGGCGGCGGCGTGCTGCTCGACATCCCGCTGGGCCGTCGATTCGTCCTCACCGGCGCGGTCGGTGCGGGCGGCTATGAGCAAGGGCAGGGCAAGGACCTGGGCTCCACCATCATGTTCCGCTCGCAGGCGGAGCTAGCCTACCGATTTCCCGACCGCTCGCGCCTCGCAGTCGCCTTCTCCCACCTCTCGAACGCAGGCATCGACGACCACAATCCGGGAGCGGAGGTTGTGTCGCTTTACTACCACGTACCGCTCTTTCGACTGACTCAGGCGCTCATATGGGAATAAAGTGATCGCCACCGGTGGCGAAGCCGGTCCGGGCCATGTTATAACCGCCGCGTTATCGGCCTCCTGCCTTGCGTCCCCGTAGCTCAGCAGGATAGAGCGGCTGCCTCCTAAGCAGCAGGTCAGAGGTTCGAATCCTCTCGGGGACGCCACGATTTCCGGTTTCGGTGCGGAACTGCTCATAGGCTGACGCGACCGCCGAGGGCGCTTCGAACTGCGGGAAGTGGCCCACCTGCGAGTCCAGAACCGCCACCTCGTAGCGGGGCAGAAGCTCGCGCCAGCGCCGGCCTTGTGCGCCGGACAGCGGGTCGTCGGGGCCGAGGATCATGTGGAGCGGAATTCCGCTGCGCTCCATCGCGCCGACCCAGCGCTCGCGGTTAGCTTCGCGCTGCGCCAGATAGGTCATCAGCTTCCAGATCACGCGCTCGCCGCCGTTATGACGCAGCAAGGTCCAGAACGCCTTGAGGTCCGCCTCCGTCGGCTTTGTGTCGCGCCCGAAAACGCTGCACATATTCCGGCGGAAGGGGGCGTAGGGAAAACCCGCCACCCAGCCGACCAGTGGACCGATGGCCGAGACCGTCAGGCGCTGGCCGAACGTGCGACGGTTGGCTTCCGGAAAGACGGCTCCGTTCAGGAAACAAATCGAGCGGATTGCCACCGGCGGCACGGCATCGGCCCCGGGAGGGTCGTGAACCCTGCGCGCCAACAGTTCCTGCGCCACCGAAACTCCATAGGCATGGGCCAGCACATCGACCTCTCGCAGGCCAAGCTGCGTCAACAGCGTATCGACGATATCGGCTTGCTGGGAAATCGTGTAATCGGCCTCCGCAGGCTTGTCGGATAACCCGAAGCCGAGCAGATCGGGCGCGATCACAGTCCAGCGAGCGGCAAGGTGCGGCCAGATGCGGTGCCAGATCCAGGAGCCCGCCGGAAAGCCGTGGATCAGCACGAGCGGCGGCCCGGAGCCGCCTTGGCGCAGAAAGATGCGCTGGCCCGCCACCTCCGCATAATGACCGGCGGCGCTCCACTCCTCGACCTGCATGACGCCCCTCCCCGAGATCCGCAATCGGCCTCCGAGCCTCGCGCGTGCAGTAGAGCCGGATGACGTGTCTTCGAATCGCCATACCGCTCTAAGCTTTTGTCTAGCAGGCCGAAGTGGCGCAAAATCTTCGCGCTCTCATTGAACCTCGGGCCGTTGCAGGGGTTTCGCAATGAATTAATTTCGACGCAAATGTGGTAACCGAAGGGCGACAATACTGGCGCGATAGGTGTCGATTGTTGCCGGTCGGGCGTGGGAGGCGGAGGAAGGAGTTTTAGAGGGCGGCCATTTGACGGGCGTTTGTCTCCGCGAGTTGCCGGGCCACCCAATGATAGGTCTTGCGCAAGCCTTCGGCCAGCGGCTGCGACGGTGCCCAGCCCAACGTTTTAAGAATGAGCGTGTTGTCGGAATTGCGACCGGCTACGCCCACCGGGGCGTCGAGTTCGTGGCGCTTGACGATCCGCTTCCCGGCGATCGCCGCGATCATCTCCGCCAGGGTGTCGATGCTGACCATCTCCGCCGAGCCGATGTTGACGGGGCCGGGGAACGCGGAGCGCATCAGCTGGAGTGTGCCCTCCAAACACTCGTCGATATAGAGGAAGGAGCGGGTTTGCGCGCCGTTGCCCCAGATGTCCACGGTTCCGCCGTCGCTGGCCAGCGCGACCTTGCGGCACATCGCCGCAGGGACCTTCTCCCGGCCGTCGTTCCACGATCCCTCCGGCCCGAAGATGTTGTGATAGCGGGCAATGCGAACGCTCAGGCCATAGTTGCGCGCATGAGCCTGATAAAGCCGCTCGGCGAATAGTTTCTCCCAGCCGTAATCGCTGTCGGGATTGGCCGGATAGGCGGTCGATTCCCGGCAGTCCGGCGCTGCGGCGTCCGCCTGCCGCTCGCGCGGATAGACGCAGGCGGAGGAGGAATAGAAGATCCGGCCCACCCGCTCTGCACGGCAACAACTCAGAACGCTCGTGTTGATTGCGGCGGAATTGCGCAGGATGTCGGCGTCGTTTTCGCCGCTGAAGGCATAGCCCGCACCGCCCATGTCGGCGGCCAGTTGGTAGACCTCATCGAACGGCCGGTCGAACACCTTGGCGCAGGCGCGCGGGTCACGCAGGTCGGCGATCACGAACTCGTCGGCGGGCGAGGGCGCGTAGCGCGGGCGATGCAGATCGGCGGCGCGCACGAAATGCCCCTCCGCCTTCAGGCGCTTCACAAGGTGGCTGCCGATGAATCCACCGGCCCCACACACGAGCATGTCGGCCATGCGTCCTCTCGATCCGATCCAGCCGAAAAACCCCAGCCTGACTTGCTTATACGAAAGGAGTAGGATAGGCGCAACTGCGCGTTTTTCCGCGGCTGAGAGTCGCATGAGAGCAACCCTCCCGAGGATGTGAAGACTATAAATGGAGAGACAATGTTAACTATATTGTAACGCGATGCTGAAACAAGTCTTGAATATAAGAATTTTCCTGTTGCTTTGCCTGCAGGAAGTTCTTATACACCTGCCAGAACCTATGCAACACTGGGAAAGTCCATGTCGGAACAAGGTAAGTCCAACGAGATCCTGAGTCTCACCACGAACATCGTCGCGGCCCATGTATCCAATAATTCGGTGGCCGTGAACGACTTGCCGAAGCTTATTCGGGAAGTCTACGAGACCCTGACGCAGGTCGAACAAGGTGGCCAAGTCACTCAGGAACGGCCGAGCCCGGCAGTTTCCGTCAAGAAGTCGGTTACGCCGGACTACATCATCTGTCTTGAAGATGGCAAAAAGCTGAAGATGCTTAAGCGCCACCTCAAGACCGCCTATAATATGT
This sequence comes from Rhodovibrio sp., assembly GCA_007127165.1. Classification (GTDB taxonomy): domain Bacteria; phylum Pseudomonadota; class Alphaproteobacteria; order Kiloniellales; family Rhodovibrionaceae; genus SKZV01. The sequence goes on along the minus strand of SKZV01000293.1, from coordinate 3,048 downwards.
CCCCGGAAGAATACCGGGAGAAGTGGGGCCTGTCGGCCGACTATCCGATGGTGGCGCCGAACTACGCGAAGCAGCGTAGCCGTCTGGCCAAGGAAATCGGCCTCGGCACGCGTGCACGGAAATAGTTTGTTTGTTTTCCGGCGTCGTTGACCTGGCGCGCGCAAGTATCGCGGCGGGTGTTTCGAAGGCCAAGAACGTGATAGGCGCCGTTCGTCCCTTGGGCGGAGGGCGCCTTTTTCGTGGCCTGGAGTCAGGGTGGCAAGGCTGTTATCCCGCCATCATGGGCAAGCGGTCGCGAGGCGCGGAATCCTGGCGATTCGCCTTCCGGGTCTTCATGCTTCCAGGGGTGCCATCCATCTTTGGATTCGAAGCCAAAAGACTCGCGCATGCGGAATCAAAGGCCTCGTGCGGGATCAGGGACGGGGATGCTTGCGAAACCTCCGCCCGACACGGTTGAAGGAGCAGCGGCGATGAACGCAATGCAAAGCACGGGCACGGACGGAACCAAAAGACCTGTCGACGTTCTCTCCGGAAACCTCCGGATTCGTCTGGCTGAAAGCCGGGCGGAGATCGAGGCGTCTCAGCGTTTGCGCTATCGGATCTTCGTGGAGGAGATGCACGCGAAGCCGAGCGAGGCGCAGCGCGCCTGCGCGCGCGAGTTCGACCGCTACGACGACTTCGCCGACCATTTGCTGATGTTCGATCGCACGCTGGGCGACGGGCCGGAGGCGGTGATCGGAACTTACCGCTTGATGCGCCGGTCCCAGGCACAGCGGGCCGGGCAGTTCTATACAGCCGATGAATACGATATCACACCGCTGCTGGACTACCCTGGAGATATCGTGGAACTCGGTCGCTCCTGCGTGGCGGAGGCCTACCGGAGCGGCAGCACGATGCAGATCCTGTGGCGCGGGATTGCCGAGTATGTCCTGCACTTCAACGTGCGCATCATGTTCGGCTGCGGATCGCTGCACGGAACTGACCTGGAGGCTTTGGGGCCGCAGTTGTCCTATCTGCACCAGAACCATCTGGCGCCTCCGAACTTGCGGCCGAAGGCCTTGCCGGATCGCTATGAGGACATGAACCGGCTGACCCCGGAGGCGTTCGACCCCCGGCGGGCGCTCGCGAAGCTGCCACCCTTGATCAAGGGGTACCTCCGCCTGGGCGGCTTTGTCGGCGAAGGCGCCGTGATAGACTACGAGTTCAACACGACCGACGTGTGCGTGGTGGTTCCCACCGACCAGGTGACCGAACGCTACGCCCGTCATCTGACCCGCAACGAGCCAGGCGGCCGGGCGGAGAATTGACCGTCAAGCGGGTTCGCTTCGCGCGGCTGGCTCCCCTCGGCGGCACAGGGTCAGGGCTGGTTGGCTGGCTTCTGGCGACGGCGGTTTGCTTCGCCAAATAACGCCGTGAATTAGCATTTTCAGGCGAAGTGGATACCGGTTCGCCACTTCGAAAATGCGCCAGAACAAAAGGTATAGAGCGTTTTTCGTGAACCCTTGTGAACGAAAAACGCTCTAGCGAACGGCCAGCAACACTCCTGGAAGGAAAACCGATCGCGATGGAGCAGCTATCCTTCTTTTCACCGAGCCGGGCTGCCGCGCGTTTGGTGGTCTATGTGACCCTGACCCTCGTTCTGCTTCCGGTGCAGGCGGCGGCGTTGCTGCTGCACTTGCCGCTGCGCCGAAGTTTGCCGCGCTGGTACCATCGCCAATGCGCCCGCATCCTTGGCTTTCGGATCGAACGCTATGGCGAGCCTTCGCAGAAGCATCCGACGCTCTTCGTCTCCAACCACGCGTCCTATCTTGATGTGGCGATCCTGGGAGCGCTGTTGCCCGCCTCCTTCGTTGCCAAGTCGGAGGTGTCCAACTGGCCGTTTTTCGGCACGCTGGCCCGCCTGCAGCGTACGGTTTTCATCGAGCGCGTGCCGCGCAAGGCGGTTGCCCACCGCGACGAGATGACCCGGCGGTTGGAGGCGAGTGACGATCTGATCCTGTTTCCCGAGGGGACCAGCGACGATGGCAATCGCGTGCTGCCGTTCAAGAGCGCGCTGTTTTCGGTCGCGGAGAAGCGCCCGCACGGTGAGGCCCTAACGATCCAGCCGGTGTCCATCGCTTACACAAAGCTCGACGGGATGCCGATGGGCCGATACCTGCGGCCTTTCTTTGCGTGGTACGGCGACATGGAACTGGCCTCGCACATGTGGACGGCAGTGGGGCTCGGCACGGTGACGGTCGAGGTCACTTTCCATCCGTCGGTATCGATCGACGATTTCCCGTCGCGCAAGGCGTTGGCGCAGCACTGCCAGGAGACGGTGGCACAGAGCGTCTCCGAATCTCTCACCGGCCGCCACTCGATCCCGCCAGCCGCACGGCCTCGCCGCCTGCCCGGACGCCGCAAGAAGACTCAGGAAGAGGAGGATGCGGAGAGTGAAGCGGCATGAGGGTTCTACTATTCCACCGCGCCGTTATTCCACGCCTCCGTGTATCTCCACGCTCACACTTGGCGGCGCCTTCAAAGTCTGGTAGATCACGCAGAACCGCTCGGTCAGCTGGATCAGCTTGTCGACTGTGGCCCGATCCGCATCGGTGTCGAGATCGAAGCGCAGGCGGACGCCGCTCAGCCCCACCGGCGTTTCCTTGCTCAGTCCCAGGGTTCCGCGCGCATCCCAATCGCCCTCCGCCGTGATCGCGGCGTCGCGCAGGTGCACACCCATCGCCGTGGCGACGCTCTTCAAGGTGACCCCGGCACAGGCGACCAGCGCTTGCAGCAGCAGATCGGCGGAGCAGGCCTGCGTTCCATCGCCTCCGGTCGAGCCGTGCAGCCCCGCCACGATGTTGTGGTTCCACCCTCCGACGTTACAGACGATGTCTTCCGCCGCGATCCGCCCCACCGCCTGAGATGTCACCTTGGCCGTCTCAGGGTCAGCCTTGTAGCGCTCCTTCAGCGGCGCTTGCTTAGCCCGCAATTCCTTGGCGTCCATCGTCGCTCTCCCCGGTGCTTTATCTTTTGCGAGTATGCGGGGAGGGGACGAGGCCGCGCAAG
>SKZV01000220.1 GCA_007127165.1 Rhodovibrio sp. | reverse complement strand
GCGACCGCGCGAATGCCCGGTACAATCTCGCTCTCGTCCTTGAGGAAGGTCATCTTCTCCGCCAGCGGCACGACGTTCACCTGAACCAGCCGCGCGACACCTTCGGTGCCCCCGGACAGCCGGTCTTCGTGCGACCAGAAATCGTACTCCGCCTCGGCGGTGTAGTAGCGGGCGTTCGGGAAGACCGGCGCACCGTCGCGCATTAGCCCGCCGATGTGATCCGGGTGCATGTGGGTGATCACCAGAACGTCCACCTGCTCCGGCTCGTATCCGGCGGCTTGCAGCGCCTGCACGAGGTTCGCGGCAGCGGGCCCCCGCTCCGCCGGGTTTCCGGCGTCCAACAGGACCAATTCCGATCCAGTGTTGACCAGAAGCGGCGTGAAGGAGATCTCCATCCGCGCGTCCGGCAGGAAATTCGCCTCGGCCAGTTCGGCGACGGTAGAGGCCGACTGATCCTCGCCGAAAATTGGGTGCGGCCCGTCGAACGGCAGCGCCCCGTCAAGCAGGCTCGTGACCTCGAACGCGCCCAGGCGGAAACGGTAGAATTGCGGCCGCGCGGCGCCCAGCATCGGCGCTTCGGCAAGGGCTGGCCGCGGGATCGCGCTGAGTGCGAGAGGCGCAAGCGCTCCAGCAGCGACGCCTGCAAGCGCCGCCCGTCTCGTCACGTCGGTGAAGCTGGACATTTGACTGCAATCTCCCAAAAAAAGGCAAGCGGACGTTTCAACCATAGCCCTGGCGTCGATCGAATGCCATCGCCAAGGCTTCAAAGCCGGAAGAAACGCCGCTTGCAATCATGCAGTCACAGGGAGGCCCGTTGCGGGACTACAGCATCACCTCGCCGCCGTTCGGAGAGATGCAGGTCCCATGGAAGAAGCTGCCTTCCGGCGAGGCCAGCAGCAGCGCCGCCGGAGCGATCTCGTCCACCTCGCCGAAGCGATGGAGCGGGATCGCCGCCTTCAGCGTGTCCAGCAGGTCCTTGGACAGCGGCGTCAGCAGATCGGTGTTGGTCACGCCCGGCGCGACAGCGTTCACGAGCACCCCGGTCCCGGCGCATTCCAGCGCCAGCGCCCGCGTGAAGGTCATGTTTGCGCCCTTGGCCGCGCAGTAGTGCGTGAGCGTGCCCGCGCCCTTATAGGCAAGCTGGGAGGTGACGTTGATGATCCGCCCCTCGCCGCGCGCTTTCATGTCGCGATAGACCGCCTGCGTCATGAAGAACGTGCCCTTGACGTGGACGTCGAGCATCCGGTCGAAGCTTTCTTCCGTGATGTCCTCGAAGTTCTCGGTGATGTTGTGCCCGGCGTTGTTCACCAGAATACCGATGTCGCCCAGGCGCTCGCACGCGTCGCGGTAAAACGCGTTGACCGAGGCAGGCTTGGACACATCGCACTCGGCGGCGTAGACCTTGCGGCCCAGCGCCTTGATCTCGTTCGCCGTTTCGCTGGCCCGCTCCTCGTCGCGGTAGTGGTTGAAGGCGACGTCCGCGCCGTTCCTGGCGAGGATCATCGCGATCCCCTTGCCGATACCGCGCGAGCCGCCGGTGACGATGGCGCTCTTACCGCTCAATTTCAATTCGCTCATAGCCGGGATCTCCTATCGTCGTCACTATAGTGGGAATGATCGGAAGCCAAGGCGCTCACGCCCGGCCCAGAAGTTCGGCGCCGCCGCCCAGCGCGGGTCCGGCGGTGGGGTCCTCGCCTTCCGGCAAATCGCCGATCAGCGTTTGCGTGGTGAGGATCAGCTTCGCGACCGATGCGGCGTTGAGCAGCGCCGCCGAGGTCACGCTGAGCGGGTCGATAACCCCGGCGTCGAGCAGGTCGCCGAACTGCCCGGTCTCCGCGTTGAAGCCTTCGCTCGCGCCGAGCTTCGCGCTCATGCGAACCACCTCATCCGGGTCGCCACCGGCGTTGATCGCGATATGGGCCAGCGGACGCGACAGCACCGACTGAACTAGTTTCATCCCCGCCTGCACGTCGCCCCGAACGCCCCCAATCGGCCCGTCCAAGGCCGCGGCCGTGCGTGCGAGCGCCACCCCGCCGCCAACGACCACGCCATCCTCCAGCGCCGCGCGGACCGCGTTCAGCGAGTCCTCGACCAGTTGGATGGTGCGTTTCTGCTCCACCGGGGTGACGCCGCCCGCGTAGATCACCGCGGTCCCGCCGCAGAGCTTCGCCAGCCGTTCGCGCAGCTTGTCCTGCTCGATGTTCGGCGGCGCGCGGTCGAACAGGCGCTGCACCTGTCCCCGCCGTGCAGCGACGGTCTTCGGATCGCCGTGCCCCCGCACAATGGTGGTGTCGGAGCCGGTGGACCAGACCGCATCGGCCGAACCCAGATCGTCGCGGGTTATGTCCTCCAGCCGTCCGCCGAGATCGCGCACCAGAACGCGTCCGCCGGTGAGGATCGCGAGGTCTTCCATCATCGCCTTGCGCCACTGGCCGTACTCGGGCGGATGGATCACCAGGACCTTGCCGGGCGCATCGCGGGTCAGAAGCGAGGTCAGCACCTCGGGCGAGCAGTCCTCGGAGACGATCAGCAGCGGCCGGTCGTCTTCTTCCGCGATCCGGCGAGCGTTCGCGATCTGCTGCGGACTCGTCAGCTTGAGGTCGGTCAGCAGGATGTAGGGCTGCTTCAACTCCGCCTTCATCGTCTCCTGATCGGTGACGAGGTGGTGGGAAATATAGCCACGGTCGAAGGACATCCCCTCGACCACCTCCAGATAGCTTTCGATCCCCAGCGCGAAGTCGGTGGTGATCACGCCCTCCGTCCCCACGGCGCGGTAAGCTTGGGCGACCAGCGCACCCAACTGGCGGTTCCCGGCGGCGATATTGGCGACCGCGTCGAGCAGATTGCCCTCCACGGGGCGGGCCTCTTGACGCAGCGCCGCCAGCACCGGCGTGACGGCAAGGTCGATCCCTTGGCACAGGTCCACCGCCTTCGCGCCGCGCTCGGTGAGTTGCACGCCGCTTTGCACCAGGGCGTTGGCCAGCACGATCGAGGTGGTGGTGCCGTCGCCGGCCACCTCGTTGGTCTGCATCGAGACCTCGCGGACCACCTGCGCCCCCATGTTCTCGAAGCGCTCGAACAGCTCGATCTCCGAGGCGATGGACACGCCGTCGCGGGTGATCAGCGGGGTTCCGATGGGGCGATCCACCATCGCGTTCATCCCCTTCGGCCCCAGCGTCGGCTCCACCGCCGCCGCGAGCCGCTTGACGCCGCGCGCAAGCGCTTGGCGCGCCTCGTTTCCGTGGACTAGAATTTTGGGCATAGCTTCCTCCCTCTGCCGCATTCGGGCAGTCATGAGCGTCTTATTATTGGCGGTTCAGTTTGGCCGGAGGGCCTCAGCCGGGCTTGGGGCGCGGCGGGACGCGATCCTCCAGGAAGTCCACCAGTGTCGGCTCCTCGCCCACCCGGACGACCTCCTTGTAGCGGCTTTGCTTCAGGCCACGGCAGAGCGCGCCGCCGAACTCCATGTTGATCCTCACCGCGCGAAGCTGTTCCATCCGCACCGGGTAGCTCGCCACGGTCAGCGGCGCTCCGTCGAGGGCGGGGAAGGCATGGTCGTCAGGCGCTTTCGCCAGTGCGCGCGCAGTCAGAAGCGCGCGGTAACGGCCCTGCTGCCGGGCGGTGGCGGGGTCGTCGAAGGTGACGAGATCCAACTGCCCCAACGTCATCGCCGCCACCTGCTCCGGGGTAAAGCCCTGCTCGCGCAGGCCCAGCAGCACCGATTCCTGACGCCGCTGGAACGCCTTGCCCTCGAACTTCTCCTTCACCTCGTCCAGATCGCCCAACTCGGGCAGCAGGGCGAAGGCGTCGGAGAAGCTGCGCCCCGTGTTGACGGCCTCGTTCATCTCCTCCGCACACATATGGTCATGGAGCCGAACCTCGATCCCCGTGACCCAGGGCAGCGCGCCGACTTCCTTGCGGATGCCCTCCGCCATCAGGAAGGCGAAATTCGGGCTGCACCAGAAGGTCGGAAGGCGAAAGGACACCTTCACCTCGTTGCTGTCGGAGATCGCCACGGTTTCCACAAAGCCCATATCGGTGATGGGCTCGTCGAGTTCCGGGTCCGTCACCTGATCGAGCCGGCCCCAGACGTCCCGCAAGCGCGGGGAGTTCCTCTCGCCTTCCTGCATGGCGCTTACTCCGCCGCGATGGTCACGGGGGATTCGGCGAGGCGAGCCTTCTTCGCGGCCACGTCGATGTTGTAGAGCCGGGCCGCGTTGAGGCCGAGGATCTTCTCCTTGATCTCGTCGGTGAGCTGCACCCCGCGCTCCTGCGCGATATCCTCGGGGATCTGATAGTTCCAGAACTTCTCCACCAACCATTTCGGGGTCCAGATCGCGTAGTCCGAGCCGAAGAGAATCTTGTCCGGTCCGATCCAGAACAGCAGTTCCGCGATCACCTCGCCGAAATAGCGCGGCCGGGCGTGGATGAACGGCAAGGCCACGGCGAGACCGCCGTAAACGTTGGTTTCCTGTGTCGCGATCCAGCAGAAGTCGTCCAGGCGCGGCAGGCCGCAGTGCTCGATGATGAAGTTCAGGCCCTGAAAGTCGGTCGCCGCATAGTCCACGTCGCGCACGTCGAAGCCGTCCATGTTCAAGGGGATGATCGTCGGGCCCTTGTGGACGTGCATGTTGCGAATGCCGAGCTTCTCGCAGAGTTCCAGGCACTTGTAGGTCCAGGGGTCGCTGAGTTTGTAGCCCTTGGAATCGCCGTGCCACTCCGCCGTATAGAGCTTCATGCCCTGCACGTCGTAGGTCTCTTTCTGATAGTGGATGTACTCCAGCGCAGCTTCGCCGTCGCGCGGATCGAAGGCGCCGTTCACAATGAATCGCTCGGGGTAGCGCTTGGCGACCGTGGCGTTGCGCTCGATCGTGTTGAAGCCGTTCTTGTAGAAGTCGTTGAGATAGGTCGACTGCACGATCGCAACGTCGTCGGGACCGTCGATGAAGAGATCCTGATAGAGATCGTCCATCGAGTATTTCTCGAACTTCGACTTCTCCCAACGCTGCTCCGGCGGGCTGAGGTTGGTGTGATAGGCGTAGAAGCAGTCGATGAACTGCTTGCCGTGAATGTTGCGCTGGTTCTCCGGGCTGCCGTCCCAAAAGTGGACGTGGCCGTCGACCACGAAGATTTCTTTGCCGTCCGGTGTCTTATACATGATTACCCCGTCATATTTTGTTGAAGCGTCCCTGCGTCTTGGCGGGCGTGTTGCCGGACGTGCCGCGGTACACCGCGCCACGCCCGGACCCGTCAGATGTATTCCATCATCTCGTCCATATCGCCGAAGAGGATGACGGTGTTGTCGTCCACGCGGACCATGCGGCCGTAGTGGGTGGAGGCGTTGACCTCGAAAGTTTCAGCGGTCATCTCGCGGCCGAGATATTCGGTGATCGCGTCCATTTCGAAGATCAGCTTGCCCTCACCGTCGATCCGGATCAGCGCGGGCTGGTAAGTCACGGTCACCCCTTCCTTCTCGCCCATGAACTCCGCGATGGCGCGGGCCTCGACCGAATCGCTCATCGTAACGCCGCACTGGTGCGAGATGGTCTGGTCGAAGGTGATGTCCTTCATCGACTTGAAGATGTTCTGCGAGGATGCGTCGCGTGCACTCGTGCTCATGTGTGGATTTCCTTTCCGTTCAGCGGCTGAGGCCGATTTCGCCGAGGATCTTGTCCAGCCGTTCGAGCGACTGCGCCTGCGCGTCGTCGTAGGAGAGCGGCTTGGAGTGCGGCTGCGACCAGATCGGCCTCAACCCGGCGGAGGCCCTGTTGGCCAGCGCGATGTGCTTTTCCACCCAGCCCTGGAAGACCTGCCGGTTGGCCTCGCCGTGTTCTTCATCGTTGGCGAGCATGTACGCCAGGTCGATGGCGTTCGCGAGATTGCGCTCGTAGTCCGCCTCTGCCGCCGAAATCACCGGCGGGGTGACGTAGTCGTTGTTGGCGGCGGCGACCTGCATCAGGAACTGCGAGCGGAACAACTCGCCCACCAGCGGCTCGAAGACCAGGTTGATCGCCAAGTACTGCTCCAGGTAGTCGCTCGCGCCCATGATGGTCTCGACCGCTTCGCGCGTACCCTGCCAAATGCCGTCTTCCATCCAGGCGCGCTTGCCCGCCTCGTCGTCCCAGCCGTCGATATCCATGCCGATCTCGGCCAGATAAAGCGTGATGTCCTGGGCGAGACGCAGCTTGTAGGAGGAATTGGTCAGCGTCGCGTTGTTGATCATCTGGGTGTAGCCGTAGCGCTGCGCCTGCATCAGCGAGGTGCCAAGGCCGAATTCCGCGTGCTTCCACGCGCCCAGATGCGTTTGCAGAACCTTTAGCCAGGCCTTGTCGAAGGTGTGCGCCACCCCGGCGCGCCGGGCGTTCTGGATCACGCTCTGCACCATCGTCTCGATCTTCGACTGACGCTGATAGTGCGTGCGCTCCCACTCCTGGTCCGGCGCGCGGAAGGCGTGCCAGTTGGACGACTTGGCGGCGGTGGCGTCCTTGACGTAGGCTCCCTCGCCGTTCGGGAAGGAGATGATCCAGTCCTGGATCAGATAGCGCTCGGGATCGGGCTGAACGTCGACCGTCATGTCTTCGTAGTGGGTCGCGCGCTTGCCCTTAGGGTCGAAATAGCGGTACTTGCGGCTGGTCGAGTCCGCGAAAGTCGCGGCGCCCGCGGCCCCCGAACCGACGGAGCTGGATGTTGCTGGCATGGTATTTCCTCCCTTTCTTGAAACGGATCAGCCTGCTAGCGGTCGGCCTTTTCAGTGGGCCGACGAACCGGTAGACGGCGTGAACCGATCGAAGAAAATCCGGTCGGGGTCGAAGTCCTCCATGAAGAGAACCGGCGAAAGCGCGTCGATCATCGGCGGCGGGCCGCAGGCGTGAACATCGCCCTCGCCGTCGATGCCAAGCTCCTTGAGGGTGCTGCCCACCACCTCGTGCACGAAGCCGCGCGCGCCGTTCCACGTCGTGTCGTCGTCGGCGTGGCTGAGCACCGGCACGAAGGTGACGTCGGCGTGCGCGTCGGTGATCTCGCGGATTTTATCGAGGTAGAACAGATCGTTCCGGGTGCGCGCGCCGTAGAAGAAGTGGACGGGACGCTGTTCGCCGCTGGCGATGTGATCGTGCAGGATCGACCAGATCGGCGACATGCCGGAACCCGCCGCCACCAGGATCAAGGCTCCGTCCCGCGCTTCCCGCCGGAAGCTGGTGCCGAAGGGTCCGCGGACAGTGACCTCCGCTCCGACGGCGATTCCCCCTCCGTCGAGTTCTCCGGAGAAGCGTCCGTCCGGGTATTTTTTGATGATGAATTGGAGGTTTTCCGTTTGCTCCGGCGTATTTGCCATGGAAAACGAGCGCGTAATCGTCTCCCCTTCTTTTGTTGTGACCGTGATGTCGGCATATTGCCCCGCCCAGAACTTCATCGGCGCGGTAAGGGCGATCTCGATGGCCCGGATGTCGTCGGTGAGCCGCTCGATCCTGGTGATCCGGCCCCCGTAGTCCTTCACGGGGATGGCCTTCGACATCAGCTCCTCATCGTAGTTGAGGAGTTCGACCTCCATGTCGCTGTAGGCGATCGAACGGCAGAGCAGGATTCCCCCTTGCTCTTTCTCGCTGTCGTTGAGTGCGAAGGTCGAGTACTTCAGCATCTCGACCTCGCCTTCCAGGAGATTGCATTTGCACGCCGAGCACTGGCCTTCCTTGCAGCCGTGCGGCAGCGCGATCCCCTGACGGAAGGCGGCGTCGAGCACCGTCTCCCCTTCCTCGACATCGAACTCCACCCCGACGGGGTTGAGCCTGACTGTGTAAACTTCCGTCATTTGCGACCTTCCTCAACATCGGGTGGGGGCGGGACGAACCCGCCCCCTTTGATGCACGGCTTAGTGACAGGGATTGATCGTGAAGCCGGCGCGGTATTCGGCGAGATGGGCTTCACGCTGTTCCGGCGACATTTCGCGGAGCATCTTCAACGGCGAACGCAGCGTGTGACCGCGCACGTCGTCGAGGGTCCACATCTCCTTGTCGTCGAAGCGCAGATGCGGCTGCGGCACCAACGTCTTGCCGTCCGAACGCACGAAGTTCAGATCGACAATGGCGTCGGCCAGATCCCAGCCGTCGTAGAGCGTCTCCCACTCGCGCTTGCCGCTGAAGCGGCCCATCGCGGGCGTCGGACGGCCCTTGTATTCGTCCGCGAAAGCCTCTACCGCCGTCCAGCGGTCGAGTTCGTGGGCGAAGGTGTGCAACTGCCCGTCGATCTCGTCCACCACCATGTCCTCGCGGATCAGGCAGGGCACGAGGCAGGACCAGCAGCGGTGCGGATAGACGTAGCCGGTGTCCTGGTTGAAGGTGATGACCTCGCTGCCCTTGTGGCTCAGCTTGTCGTACCAGCGCCAGAACTCGCCGAACTGCGCGTACCAGCCGGGATACTTGGCCTCGAACCACTCGAAGTCCTTTTCGGTCTGGGCCTCGATGCGCCAGAAGTTGACCGGCCAGCCGACTGCGAAGAACTGCGCCACGTTGTGGACGTAATGCTTCTTGGTGATCCGGTCCCAGGCTTCCTGAACGTCGTCGTGATGGATCTTGATGCCGTACTTTTCGAGCGGCAGCATGTAGGTCCGGTAGTAGTCCTCGTAGATCCAGCGGTGCCACATCTCCGCGTAGGACTCTTTGTCCTTGTCGCGGTTGGTGGTGCCGTATTCGATGAAGGTGCCGATGGCCGCGTCCACGATGGCGTGGTTCTGCCAGAACGCGTAGCGCATATCGCGTTCCATCAGCAGGTGGTTGTCGGGGTCCTTCAAGGTTGCCATCAACAGCGAGTGGCCGTTGCCGATGTGACGGCTCTCGTCCGACTGGACCGAGAGGAACACCGTCGGCAGCGCGTAGTCGCCGTTGCGGGCGGCTTCCGACGGCATGGCGACGAAGAGCGTGTTGGTGAACGCGGTCTCCGCCACGATGGTCAGGTAGACGTTGGCGGAGGTAATAGCGTCACCGGTGATGAAGCCCTCGCCGAACTGGCGGCCGATCGTGGTCGCGTAGCACTTGCCGAAGGCTTCCTCGGTGATGTCGAACCCGGCGGGGTCGATATAGTTCTCCATGTACCACTTCTTCAGGTTCATCTGGATGGTGGAGTGCCGGAACTCGTCCACCATCTGCATCGTGAAGCCGGTCCGCAGGTCCTCGCCCGGGGCCAGCCGCGCGACCATCGCCATCGAGCGGGCGGCGGAGATTTCCGGGAAGGGGATGATCGCGAGGAAGAGCTTCATCCACTCGACCCAGCGCGGCTCCACGTTGCGGAACATATCGCCGCGCAGCGCCGCATCCAGCGCCCCGTAGACCCGGTTGTCCTTCTCTTCCTGCATCGGGAAGTAAGACCGAAGCACCTGCTTCATCGGATCGCGCGGAGCCTTGGCGATC
>SKZV01000274.1 GCA_007127165.1 Rhodovibrio sp. | reverse complement strand
TCGCGCCGGGTGAACAGCGCGAGCCGCTGGCGTTCCTGCAAATGCAGGATGCCGATGGCGATGGAGTAGAGATCGTCCTCGTTGATCTGGAACAGCTCGTCGCGCGGGTAGGTCTCGAGGATGTTCAGCAACGCCTTGCCGTTGTGGCTGCTGGGGCGAAAACCGCTGCGGGTCATCATCCGGTCGACCTTGCGCCGCAGCAGCGGGATGTCGAGCGCGCTGCGGGAATAGGCGATGGAGGTGAAGAGGCCGACGAAAAGCCGCTCGCCGGTGACGTTGCCTGCGTCGTCGAAGGTCTTGACCGCAATGGTGTCCATGTGGACCGGGCGATGGACCGATGAGCGTCGATTTGCCTTGGTGATCCGCAGAAGGTCCGGCTGGTGCAGGAAGTCGCGCACGTCCGGCGGCAGCTTGCCCAGGTTGCGCAGGCCGTCGAACACCCGGTACTCCGGATCCGAGAGGATACCAAGCCCCTGGTCCGGCAGCACCCGCGCCATCGCCTGCGGCCCGCTACCCTCGAAAACGTATTCCCGGCACCCCAGGAAGGTGAAGTGGTTGTCGTTCGCCCATTTCAGGAAGGCGATACCCTCGGCGATCTCGTCATGGGCGAGCGGCGGCGGCGACTTCGTCAGCTCGTCGAGGATTTGCTCCATCCGATCGCGCATGCGCTGCCAGTCGCGCACCGCGAGCCACACTTCCTGCAACACCCCTTCCAAGGCTGCGCGCAGCGCCTCCAGCCGCTCCCTCGGTTGTTCGCTCACCTGGATGTGCATCAAGGATTCACGGATTGCCACGCGCTCACCGGCTTTGGGCTCCGGCGCATCGCTGACCGGATCATGACTTTCGTCGTCGGCGGTTTCGCGCAGATCCGTCAGGCGGCCTTTGGCGTCGCGCTCGACAAGCAGGGTCGGGTGGATGACGAGGTAGACCTGGGCGTCCATCTCGGCCAGCTTGGCGGTAATGGAATCGACCAGGAAAGGCATGTCGTCGTTCACGATCTCGACGATCGTGTGCGAAGAGCGGAAGCCGTGTTCTTCCAGCTTGGGATTGTACACCCGCACGATCGGCTGTCCCGGCAGGCGCTTTCGCGCCAATCCGAAGATCGAGAGCGCCTTGCCATAGAGGTTGTCGGGGTCCTCGCCGATCAGGTCGTCAGGAGGAACGTGGGCGTAGAACTGCTTGACGAAGCGCGCGGTCCAGGTCGCCCGGTCCTTGTCCAGGCGCTGATGCACGTGTTCGACGACGCGCGCGATTAGGTCGCTCTTCACCTGCTCACCACCTAAGGACATGCCGTTTACCCCCAAACATCGTTGTTTTTTCCGTCTTGTTGACAGACCAGCAATCGCGTCAGCCGTCTCCGTGCGAGGCTAGCGCGAAACGGCGGCTCGTGAAATGCCAGATAATTGCTTGCAGCCGGGAAGTCCCGCTATCGGCAACCGCTCCGACCGATGGCCTCGAGATGAGTCTTCAACCCCAGTAGCGTCCGCCAGCGCCTACCGCCACGACGATCAGACCCAAAATCAGATTGATACCGACAAATCGGCGGATCTTGCCGATGTTGGCTCCGGCCGTTTGGCGGTCTCCCTCCGCCACTGCGTTCCGGAACCGCCGCCAGGGCGCGAAGTATACATGCGCGAAGATCAGTACCATCGCCCAGCCAAGAAGGTGCATCACGTGAACGTGAACGCCGCTGCCCCCAAAGCCGCCGAATACCGCGAAAATCATGTAATAGCCGGTGGCGATCAGCACGATTGCGGAGACCCAGACCCACGGAAAGAACCGCTGGAAGATATCGCGCCACAACGTCTGCCTCTGCGCAGGCTCCAGCGCTTCCGCCGCAGGGCGTACGAACCAGTACGCAAACGCCATTCCGCCAACCCAGATAACAGCCGCCAGCGCGTGCAGCGTCAGCGCGATGGTCATGTCCAGCATTTCGACTCCCCCCTCGTTTTTCAAGTCATGCCCATTGCGTCTAGGCCGTTGGCGCGCTCGCGTAAAGGGCGGCTGCAAGAAATCGGGAAGGGGCAGGTGGATCGCCCTATCCCGCCACGCTAAGGTAAGGGCCGGGGAACCGCGTCGGAAATGGAGTAAACTAGGTGAGGCACAGGCTGGCTTTTATCAACGCGGCGCTGCTGGCGCTGCTCGCCGCGGTGTCTCTGCCTGTGGCCGGGGCGGCCGCCGCCGATGAGGCGCTCGCGTGCAAGCGCGTGGAAATGCTGGACGGCGATAGCGGGAAGGCGGTCCAGGGGGCGGAAGACCTTGCGTTGGACCGGGAGGCCGGGCGGCTTTTCATCTCGGCTTACGACCGCTGGGCGGTGGAGGACGCGGCGCAAGCGAACGCGCGGACGCTTCCGCAGGGCGGTATATACGCCGTCACCCTGGCCGAGATCGCCGAGGCAGGGGACAGTTTGGAAGTCCGCAACCTGACGAGGGGCGTGGAGGGCGCCATGCAGCCGCACGGCATCGGCCTCTACCACGGCGGCGAGCGCCGGCGTCTGTTCGCGGTCAACCACGCCTACGCCCGCGACCACGGGGAATGGCGCAAGCAAACGCGCATCGACATCTTTGAAGTCGAGGGTGAGGCGCTGGAGGCGATCGGACGGATTGGCGGAGAGTCGCTGTGCAATGCGAACGACGTCGCCCCGATCTCGGGAGAAAGCGCCCTGGTTACGCGGGACCGGGCGGCCTGCGGCGGCCCGAGCCGCGTCTTGGAGACGATGGCGGGCCTGCGGCGGGCGGAGGTGATGCTGGTCGAACTCAGTGCACAGGGAGAGCGCCAGACCGTGGAAATGCTTCTCGACGGCATCGGGTTCGCCAACGGAATTGCGCTGTCACCGAACGGACGGAGCCTCGCTGTGGCCGCGACTCGCGAGCAGGCGGTGCATTTCCACGATCTTCCGGCTCTGCTCAATGGGCAAGAGAGCCGGACGGCACGCGTATCGGTCCCGGGTGGCCCCGATAATCTGAACTGGGGCACGGATGGGCGGCTACTCGCGGCTGTCCATCCCTCTCTTATGCGCAGCGGGATCGCGCGACACCAGTGGTTCGGCCGGGACCGCGCGGGCAGCCGCCTGGTGGTGATCGATCCGGAGCAAAGCGGCAGCCGCACGCTTGTGGACGATCCCGAAGGCCACAGCCTGAACATGGCGACTTCGGTGGTCGAGGCCGAGACGATGCTGATCGCCTCCGGCGTGCTGGACAGCGCGCTGTTGGTCTGCCGGCCGCACGGCTAGCGCATTTGCGCACCAAACTGCACTGCGCGACAGCGCTGCGGCTTCAGGCCGCTCGAACCTATACTCCGTCGTGCGCGGGCTTGATCGGTGCGTCGTCTCTGTGAGCCGATGAAATGACTTCTCTACCCGGAGAGGCTCGCCCCTCGATACGCTCCCTTACGGTCGCTACTCGGGGTGAGGACGATTTGAATTGGGAGTTTCCTCACCCCGACTAGCGCCACTTCGGCGCGTATCGAGGGGGCCGCGCCCTCCGCCTGGAAAGATCATCTCATCGGTCGAACGGTATAAGGCCCTTGTTTCAGTTCGCCCTCTAACAGAGACCCCAGCCTCTTAGGACCACTCGTCGTCGCTACGGAATGGTTCGCCGGCGGCCTCGGCCTCGGCTTGTTCCACCCGTGCCGCTTCCGCCTGCGGGTTTTCCTTGGCGCGCTGGCGTTGCGCCGCCTCGATCACCGCATTCAGTTCCGACTGGCTGCAAAGGCCCAGCAGTACGGGATCGCGCGGCCGGATGTTCGCGGTGTTCCAGTGGGTGCGCTCCCGAATCGCCTGGATGGTGTTCTTGGTCGTGCCGATCAGCTTGCAGATCTGCGGATCCTTGACCTCGGGATGGTTGCGCACGATCCAGGCGATACCGTCGGGCTTGTCCTGGCGCTTGGCGACCGGCGTGTACTTCGGCCCCTTCGATCGCGAGACCGGCTGCGGCAGGTCCTGCTTCGCGGCGCGCAATCGCGCCTTGGGGTCGCCTTGGCAGCGGTTGATTTCTTCCTGCGTGAGCTGGCCGTTGGCAATCGGGTCGAGACCCTTCATGCCGGTCGCGACCTCCCCATCGGCGATTCCCTGAACCTCCAGCGGATGAAGGCCGCAGAAGTGGGCAATCTGATCGAAAGTCAGCGAGGTGTTCTCCACCAGCCACACGGCTGTCGCCTTTGGCATCAACGGTCGCGACATCATGACTCCTTAAATGGCTGCGCGTTTCGGGCCGCACGAAAACCGCCCGGCCTCCGCATGGTAACGGCCGGGGGCGCGCGAGCGCATGCACGTTGTGCGGATTTCTGCGAGAGAATATAAGCGGCGGAAGCCTTCGGTAAAAGCCCGATTAGAGGCTTCGCGCCAGCTTTTTTTGCGATTATCTGACCTTGAGCACAATCTTCCCGATATGCGTCGACGATTCCATCAAGGCGTGCGCCTTCGCCGCTTCGGCCAGCGGGAAGGTTTCGTTCACCAGCACCTTGAGCGATCCGTCTTCCAGAAGCGGCCAGACCTGCTCGCGCAGCTTCCCCGCGATCTCCGCCTTGAACGGGACTTCCCGGGCGCGCAAGGTCGATCCGGTGATGGTCAGGCGCTTGAGCATGACCGGCAGGAAGTTGACCTCCGCTTTCGGACCGCCCAGGAAGGCGATAAAGACCATCCGTCCGTCCGGCGCCATGGCCTTGATGTTGCGGGGAATGTAATCGCCGCCCACCATGTCGAGAATCACGTCCACGCCCTTGCCAGTCGCTTCCTTGAGCACGGCGACGAAGTCCTCTTCGCGGTAGTTGATGGCGCGGGTGGCGCCCAGTTCCTCGCACACCCTGCACTTCTCGGCGGTTCCGGCGGTGGTGAAGACCTCGGCCCCAAAGGCGCGGGCAAGCTGGATCGCCGTGGTGCCGATGCCGCTGGAGCCGCCGTGCACCAGAAATCGCTCGCCCTTCGCCAGACGGCCCCGGTCGATGACGTTGGAATAGACGGTGAAATACGTCTCCGGCAGCGCGGCGGCATGGATGGAGTCGAACCCCTTGGGCCAGGGCAGGCACTGCGCGGCCGGGGCGGTGCAGTACTCGGCGTAGCCGCCGCCGGTAACCAGCGCCGTTACCTCCTCGCCGATCGCCGGGCTGGCGACATCGGCGCCTAACGCCACGACGCGGCCCGCGACCTCCAGCCCCGGAATATCCGAAGCGCCCGGCGGCGGCGGGTAGCCGCCCTCGCGCTGCAGCACGTCGGGACGGTTAACACCGGCTGCCGCAACCTCGATCAGCACCTCTCCGGCCTGCGGTTCCGGTACGGGGCGCGAGACCGGCTGCAATACGTCGGGACCGCCAGCCTCGGTGATTTCGATAGCGGTCATGGTCGTCGGAAGAGTGTCGGCCATTGGACAGTTCCCTTTATATCGCGTTGCGCCTGAACACTGGCGTGGCGTAAGTGGGCCCTTGTTTAGTATGCTTAGCGGGCGTTAAGCAAGCCGATGGGCGCGGAGGTATTCGATGGATGACGAGGAATTGCAGCCACGTAATCGGCTTTCCCGCCAAGGACCGCTGGACAGTTTTTCGGTCGATGAACTGCGCGCGTACGAGGCGGCGCTCCAACAGGAGCTGGAACAGGTCCGCGCGATGTTGAAATCCAAGGTCGATTACCTTTCCGGGGCGGAATCGCTGTTCAAAAGCTGACGCCGGACGAACAGCAGCCAGCCCAACGGACCGAGCAACAGCACGAGGACGGCCCAGCCCGCGCGTGGGCCCAGCGGACAGCCGCTGCCCGGCGGCGGCTGCCACGCGCCGCCGTGGCGCGACAGGGCGATGTGGGCCATCGGCAGGACCCAACCCAGTATCAAAACCGCCCAGGCGATCGCTTGTTCCATCATCATGGCCGCATTTTGAACCTTTCGTGGGAAGAGGCCAAGATGTTTGCGGTTGTCGCGGTGCGAGGGTATCAGTCCCTTCAGGACGCAATGTGGTTTTCACGAAGGGAGGCGAAGGATGTTGAAGGGCAAGACGGCGCTCGTGACAGGCTCAACCAGCGGTATTGGACTGGGAATGGCCCGGCGCTTCGCCAGTGAGGGGGCGAACGTCGTTCTGAACGGGTTTGGCGACCAAGGTGAGATCGAGTCGCTGCGACGGGAAATCGCGGAGCAGTACAACGTCCAGGTGACCTATTCCAACGCGGACATGTCGAAGCCGGACCAGATCGAGGCGATGATCCGCGAGGCCGAAAGCACGTTCGGAGCGGTCGACATCCTGGTTAACAACGCCGGGATTCAGCATGTGGCCGCCATTGACGAATATCCGCCGGAAAAGTGGGAAGCGGTGATCGCGATCAACCTGAACCACTGTTTCTATACGACGCATTACGCCCTGCCCAAGATGCGCGAAAAAGGCTGGGGGCGGATCCTCAACGTGGCCTCGGCCCATGGTCTCGTCGGCTCCGCCGGGAAGTCCGCTTATGTGGCCGCGAAGCACGGGGTAATCGGCTTGACCAAGGTGACGGCGCTCGACACCGCAGGGAGCGGGATCACCTGCAACGCGCTCTGCCCGGGCTGGGTCAAGACGCCGCTGGTCGTCCAGCAGATCGAGGCCAAGGCGAAGCAGAAGGGAATCCCCGCCGAGCAAGCGGAAAAAGAGTTGTTGGCGGAAAAACAGCCGGCGCTCGAGTTCGTTACGACCGAACAGCTTGCGGGCTACGCCGCCTTCCTCTGCTCCGAGGATGCCCGGACGGTGACGGGAGCGCAGGTGCAGATAGATGGCGGCTGGACGGCCCAGTAGGTGCGCCTTCGCAGATAGCCCGGTAAGTCTGTCAGTACCAGATCTCCATCCGCAGGCCCCGGCTGTCGCGCGGCGGTTCGTTCTCCGGCAGCCGCCGCGCCTCTCCCCGCGCGATGCACTTCGCCGCGAGGGCGCAGGCGGCGGCGTCTAGGAGGTCGTCCGGCTTGACCTGCTTGCGCGGGTAAAGCTCGAAAAGGCCCTCGAGCTCCGGCAGCCCCGCTTCTTGCAGCAGGCGCAGCCGCTCCATCCTCCCGGCGGTATAGCGCTTGGGCGTTAACGCGCCACCGTCATTCAGGTGGTGAAAGACCAGCTCTGGATGAATTTCATAAATGCGCTGCTGCATGGGGGCGGATATCGCGGAGTCAAGTTCGCGGATCTTCGCGGAGATGTTGCCCGCTTGACGCGACAGCCCCTTGCCCTCGCGGGCCTTGCCCGCTGTGTTCGCCTCGGCCCAGGAAAGTCCCAGCATGTAACGCTTCGGCGGCGGGAAAACGCTGGACTTGCGCCCGGCAGGGAGCAGGGCGCGCGCCGCCGTGTCGCAGGCGCGCGGGCCCCGGTCGCTCAGCCCGATGGGCATGTCGACTCCCACGGCAGCGACCTCTTCGAGGTCGAAATCCTCCCAGCGGGCCGCAAGAACGCTGGTCAGCGTCGAGGCCGCCAGTCCCGCAGAGGACCAATGCACCGCAATCCAGCCATCCCGGCAGCCATCGATTCCAACGAAACTTTCGTCTGATCTCGCCATTACTCACCCTTTACGCAACATTCTCAGAAAAGAGAATCTCGTTAACCATTTGGCAACGTCATCAGCTT
Source organism: Rhodovibrio sp. (assembly GCA_007127165.1). Taxonomy (GTDB): domain Bacteria; phylum Pseudomonadota; class Alphaproteobacteria; order Kiloniellales; family Rhodovibrionaceae; genus SKZV01. The sequence goes on along the minus strand of SKZV01000274.1, from coordinate 1,892 downwards.
ACTCTCTGATTCAGCCCAGGGTCGCTCCCTCCCCTCTAGACCTTGGGTTTCGGTTCGGTGGCGCCGGCCCTTTACCACCGGATCGATGGCAAGCGTTCCTTGCAAAAGCCTCCCTGTTAACTTGCCGCCGGGTTGATCCCGGCGGCATTTTTCTTGCCTTATTCGACTTTTGCAACTCCTGTGAAGTGTCATCAGCCCGATTCATTGCGAAAAAAGGTGTCTTGACGTGCAGATGCGAGACTCGTAACCTCCCAATCACGGCAAGTTGACAGGGCTAGGCTTTAAAAAAATATTGAAGGACCACGGCCCTCAGGCCGGAGGTCCTTCTTCCTACTTATGTATTTATTTTTTTGAATGTGTAACCTGGCCAGCATTCCCTGCCCATTCCCTTGCCCTACTCTTGCACAACCGGGGCGTTCCCTTTGCGCCCGCCCTTTGCCGCACGTGCCGCATTCTCTCTGCATGGTGCGCACTGTGGGTGCGTGATACGCTCGCGTGAAATCAATTCGGCAGCAGGCGTGCATCATGACTCAGCCAAAAGGTTATCGAGCGGACACCCTGGCGTTGCATGCCGGGCACCATCCAGATGGTGAGTTCGGCGCGCGCGCCGTGCCGATCTACCAGACCACGTCTTATGTCTTCCCCGATACCGACCGCGCCGCCGCGCTGTTCAATCTGGAGCGGGCGGGCCACGTCTACGCCCGCATTTCCAACCCCACCGTGGCGGTGCTCGAAGAGCGGGTGGCGGCGCTGGAGACGGGCGCGGCCGCCGTGGCGACGGCCTCGGGACAGGCGGCGTTGCATCTGGCCATCGTGACGCTGATGGGGCAGGGCGGTCATATCGTCGCCTCGCGGGCGCTCTACGGCGGCAGCATCAACCTCTTCACCCACACCTTGCCGCGCTTCGGCATCACCACGAGCTTTGTCGATCCGCGCGATCCGGCGGCGTTCCGCGCCGCGATCCGGCCGGAAACGCGGCTGCTGTTCAGCGAGATCGTCGGCAATCCGGGGTTGGAGGTCGCCGACATTCCCGCACTGGCCGAGGTGGCGCACGAGGCCGGGGTGCCGCTGATGGTGGACAGCACCTTCACGCCGCCGCCGCTGGCGCGTCCGATTGAAATGGGCGCCGATCTGGTCATGCACTCCGCCACCAAGTGGATGGGCGGCCACGGCATCGCGGTCGGCGGCGTGCTGGTGGACGGCGGGCGCTTCGACTGGAGCGCGCCCGGCCGCTACCCGACTCTAAGTGAGCCTTACGCAGGCTATCACGGAATTGTGTTCGCCGAGGAATTCGGGCCGCAAGCCTTTGCGATGCGGGCGCGGATGGAAGGCTTGCGCGATTTCGGCGCCTGCATGAGCCCGCAGAACGCGTTTTATATCATGCAGGGGATCGAAACCCTCGGGATGCGGATCGAGCGTCATATGGCCAACACGAGCCACGTGCTCGCGTTTCTGCAAGAGCACCCGCAGGTCGTCTGGGTCCGTCATCCCACGCTGCCGGATCATCCCGACCACGAATTGGCGCGGCATCTGCTCCCCAGCGGCGCGGGCTCCATCGTAAGTTTCGGGGTGAAGGGCGGACGCGAGGGCGGGCGGGCCTTTATCGAGGGCTGCCGTCTCGCCTCCCACCTCGCCAACGTGGGCGACGCGAAGACGCTCGTCATCCATCCGGCCAGCACGACGCAGCAACAGATGTCGGCGGAGGAGCTTGCCGCCGCCGGTGTCGGCGAGGACATGATCCGCCTTTCCGTCGGCATCGAGGATGTCGAGGACATCGTGGAGGACCTGGGGCGCGGCCTGCATGCCGCCGGGAAGGCGACGGCGTGACCGGGGCTACGGCAAACACGCTGACCGTGGACGGCAAGGCCGTGCTCGCGGGCAGCGGCGGACGT
>SKZV01000139.1 GCA_007127165.1 Rhodovibrio sp. | reverse complement strand
GCGCCGCCTGCTCCAGCGGCGCCGACCGGTCGATGCGGATCAGCGAGCGCCGGGAGACCACCGCATATTCCGCGAAACAGGAAACGCCGAGGTGATGATGCACCGGCACGCCGTCGCGGTGCAGCCTGCGTCCACCGGCGATCAACTCTCCCGCACCGTTGGCTTTGGCCGCCGGTTCGCAAAGCGCTGGACGCCCCTCGGCGCACGGCGGGCAATGGCCACAACTCGGAACGAAGATCAAAACGACGTGATCGCCCTCGCTCAAGTCGTCGACTCCAGGCCCCAGCCGCGCCACGACGCCGGAACCTTCGTGGCCGAGCGCCATCGGAACCGGGCGCGGCCGGTCGCCGTTAATCACCGAAAGATCGGAGTGACAAAGCCCGGCGGCGGCGATCTTCACCAACACTTCGCCTTCGCCGGGCGGATCGAGATCGAGCGTCGCGACCGTCAGCGGGCGGCTGTCCCGGTAAGGAGGTGGGCGGCCGATCTCTCCCAAAACCGCAGCGCGTACCTTCATGAAGCAACGATCCTTAATAGGTGAAGTTCCGAGCTTTAAACCTTTTGGCAATAGATAATTTCTACCATGGCTCGGAGAGCATGGCATCCAGTAAACCGCGAAGGTCCTATCCCGCCATCATGTCCACGACCGAGATCACCGGAACCCCATTCGACCGGCGCCACGCCGTAGAGCGGGAAAAGTGGCGTCTGTTCCGGCGCAACTTGCCGCTGGCGCTTTTCGGGAATGTGTTGAGCGCCGTGCTGCTGGCCGTGGTTTTGTGGTGGCACCTGGGCGGCTGGGTGATGTTCGCCTGGGCAGGCGGCATTTCGGTGTTGTCGCTGGCGCGGTGGCAGGCGGTTCGGCGGCTTACGCTCGATGCCTTCACCGATCCAGCGCGTCCATGGCCAAGGCGCTTGACGCTGGCTGGGAACCTGTTGGGCGGCCTCATGTGGGGCCTCGGATGTTGGTGGCTGTTGCCATGGGGCGCGACGGAGTTGCAAGCCGTCGCCGCGGTTTTCCTGGCCGGGCTTGCGGCTGGATCGTTAGGGGCCGCCGTCGCGGTCCTGCCCGCCTTTCTGCTGTTCCTATTCGGCTTGAGCGTGCCGGTGGTGGCTCACTTGGCGCTGCACCTCACCAACCCGCAACTCGTCATAGCGGTCGCCGCCTGCGGCTTCACCGCGATCTTCGCCGGTATCGGGCGGAACCTGAACCGGCAGATCACCCATTCGATCACGATGCGCTTCACCAATGCGAGGCTGCTCGAAGAACTGGCCCACGCCCGCGACAGGGCGGAGGAAGCGAGCCGCGCCAAAAGCGAGTTCCTGGCGGGCATGAGCCATGAATTGCGCACGCCTTTGAACGCGGTGCTCGGCTTCTCGCAGTCGATCGAGCAAACGCTGTTCGGCCCAGTCGGCGATCCGCGCTATGTCGAGTACGCGCGCGACATACGCGAAAGCGGCGAGCATCTGCTGGCGCTGATCAACGACGTGCTCGACATTTCGCGGATCGATGCCGGGCATTTCACGCTGCAGCCCCAACCGTGCGATCTTGCCGGAGTTGCGCGCAGTTCGCTGCGCGCCCTGGCGCAGTCCGCGAGTCGGCAGGACGTGACGATGGAGATCGCGGTCGGCGATGGTGTCGAACCGATAGCGGCCGACAGCCGCGCGATGAAGCAGATCTTCCTGAACCTTCTCTCCAACGCGATCAAGTTTACGCCCGCCGGTGGCCGCATTTCCATCTTGCTCCGCTCGGAGGACACCGGCGGCGTCTCGATTGCGGTTAGCGATACCGGGGTCGGCGTCGCAGCGGAGGACCGGGACCGAATCTTCGAACCCTTCCAGCAAGGCGCGGCGGCACGAGGCCAGCACAGCGGCGGCGTCGGTCTCGGCCTGGCGCTTTCCAAACATCTGGTTGAACTGCACGGCGGCGCGCTGACGCTTGACAGTGTCGAGGGTGAAGGCTCAACCGTGACCGTCTTCCTCCCAGGCGCAGCCTGCGAAGGTGGCGGCGACGACGCCCCCTGCCGCCCTTTGCGCGCCCCGAAGACCAAGGACAAGTCGCCTGCGATGCTTTCGGCGGCCTTCTAAGGCCCGTTCGCCCACTCAACGTCGGCACTGTTAAAGGAACGATCTTGCGCTAAAAAGATACTCATTATACTAAAAATATTCGTTCAGGGGAAATGACTACTCGAAAACATGACGTGCTGAGGACGCGCCGGTCTGGCAGCTTACCGGCACGGAGTTGATCGACAACAATCGGGGGAATCAGGTGTTTTTCATAGGTTTAGCGCGGCTTCGCTCGCTGACGGGTCCGATTGTCTTGCTGCTCGCGGCAATGGCCCTTGCCGCCTGTGCGGGCCCTGCTTCCTACGACGGCGATGCGCCGGCCGAGACCGCGGCCGTGGATGCCAGGGCTGTGCTTGAGGCGCTGCCGGACCTCCAGGTCGAATTGCCGCACGTCGACGCTGTGGTCGTCGAGAAGGCCAGCCGCCGGATGTATCTGAAGCAGAATGGCATGGTCCTGCGCGCCTACGACATCGCGCTGGGGTTCGAGCCGGAAGGCCACAAGACGCAACGCGGCGACGGGCGCACGCCGGAAGGCCGCTACACGCTGGATTTCCGCAACCCGAACAGCCAGTTTCACCGCTCGATGCGCGTCTCCTACCCCAGCCGCGAGGATGTGGCGCGCGCTGAACGCTTGGGGGTGGACCCCGGCAACAACATCATGATCCACGGGCTCCCCGATGACTGGGCCTGGATGGGGCGCCACCATCGCCGCCACGATTGGACCGAAGGCTGTATCGCCGTCACGAACGAGGAGATGGATGAGATCTGGGCGATGGTCGACACCGGCACACCGATCTACATCCGCCCCTGAACGCTCCGCTCGCTGCGAATCGGCCAATCGATCTCGACTGCGACAACCGCCGATTCAAACCGTTCAGTGCGAATGGCCGTTCAGTGCGAATGGCCGTTCAGTGCGAATGGCCGTTCAGTGCGAATGGCCGCCGGCGTCATGGGAGTCCGCTTCCCCTTCATGTTCATGGCCGTGGGGATCCGAGCGGTGGACCGGAACCTCGACCGTGATCGCACCCGCCTCGGCGAAAGACAACGTGACCTCGAAGCTGTCTCCGACGCTGAGGGGCGCGTCGAGAGACATCAGCATGACGTGCAGGCCTCCGGGCCGGAAGGACACCTCACCTCCCGACTCCACCTCCACGGCCGTGACCTGCCGCATGACCGCCACGCCGTCTTGCATGAGATGCTCGTGCAGTTCCGCCCGCTCGGCGACCTCGGTGGCGGCAGACAACAAGCGGTCGGACGCCGCACCGTGATTCGACACGGTCATATAAGCCGCACCGTTGCGCGCCGCCGGTGACGTCGATCTCGCCCAAGCGTCGGACACCTCGATCGTGCCGCCCGGACCTGCTCCGGCGGCGCTCTCATCCGCCTGCGCCACCAACGGGCTGGAACCGGCAACAACCGCCGCGAGCATGCACGCCAATCTCAACTTCTTCGGCACAGGATGGAACTCCTTCAGGTAGAATGTGCCCAATTATTATCGCTAACCAACAGCCTTGTACAATCCACAATTGCGCCCTCACCGGCGGCACGAGGGATTCATAGCCAGCGCCGCTCATCTGAATGAGCCTTGGAGGTGCGAAAAGCGCCGGGAAATCGCATCGAATCGCAAAAAATGCTTGGCAGAAGCGCGTAACGGCCGCTATACTCGTTTTCAGCGAGTGTACCACCTGAATACTCTCGCGTTTTGAACGAAAGCGGTCGAGGAGTGAGACTGTGTCGAAGGAGCCTGTGGTAACGGCGTGGGTTGTGGGGGTGCGCCTTGCGTTGCTCGCTATGATCCTGAACGTTGCCGCCTTTTTGCTCCCCGACCACGGTCGACTCGCCCTCGCCGCGCCGGGCTCTTCGACTGAGAACGCGGCCTCGGACTCGGCCATGCCCGCGGCAGCCTTGCGGCGTGCGGGCCTGACCGCGGAGCAGGCGCAGGGCCTGCATATCCCCTGTTTCGTTTCCAGCCCGCGTCAGGGTGGAAGCGCGGTCGATGGTGCGATCCCAGGACCGCACCCCATGACCGCTGCGGGGCACGCATGCGATATCTGCATCACGGTGGCGGCGCACGCGCTCGCGGCGTCGACAGTGTCGATCGCGACGCGGCTGGACTTCGTCGCGTTCCAGCGCGGCGTTCCTGTTACTCAGGCGCTGGTAGCATTTGCCGGTTATGCACCGGCTAGCCGGGACCCGCCCCGCCGAGTCGCTTGACCTATGCCGGACGCTGACGCCTCCGGTTTCTGCTTCCCTGTTCAACTGTGTGTTTCCTGCAGAATTGAACTCCGACGATAATTGCCCACGCGACGGTCAATGGGCGGCGCTGTAATTGGTTGAAAACCAATGGCGTTTCAGCGCGCTACCCGGCTGGGCTCTAGTGTAGTCGCAACTTGGAGTTTCGTGGGCAACGTCACCCGATGCACACAGGGATGTGTATTGCGATCATGAGTAATTACGCTACGTTAACTATAACGTCAGTTCTCCCCCGAGCCAGCACACCCCACACTGCTGGCGCAAGGAACTGGCGTCGACCGCTCCGCGCATCGGCCGCGGACACTGCCACGATTATCACCCCCAAGGTGGCGTGGCGGATATGAAAAGACCGGTGAGGCCGCCCCAAACGACCACACCGGTTCACTTCGCCGATAGCGCGACCAGGACCCCAATCCCACGGTCGCGCGCATACTGCCTCCTCTGGCTGGTCGGTGCCATCGTGCACCGGCCAGTCAACTCCCCTTTAGTCCGGCCCCCACAAAAAGAACACCGGACACGAGGCTTATAAGGCTCGCAGACAACTTATTCCGAGCCGGCCGATGAATTCCAGCCCCTGGTCCGCCCCGAAACCACCGGCGCTCTTGCCAGGTTTCCCCTAGGACGGGCCAAAGCTTCCTCTTCGGTGTTACCTGAAACATAGCATCGGCACCGCTATCTTATCCAGTTTTATGTTAACATAGGATGAAGGCTGGCGGAACGAGCGTTCTCCGCATCCGGTAACGGCGGGAAGTGCCGCATTTCCACCGCGATCGTCATGATTATGATAGACTCTTTGAACACATTCATAAGTGAGCGTCATATGGTACGGAGCGAATCCCCGGAGCAGGGCTGGGCAGCTTTCGCCGCGAAGGAAGAGAGCTGGGGACTTCTCGTGCCGCTTACGGCGAAGATCATGGAGGCGGGCGCTCCCCTGGCGGATCGCGCCCATGACCGGGCGCTGGAACGCTATGGCGATCTTGGCGTCGCGCCGGACATTCTCGCCGGAAACGCCCTGCTCGCGGTGATCGAGGATCGCAATGCGCGCGGGGTCGTCGCGGCCTGTCTCGGCGGCATCGCCCGCCTCAACCAAAGCCACGCATTCGTCGTCACCGTCGTTAAGCGCGGCCATGGCATGGACTGCCATGTCGAGCGCCTGGACCGCCAATGTGCCGCGCCGGCGCAGCGGCTGGAGGTCGTCCGCAAGCGCTTGGGCGCACTCCTCGACATCCCCTCCGACGAGATCGCCAGCGGCAAGGTCATCGCGCGCGAAGCGTGAGCTTGCATGCATTTTGGGAACTTCGGCGAATGCAGGACAGCGCAGGACGCATCCGGGAACGCTTGACAAGCCGCCGACGGGCTTCACTCTCCCATTGAACGAGCCTTGACGAGAACAGCCCGAAAACCCGGCGGCACCCTCCATGCGTTATTCGATCTTCTCCCTCGCCCGGCAAGCGCTTTCCGGGCACCGCAACTGGCAACCGGCCTGGCGCGATCCCGAGCCGAAGCCCGGCTACGACGCGATCATCGTCGGCGGCGGCGGGCACGGGCTGGCAACCGCCTATTACCTCGCGAAAGAGCACGGCATCACCAATGTCGCGGTGCTGGAGAAGGGCTATCTCGGCGGCGGCAACGTGGGGCGGAACACCACCATCGTGCGCTCGAACTACATGCTGCCGGGCAACGTCCGCTTCTACGAGAAGTCGTTGCAGCTCTGGGAGAACCTGTCGCAGGACCTGAACTTCAACGTGATGTTCAGCCAGCGCGGCGTGTTAAATCTCGCGCACTCCGACGCGCAGGTGGACGCCTTCGCCCGGCGCGGCAATTCGATGCGCCTGCACGGCGTGGACGCGGAGTTGCTGACGCCGGAGCAGATCGCGCGGGAAGTTCCGGCCCTCGACCTCGCCAACGCGCGCTTCCCGGTTTACGGCGGGCTGATGCAGCGGCGCGGCGGCACGGCGCGCCACGACGCGGTGGCCTGGGGCTTCGCGCGGGCGGCCGACGGCCTGGGCGTCGACATCATCCAGAACTGCGAGGTGACCGGCTTCCGGCGCGAGGGCGGACGCATCACCGGGGTCGAGACCACGCGCGGGACCATAAACGCTCCGAAGATCGGCCTCGCCGTCGCCGGGCACACGAGCCGCCTCGCGGAGATGGCGGGCCTGCGCCTGCCCATCGAGAGCCACCTGCTGCAAGCTTTCGTCAGCGAGGGCGTAAAGCCGATGCTCGACCACGTCGTCACCTTCGCCGCCGGACACTTCTACATCAGCCAGTCGGACAAGGGCGGGCTGGTCTTCGGTTCCAGCCTGGACGGCTACAACTCCTATTCGGCGCGCGGCAACCTCCCTGCCGTGGAGCACTGCGTGGAGGCGCTGATGTCGCTCATGCCCTCGGCGGGGCGGCTGCGGCTGCTGCGGCACTGGGGCGGGGTGATGGACATGACGATGGACGGCAGCCCGATCATCGACAAGACGCCCATCGAGGGCCTGTACCTCAACGGCGGCTGGTGCTACGGCGGCTTCAAGGCCACGCCCGGCTCCGGCTGGTGCTTCGCCCACACCATCGCGCAAGACCGCCCGCATTACCTGAACTCGGCCCTGAGCCTTGACCGCTTCCGTCACGGCGAAGTGCTGGACGAGGAACGCAGCGGCCCGGTTCCGAACCTGCATTGAGGACGAGGGGGATGAGGATGCAGCGACAAATAATGCCGTCATGGGACTTGATCCGGCCATCTCCGTACCGCGGGGCAAGAGATGCGCGGATCAAGTCCGCGCATGACGGTGATGTTTGCACAGTCGACTCCTCGCCAGACAACAGGAGTCCCGCATGAAACTCCCCTGCCCGCTTTGCGGCAGCCGCGCACTGGAAGAGTTCACCTACCTCGGCGACGCCAGCGTCACCCGGCCGGACCCGGAGACGGAGACGCTCGACGACTGGTACGCCTTCGTCTATCTGCGCGACAATCCCTGCGGACGCATGCATGAGCTGTGGCAGCACAGCGGCGGCTGCCGCGCCTGGATCGTGGTGGAGCGCGACACCCTCACCCACGAGGTCTTCGGCAGCGAACTCGCCCGCGACCGGAACACGCGGGAGCGCGCGGCGTGAGCAGCCAACCCTATCGCCACCCCAAGAACGGCCTGATCGAGCGTGGCCGAACCCTGGCCTTCCGCTTCGACGGGCGGGACTATACCGGCCATCCGGGCGACACGCTGGCCTCCGCCCTGCTGGCGAACGGCGTGCGGATCATGGGGCGCAGCTTCAAGTATCACCGCCCGCGCGGCCTCGTCGCGGCGGGGAGCGCGGAGCCGAACGCGCTGGTCGAACTGCGCGAGGGGGCGCGGCGCACGCCCAACGTGCCCGCGACCACGGTGGAGCTTTACGACGGCCTGGTCGCCACCAGCCAGAACCGCTGGCCCTCGCTCGGCTTCGATCTGATGGGCGTGAACGATTTCATGTCGCCGCTCTTCGTCGCCGGGTTCTATTACAAGACCTTCAAGTGGCCCGCCGCCTTCTGGAAGCCGGTCTACGAGCCGCTGATCCGCCGCGCCGCCGGACTGGGCCGCCCGGCCAAGCAGGGCGATCCCGACCGCTATGAGCGCGCGCATCTGCACTGCGACCTGCTGGTGGTCGGCGGCGGTCCTGCGGGCTTGGCGGCTGCGCTGACTGCTGGGCGGGCGGGGGCGCGGGTGGCACTCTGCGACGAGGGGCCGCGCCTGGGCGGCAGCCTGTTGAACGAGCATGTCGAGATCGGCGGCGACGAAGGCGCGGCCTGGGCCGACAAGGCCGTGAACGAACTCGCCACGCTTCCCAACGTTCATCTGCTCCCGCGCACCACAGTCTTCGGGGCCTACGACCATAAGCAGTTCGGCGCGGTCGAGCGGCTGGCGGAGCACCTGCCGGAGCCGGAAGACCACACGGCGCGCGAGCGGTTCTGGCACATCGACGCGGCCCATGTCGTGCTGGCGAGCGGCGCGCTGGAGCGGCCCATCGGGTTTCAGGGCAACGACCTGCCGGGGGTCATGCTTGCTTCGGCGGCGCGGAGCTTCGCCAACCGCCATGCCGTCCGTCCGGGAAGCCGGGCCGTGGTCTTCGGCAACAGCGACGACATTTTCGCCACGGCGCGCGATCTGGACGACGCCGGTGTGATCGTAAAGGCGGTTGTGGACAGCCGCACGGGCGCGTCGGTGCGGAGGGCGCGGGGCAGGAAGGTCCTTCGCAGGGTAGAACTGGGGAGCGGCGAGCGCATCGACTGCGATCTGCTCTGCGTGGCCGGCGGCTGGAATCCGGTGCTGCATCTTTCCTCGCAGCGCGGGGTGAGGCCGGTCTGGAACGAGGATCTGGCCTGCTTCCTGCCCGGCGAGGGGGAGATGACGGCGGTGGGCGCGGCGGCGGGGCGCTTCTCCACCGCCGAGGCAATCCGCGACGGGGCGAAGGCCGGAGCCGAAGCGGCGCAGGCGGCGGGCTACGCGGCGCAACCGCTGGAGACTCCGAAGGTGGCGGACCCGCCGATGGGCGAGTTTAAGCCGCTGTGGATCGTGCCGGGGAAGGCCAAGCGCATATTCGTCGATTTTCAGCACGACGTGACCGTGGCCGACATCAAGCTGGCGGACCGCGAGGGCTACCGCTCCGCCGAGCACATGAAGCGCTACACCACCTTCGGCATGGCGACGGATCAGGGGCGCGTCGGCAACCTCCTCGGGCTCGCGGCGCTGGGCAAGCAGCAGGGCAAGACCATCCCCGAGGTCGGCACCACCACCTTCCGCCCGCCCTACACGCCGGTCTCCCTCGGGGCTTTCGCGGGCTACAACCGTCAGAGGACCTTTCAGCCGGTGCGCCGCTCGCCGCTGCACGACTGGGGCGTGGAGCGCGGCGCGACCTTCGTGGAAGCTGGGCCGTGGCTGCGCATCCGCGCCTTCCCGCGCGTCGGGGAAGACCTGATGGCGGCCTCGTTGCGCGAGGCGCGGGCGGTGCGTAGCTGCGTCGGCGTCACCGACGTCTCGACCCTGGGCAAGATCGACATTCAGGGGCCGGACGCGGCGGAGTTCCTGAACCGCCTCTACATCAACGGCTGGAAAACGCTGCCGGTCGGGCGGGCGCGCTATGGGTTGATGCTGCGCGAGGACGGGATCGTGCTGGACGACGGCACCACCTCGCGCCTGGGCGAAATCCACTACCTGATGACCACGACGACCGGCAACGCCGGGCCGGTGATGGCCCACCTCGAATACTGCCATCAAGTCCACTGGCCGGAGCTTGACGTTCAGTATGTCTCGGTCACCGATCAGTGGGCCGGGCTTGCGGTGGC
>SKZV01000037.1 GCA_007127165.1 Rhodovibrio sp. | reverse complement strand
CCGGATAGAGGACTTCGCGCGCGCGCTCCTCCGTCTTGAACCAGGAAAAGGTTGCGGCGTAGCGCCCGTTGCGCGTTAGATTGTAGCCGCGCGTCCAGGGCAGGAAGACATATTCGACCTCGACGCCCGCCTGCTCGAAGACCTCGCTGACGCGCTGCGCGTGCGGTCCATAGCCAGGGAGTTCCTCCGAGATGAAGGGCTTCCATTCGCCTATCGCGATGGTGACGGGTTCGGCCCGAAGCGGCGTCGCCAAAATGCCGCAGACGGCGAGCAGACTCAAAATCCCCAGGCGCATTGGCCGATGTTCCCCCGTTAAGATATCGAACGAGTGAGAGGGAGTAGGCCACAAAAGTGTAAATTCAGTTAAAATGCTTTGAGTCGCGAAAGGCGAGTCCCTGGTTAGGAGAGCCTCTCCCAACCTGCTCTACCGGGACTCGCCGCTTTCCTTCTTGGTGTTCACGCGCGAAGGATGCGGCATGGCGACGCTGTGATAGCCGCCGTCTACGTGGTGCACCTCGCCGGTTACGCCAAGGGACAGGTCGCTCAAGAGGTACAAGCCAGCCGCGCCGACTTCTTCCAGGTCCACGTTGCGATGCAGCGGTGCCTGCTCGGCGCTCCAGCGGAACACGAAGCGGGCATCCGCGATGGCGGAGCCCGCAAGGGTGCGCATGGGACCGGCGGAGAGCGCGTTGACGCGTACGCCCTTCGGTCCGAGGTCCGTCGCCAGGTAGCGCACCGAGGCTTCCAGCGCCGCCTTGGCCACGCCCATGACGTTGTAGTTCGGCGTAACCCGCTCGGCGCCCAGGTAGCTCATCGTGATAAGGCTGCCGGTCCCAGGCGTCAGCAGTGGCGCTGCGCGCTGTGCCACGGCGGTGAAGGAATAGCAGGAGATCGACAGCGTGTGCCGGAAGTTGGTGCGGCTGGTGTCGAGGTAGCGGCCCTTGAGCTGGGTCTTGTCCGAATACGCGATGGCGTGGACCACGAAGTCCAGCGAGCCCCAGCGTTCCTTCAAGATGTCGAAGGCCCGGTCCAGGTCCGCGTCGTCGGAGACGTCGCAAGGGATCAGCAGATCGCTGCCGACCGATTCGGCAAGCGGTTGCACGCGCTTCGCGAAGCTGTCCGCCTGATAGGTGAAGGCTAGCTCCGCCCCATGCTGCGCCGCGGCCTTGGCGATGCCCCAGGCGATCGACTTGTCATTGGCCACGCCCATGATGAGGCCGCGTCGCCCGGCCAGCAGTCCGCCCGATGCCGTCATTGTCGGGTTCGTCCCCTCGCATTAATCCAATTGGTTCAGCGCAGCCGCCAAAAGGGTAGCATCGCGCGGCGCGTGCACAGCCTAAGGCCGCAACTTCTGGAAGGCCAGCGTGCAGTTGGTTCCGCCGAAACCGAAGCTGTTCGAGACGACGCAGTTCAACCCGGCGTTCTCGCGCAACTCCCGCACGATCGGCACGCCTTCGGCCTCGGGGTCCAGTTCTTCGATGTTCGCGGAGGCCGCAAGGAAGTCGTGCTCCAGCATCAACAGCGAGTAAATCGCCTCCTGAACCCCGGCGGCTCCCTGCGCATGTCCGGTCAGCGACTTGGTGGATGAGATCGCCGGCACGGACTCGCCGAAGACTTCCTTGGCCGCGCGCAGTTCGATCATGTCGCCCACCGGCGTCGAAGTGCCGTGCGCGTTGATGTAATTCACGGCGCTCTTGCCGACCCCCTGGAGCGCAAGATTCATGCAACGTACCGCGCCCTCGCCCGAAGGAGCCACCATGTCGTCGCCGTCCGAGGTCGCGCCGTAGCCGACAAGCTCCGCGTAGATCTTGGCGCCGCGCGCCTTGGCGTGCTCCAGCTCCTCCAGCACCACAACGCCGCCGCCGCCCGAGATCACGAAGCCGTCGCGGTTCTTGTCGTAAGCGCGCGAGGCAACCTGCGGCGTCTCGTTGTACTTGCTGGACAGCGCGCCCATGGCGTCGAACAGCATGGTCAGGGTCCAGTGCAACTCCTCCCCACCCCCGGCAAAAACGATGTCCTGCTTACCGAGTTGGATGCTCTCGCTGGCGTTGCCGATGCAGTGCGCGCTGGTCGAGCACGCCGACGAGATGGAATAGCTTTGGCCCTTGATCCTGAAGGCGGTCGCGAGATTCGCGGAGTTCGTCGAGGACATGCATCGCGGCACCATATAGGGACCGATTCGGCGCACGCCCTTTTCGCGGGCAATATCGGCGGCCGCCACCTGATTCGAGGTGGAGGGCCCGCCGGACCCGACGATCAAGCCGGTGCGTTCGTTTGAAACCTCGTGGCTTTCCAGCCCCGCATCGGCAATCGCATCGCGCATGGCCACGTAATTGTAAGCCGCGCCGTCACCCATGAAGCGGCGCAGCTTGCGGTCCACCTGCGCGTCGAGGTCGAGTTTGAGCGAACCCTGGACATGGCTGCGAAAGCCACGCTCGGCCTGATCCTCGGCAAAGACAATACCGGAGCGCCCGACCCGAAGCGAGTCGAGCGCTTCCTTTTGGTTGTTGCCGATGCTGGAGACTACGCCCAGCCCAGTGACAACGACGCGTCGCATATTTACGGACCTCGCCTTGCTGGAGCTATCGATTTCTCTTAGGTCTGCGACTCAGGGTCCGTGAACAGCCCCACGCGCAGATCCTTCGCCTTGTAGGCCACTTCGCCGTCGACTTCCATCGTGCCGTCGGCGAATCCCAAAACCAATTTGCGCATCATGACCCGTTTTACATCGATGCGATACACAACTTGGCGCGCCGTGGGCAGCACCTGGTTGCTCATCTTGACCTCGCCGACACCCAGCGCCCGCCCGCGGCCGAGCCCGCCGAGCCAGCCCAGGTGGAACCCGAGAAGCTGCCACATCGCGTCGAGCCCGAGGGCTCCGGGCATCACCGGGTCGCTTTCGAAGTGGCATTCGAAGAACCAGAGGTCCGGCTTAATGTCGAGCGAAGCCACAATCTCACCCTTGCCGTTCGCGCCGCCGTCCTCCGTAATCGTGTCGATCCGGTCGAACATCAGCATTGGCGGCAATGGCAGACGAGCGTTGCCCGGCCCGAATAACGCGCCGTGCCCACAACGAATCAGGTCATCATAGCCGTAGCTGTTCTTGCGGTCTGTCACCTGACGTCCCATCCTCCGGCTGCTCTTGCGCTACCATGTGTCATTACGCCGTCAGGGCCTACACCATCAGGCGATTGCGGGCAAGCACGTGTCGCGCTTCCGCTCGAAGCATATCGGCCTTCCGCCAATCCCGGACGCCACGGCGCCCCAACGCGTTTCACCAGCGCAAAGCCTTAAAACGCTTCCAGAAAGCGAGGCATATTTTTGTTTCCGTTCTTTATTTTGCCCGGCTTGCCATTATATTCCAACCATGAGCAGGCGTGTCGTCACCACCTTTCCGCCGCTTCCAAGCGTGGAGGCGCGTGCGGGAACGCGTTGCAGCCGCGGCGTTTCCCGTGCAGGCTGTCGTACACCGATACGCAAGCGATCCGAAACTTGAGGATTTCATCCGTCATGACGCAAACGCGCCCTTACAGCGACGCGATCGAGCGCGTAAAGCACGCGGGGTTGCGGCCGACACGCCAGCGGTTGGCGCTGGCGCGCCTGCTTTTCCAGGGCCGCGACCGCCATGTCACGGCCGAGCAGCTCCACGGCGAGGCGAAGTCCGAGGAAATTCCGGTGTCGCTGGCCACGGTGTATAACGCGCTGCATCAGTTTACCCGCGCAGGGTTGCTCCGCGAAGTCGTGGTGGAGCCGGGCCGTTCCTATTTCGATACTAACGTCGACGATCACCATCACTTCTATTTCGAGGACAGCGGCCAGCTCCAGGACATTCCTGGAGAAGAGGTCCGCCTCGCCCGGTTGCCCGAGCCGCCGAGCGGCACCCGCGTCGACCGCGTCGATGTCATCATCCGGGTTCGTGAGAACGGCTGACGCGGCTGTTAAGGGGAAATTGTGATGAAGCGGTTGACCGCTCTTGCCTTGGCGGCCGTACTACTCGGCACCACCGGTTGCGCGCTGGTCGCTGGCGGCTTGGCGGGCGGCGCTGTCGGCTACACCGCCGGGGCGTCTAGCAAGGCCGACGACACCGCCGACACATCGGCCGACGCCGAGGATGACGCGCGCCGCGAGTGAGCTGCGCCGCACTCTCATGCCAGGCGGCTTACTCGTCGACTCGCTCAAGCCCAAGTGGCTTGAATCCATGACGGTCTAATCGTTTTCGTCCACTCCAAATAACCGGTCGCGGCTGAGCCATCCAAGATGGCGGTCGAAGTTGAGCAGGCACCAGTTGCCCTCGCATTTGTCGAGAGTCCCAACGGCTCCGGCGGGCACCAGCGCGACGGCTTCGGCGTTCGGGTTGGCGCGCGCCCGTAAAATGGCGGGCTCCTCGCCCACGAGCCGCGCCGTGCGCTTGCTTTGCAGCATCACCGAGTGCACCCAGCCGGAGGAATCTTCCCAGTCGCGAATCCGCCTCCACGCTTCGAACTCGTCCACGATCTGAACCGGCATATCTTTTCGCCGGTAGACCCAGTCGATGGGATAGCGCAGGCCCGGACCGGTTCGCATGTTCACCGTCTCGGCGCGAAACGAGACGAAACGAGGGATCGGCAGACCGGTCACGCGGCCTTGCGCGTTTTCCGCTGCAGCCGCGCCGCCGCTCTGAGCGGCTACCGGTGACGGCGGCAGCGTCACCGCGGCGAGGAGCACCACCAGTGCCGCCAGCAGCCAACCCGCAAGAACCCCCGAACGCGGCATGAATCCCCAAATGAAATGCGGTCTGGATGTCGCGGCCAAGCAAGGCGAATCCGCCAAAGGCATTCTGCCCGACGACGGTTCTAGCTACCCTTGTGGAACGCCATGGTCAAGCTGCGCTCCCGGCTCCCTTAGCGGGCACCGGCGAAACCGGCAGGTGATGGAAAGATCGGAAGGGGTTAGAAGGTGCTCGAACTCTGGACATGAATAGGGTCTCCTGCTATGGCAACGGTAGTGTTTGCGCGCTTCTAATCGGCGGCGCGCCTCCCGGAGGAGTGGTGGATGTCACAAAAGAAAAAGCCCGTCGTCGTCGTCACCCGCCGTCTTCCCGATGTCATTGAGACGCGGATGATGGAGTTGTTCGACACCCGCCTGAACGTCGACGATCATGCCATGTCGCAAGTGGAATTGGTGGAGGCGGCCAAGACTGCCGACGTGTTGGTTCCCACTCTGACCGATCGGATCGATGCGGGCGTTCTCTCGCAGGCCGGGCCGAACTTGCGCCTGATCGCCAACTTCGGCACGGGTGTGGACCATATCGACCTGAAGACCGCCCGTCAGCGCGGCGTGACCGTGACCAATACCCCCGGCGTTCTGACCGAGGACACCGCCGATATGACGCTGGCGTTGATCCTCAGCGTCGCCCGGCGCGTGGTCGAAGGCGAGCGGCTGGTGCGTGCCGGCAAGTGGACCGGATGGAGCCCGACTCACATGCTCGGCCATCGCCTCTGGGGCAAGCGGCTGGGGATCATCGGCATGGGCCGGATCGGTCAGGCGGTGGCGCGGCGCGCGCGCGGCTTCGGCCTCTCGATCCATTACCACAACCGCCGCCGCGTCCACGAAGATGTGGAATCCGAGCTTGAAGCGACCTACTGGGAGAGTCTCGACCAGATGATCTCCCGGATGGACCTCATCTCGGTCAACTGCCCGCATACCCCCGCGACCTTCCACCTGCTCTCCGCCCGGCGTCTCAAGCTGTTGCAGCCGCACGCCATCGTGGTGAACACCTCGCGCGGTGAGGTAATCGATGAGAATGCCATGACGCGGATGCTGGAAAAGGGGGACCTCGCGGGCGCTGGCCTGGACGTTTTCGAGCACGAGCCTGCCGTGAGTCCGAAGCTGTTGAAGCTCGATAATGTCGTTCTGCTGCCGCACATGGGCTCCGCCACCATCGAAGGCCGGGTTGCGATGGGCGAAAAGGTCATCATCAACACCAAGACCTTCGTCGACGGCCATACCCCGCCGGACCGCGTTCTGGAAACGATGTTCTAGAGCGTGTTTCGTTCACAAGGGTTCACAAGAACGCTCTATCTCTTCGTTTTTGCGCATTTTCTAGCGGCGAACCGGTGTCCACTTCGCCGGAAAATGCTCTAGTTCCTAGTTCAACAACTCGCGGAAGCTCGCGGGTGCGGGGTCGAGCACCCGTAGCTCGTCGGGTTGCAGTTCCAGGATTGCATAGCGCCGTTCCGCCGTGCCGTCGGGATTGAGGCGGAAAATGCCGCCGACTCCCGAGAAGCCGTCGCGCTGCGTCAGGCGCTCCACGGTGTAGGGCGAGGCGTTGGGGGTCTCGTTCATCTCCTGACGCGCGAGCAAGGCGGCTAGTGCGGTTGCGTCATAGGCCAGAGCCGACAGGCGTGGCGGCGTGGCGTCGAAGGTCTCGCGGTAACGATCGGCGAAGACCTCCCAAGCCTCGGGCGGCTGTGCCGGGAACCAGCCGCCGGCCAGCGTGGACTCCCGCGCGAGGCTGCGGTCGTTCCATTCGGAGGTGCCCAGGAACTGCACGTCCTGCGGGTCGACGTCAAAGAACGGGAACAACGGCGCGAGCGCCTGAAGCTCGCTGCCACCGGCTGGAATCAAGACCGCGTCGAAGGGCGGCGGACCCAGGACGTCGGCGTTGCGCAGCCGCCGCAATTCCCGCTGCGCCTCCGACGAGTTGTCGTTGCGCAATTCCCGGCGGCGGGCTTGCAGTGCTTCCTCACGCTGATCGTAGCCGGTCAGCCGCCGCACGGTCTCCGAAACATCGTCGGCCCGGGGGTCGTAGGTTTCCATGCGGGTGACCGTCGCGGCGAAGCGCGGCGCGTTCTCCCGCATCGCGTTGGTGATCAAGTCCCCGAATGCGTTGTCCGGGGCCAATACCGCGAAGTCGGTGTGCCCGCGACTGGCTGCATAGCCGATGATTCGCTCGACCTGCTCGGCGGGCAGCAGGCCCAGGATGAAGGTGCCGTCACCGGCGACGGTGTGATTGTTGGAAAACGCCAGCACCGCCACGTCATGGTCGCGCGCGATCGGGCTCACAGCCTCGACGGCGGGGGAGAAGATCGGTCCCAGGATCAACTCCGCCCCGGCGTCCAGCGCGCTTTCCGCCGCCTCCGCCGCACCGCTGGCGGAGGCGCGGGTATCGCGGATGATCAAGTCGAACTCGCGGTCGGCCACGTCGAAGAGCGCAAGCTGCGCCGCCTGCAGCATTGCATGCCCAAGCCCGCTGCGCTCCCCGGTCAGCGGCAGTAGCAGGGCGACTCGTGTGCGTGGATCGCGTGGGGGTTCCGGTTCGCGAAGGACCTCCTGCAGCGCCGGGGCCAATTCATCGACGACCGCGGCCTCTGCGGGTGGTTGCGCAGGCTCCTCGCGAGGCGCTACCCTCTCCTGCGTCGGCGCGCAGGCGGCCATAACGGCCAGCGCTGCCGCGCAGAACGTGCTTGTCGCGAGATGCCGCAGGCGACTCGCTCGCAATGTCCCGTCAATAACGGTCAAAGGCATCCACATTGCCCTCCAGTAACGCGTCCGGCGAAAACTCGGCGCCCGCAAATGAAAGCAGGTCAGCCTCGTCTGCTGGCCCGCGTGCCGGAGAGCCTAGCGGGGAGGGCGCTGCATCGCAACCGGCGACGCGCCTCGACCCCGGTTTGTACATTGTCGCCACACCGATCGGCAATCTCGGCGATGTCACACTGCGTGCGCTGGAAACCCTGCGCAGTGTCGACGCGATCGCTTGCGAGGACACCCGTGTGACAGCGAAACTTCTGTCCGCCTATGGGATTACCCGGCCGACACTGTCTTATCACGACCACAACGCCGCCCGCAGAAGACCCGAGATCGTGCGGCGAATCCAGGCCGGGGAAGCGGTGGCGCTGGTCTCCGACGCCGGTACGCCGCTGGTTTCCGACCCTGGATACAAGCTCGTGCGGAGCCTGCATGAGGAGGGATTGCACGTGAGCGCGCTGCCCGGCGCGTCGGCGGCGCTCACGGCGCTGGTGCTGTCCGGTCTGCCGAGCGACCGCTTCTTCTTCCAGGGCTTCCTGCCGTCGAAGCGCAAGGCGCGGCGCGATGCGTTGGCGGAAGTGGTGGGCTTGCAGGCCACGCTGGTGTTCTACGAGTCGGCGCAACGTCTCGCGTCCAGTCTTGCGGACATGGCGGCCGTGCTGGGTCCGCGCGAGGCCGTGGTGGCGCGGGAACTCACGAAGCGCTTCGAAGAACTGCGCCGGGGCCGCCTGGATACACTGGCGGAAAGCTACGATCAGCCGCCGCGCGGCGAAATCGTGGTGGTGGTCGCGCCGCCCGCGCCGGTCGAGGCCCCGGCGGAGGAAGAATTGGACGCCCGGATCGAAGAGGCTCTGACGCAGATGAGCCTGCGTGACGCGGTCGGCGCCGTCTCGGCGGAGACCGGGGTGGCGAAGAAGACGGTCTACGCCCGCGCGCTGGCCTTGAAAGAGGGCCCCGAGTGAGCTTTAAGAAACGCCGTGCGGCTTGGCTTCGGGGACGATTCGGCGAGGCGCTGGCGGCTTGGTGGTTGCGGTTCAAGGGGTACCGGATACTGGCGCGGGACTATCGCACGCCGGTGGGGGAGATCGACCTCGTCGCGCGGCGCGGGCGGGTGCTCGCCGTGATCGAGGTCAAGGCGCGCCCCCGCATAGAGCAAGCCGCCGAGGCGGTGAGCGTGCGTCAGCGGCGGCGGATCGAACGCGCCGCCGAAGTGTTCCTGCAACGTCATCCGGGGCTGGTTGGCTGCGAATTGCGCTTCGACGCGCTGCTGATTTCGCCTTACCAAAGGCCGCGACACATTATCGGTGCTTGGCGCGACGCGCGCGGGGCGGGTATTAACAAACATTAACTCAGAAACGGCCAGCCGTCGGGACCAGATCGAAGCGCGGCCGAAACAAGAAGAAGGATCAAGCCAGCCATGCGCCGCTCCACTTTTGCTCCTCTCGTCCTGGTCGTTGCGCTGGGACTCTTGCAAGCTGCCTGCGCTGCCGTCGTCGTCGGAGCCGGAGCGGGCGCGGCGACCGGCATGACCGCCGCACAAGAACGCGGCGTCGGCGGCGTCGTGTCCGACACCACGATCAAGGCCCGGATCAGCGGCCTTTGGAAAGAGGCGGACGAGCGCCTTGGGACGCGCTTGCGCCTCCAGGTGCAAGAGGGCCGGGTCCTGGTCTCCGGCGTGGTCGAGGAACCGGAAATGCGGCTGGAGGCGGTGCGGCTGGCCTGGCAGGTCGATGGTGTCGAGGAGGTCATCAACGAGATTTCCGTCTCCGACGCGGGCAAGACGTTCGGCGACTTTACGCAAGACACCTGGATCACGACGCAGCTTCGCAGCCGTCTCGTCATGGCGTCCGACGTGCGCTCGCTGAACTACTCGATCGAAACGCTGAAGGGCACGGTGTACCTGATGGGCATCGCTCAGAGCCAACGCGAACTCGAACGCGTGCTCAACCACGCCCGCAACATTCGCAACGTTCAGCAGGTGGTCAGCTATGTGCGGATTCGCGGTTCCGAGGACGATGACCTTGAGGCGTAGCGGCGGGCGCTTGCGGGAAGACATCCCGCGCCACAGCGGCTATAAAGCCGGTTGCGAAAGCAACCGCTGGGCATGGAACAAAGGGTAAGTCGCGATGAGCTTGGCCGTCGCCTTTCAGATGGACCCGCTTGAGGGGATCGACATCAACGCCGACAGCAGCTTCGCGCTCGGCCTGGAAGCACAACGGCGCGG
>SKZV01000284.1 GCA_007127165.1 Rhodovibrio sp. | reverse complement strand
TGACCAGCACGCGCGGACTGTCGCAA
Source organism: Rhodovibrio sp. (assembly GCA_007127165.1). GTDB lineage: Bacteria > Pseudomonadota > Alphaproteobacteria > Kiloniellales > Rhodovibrionaceae > SKZV01. Next base: position 9,715 of record SKZV01000284.1, on the reverse strand, counting down.
CCGGCCGTCGAGACCCCGCGCGCGCCCGCGCCCCGCGTCACCGTCACCCGAATCACGCCGCGTTCAAGGGCATTCGCCGCAATCACCCGCGCCACGGCCTCTCCCACGGCTGCACGCTCGGGCATTGTCGAGAAGGCGAGGATGCGCAAGCCCTCCGCCAGACGGTCGAGATGGTCGTCCAGCCGCATCGCGCCGCCGCCGCGCACCGCCACCGTCTCGAACGCCCCGTCGCCCAGCGTCAGGCCCCGGTCGCCCGGTCCGATGGCGGGCGCGCCGCCCTCGCACAGCTCGCCGTCAAGAGCGTAGAGCACGTTGCTTCTCCTTGGGTTCGCCAGACTGCTTGGCTTGGCCGGATTGCGCCGTTCCGCTTGTGGGGTCGGGCCTGTTGGCCGGGGCCATGAAGGCCGCCGCCTTGTCCACGGTTTCCTGCCATTCCGATTCGGGTCCGGATTCGGCGACGATCCCGCCGCCGACACCGTAGCGCAGACGATCCGGCTCCACCGCAATGGTGCGGATCAGGATACTGGAGTCCATCTGCCCGTCGAAACCGAGCCAACAGAGCGACCCGCAATAGGGACCGCGCCGCCTCCGCTCCAACTCGTGGATGATCTCCATCGCCCGGATCTTCGGCGCGCCGGTGATCGAGCCGCCGGGGAAGGCCACGCGCAGCAGATCCACGGCGTCGGTCCCCTCGCGCAGCCGCGCGGTCACCACCGACACAAGATGATGCACCGCGCCGAAACTCTCCAGTCCGCAAAGCTGCGGCACCTTCACCGAGCCGATCTCGCTGACCCGCGCCAGATCGTTGCGCAGCAGATCCACGATCATCAGGTTCTCCGCCCGGTCCTTTTCCGAGGCGAGCAGTTCGCGGGCCAGCGCCGCATCCTCGGCCGGAGCCGCGCCGCGCGGGCGCGTGCCCTTGATCGGCCGGGTTTCGACCGCCCGGTTCGGCCCCACTTCCAGGAACCGCTCCGGCGAAAACGAGCAGACCGCCGTATCCCCCGGCAGCGACATATACGCCGAAAAGGGCGCGCAGGTGCGCTGCCGCATGTCGCGGTAGAGCGCCGCCGCGGAGAGTCCGGGCGGACGCTTGGCGGCCAGTTCGCGCGTCAGGTTGATTTGGAACACGTCACCGGCATGGATGTAGTCGATCGCCGTCTGAACCTTGCGTAGATAGTCCGCGCGCGGAACGTCGCTCGTCCACTCCAAAACGGCAGGCTCTCCCAGTGGCGGCGCAGCGCTGGCAAGCCGCGCGCGCACCTCCGCCAGACGCCGCCGAGCGCGGCGCGCGCGCTCCTCCACCGGCTTTTCCGGATAGCCGGTGGAGACGATCCAGGCGCGGGCTTGCGCGTGGTCGAATGCCACGGCGACGTCGTAGAGGCCGAGCGCGACCACCGGGTGCGCCGCTCCGTGCCGCGACGGCGGGGGCAGCCGTTCGAACGCGCCACCAAGCTCGTATCCCAACAGCCCGGCGATCCCGCCCTGAAACGGCGGCAGGTCTTCGCGGCTCACGGCTGGCCACTCCCGAAGCCGCGCCTGCGCCCAGGCCAGCGGGTCCGCCCCACCCTCCGCTTCGCCCCTGATTGCGTGTGCCAAGTCGTCCGGGGACAGGAGGAAGGTTTCCACCGGATCGAGGCACAGGTAGGAAAACCGTGCCCGTGGATCGCCAGGAGCGGCCGCGCTGTCGAGCAGCAGCGTGAACGGGCTCTCCCCCGCCCCTCCCAAGAGGTCGAGCGGGTCGCCATAGGCAATCTCTTCGGCGAGTGGAAAATCTGCGGTCATGACGCCTGAATGACAGCGGGTCCGCGCGATGCCGCGCGACCGGGAACGGTCTGGATGGAGCGGACAATCGGCTAGGCGGACCCTCGCGTCAAGGCCGCGCTCGGCTCCGCCCGTTGCAATTCAGGCGGAAACGCATCATCCGCCCTCGATGGGCGCGCTCACTACATGCTCACGCAACTTTGATCAGCGATCTATGAGGCGTAGTTGATTATTTCTGCTATTCAAAACAGTTGCACCCTATATGGGTGAATTGCAATTATATAATATCGCCTTCTCGTTGCAGAGAATGTGTTAACAGGGGACCGGGCAATGACAGGTTGGACAAACAGATTGGCACAGGCACCGATTGCGCAGAAAATTGCGGCGATCATTATTCTGTTGCTGTCATTGACCATCATGGTGGCGCTGATCGCGATCCGCGGCGTCAACGTCACCGCGCAGACCACATCCGACATGTTCAACCACCCCTTCACGGTCACCAACGGGCTCGCCGAAATCCGCGACGACATGAGCCGGATCGACACCGCCATGCTGCGGTTGGTCTCCAGCGACATCGATGTCATAGCGGACCATGAGATCGGCGCGATCGAGGACGGCCATTACAGTGTCGAAGATAACTTCGACATCGTGCGCGAGCGCTATCTCGGCCCGCCCGAAGACGTTGAAGCCGTCGCCGACGCGTTTGACCAATGGTACGAGCGAGTCCTCGAGGTGGTCGAGTTGGTCGAGGGCGGTTCAGCCGCCGCCGCGCGGGACCTTTACCTGAATACGGCTGGAGCCAGCTTCGATGCGGCTTACTCCACCGCCGACAATCTCCTGCTCTTCGCCCGCACAATGGCCACTCAGTTCCACGAGACCAGCGCCGAAGGCGCGCGCTCTCTGATCATGTGGTCCATTGGATTGACGCTGGCGATCGTCGTGGTTGGCGCCGCAGCGGCGATCCTCATCAGCCGCTCGATCACCCGCCCTCTGGACGCGATCATCGGCAACATGCGTCAGATTGCCGACGGAGATTACGCCGTTGCCATTGCCGGGATGCAGCGCGCGGATGAAATCGGGCGCATCGCCATGGCGCTCGACACGTTCAAGGAGGCGGCGCTGCAGCGCGAAGCCATGGAACGCGAGCGCGCCGACCAGCAGGCGGCGGAACTCGCCCGCTCCCGGAAGGTCGAGGAGGCCGCCATCGCGTTCGACCGCTCCATCGGGCAGGTGCTGGAGACCCTGACCGGCTCCGCCAGCGAGATGCAGGCCACCGCCGACACCATTTCCAAGGCCGCGGAGAGCGTCACGACGCGGACGGAGACCGTGGCGGACGCCTCGAACGAGGCTTCGGAGAATATTCGCACCGTCGCCTCCGCCGCCAGCCAGCTCTCGACCTCCATTCAGGACGTCAGCCAACAGGTCAGCAACACATCGGCGGCGGCGACGCAGGCGCGCGGCGGGACCGGCAAGGCGATCAGCGCGCTGGACGAGCTCCGCCAGCGCGCCGACAAGGTTCACACCGTGCTCTCACTAATCGAAAACGTGGCCGAGCAGACCAATCTCCTGGCGCTGAACGCGACCATCGAAGCGGCACGGGCCGGGGAGGCCGGGCGCGGCTTCGCCGTTGTGGCGAACGAGGTCAAGCAGCTCGCTCAGCAAGCAACGCAGGCGACCTCGGAAGTCACGGACCAGATCAACGCGATCAAGACCTCCATCGACGGCGTGGTGCCGATCATGCGCGACGTGTCAAAAACGATGGACGATCTGGACGAGGTTGCCTCGCGCGTCGCCTCCAGCGCCGAGGAACAGGCTGCGGCGACCAGCGACATCAGCCGCAACATGAATCGGGTGGCGGAACATACCGGCGAGATGACCGGCAGCGTGGACGGGCTCAGAAAGGCCGCCGTCTCCTCGAACGAGGGCGCGGAAGACGTGCTTCAGGCCTCTCAGAACCTGAACCGCAACGCGCAGGCTCTGCGTCAGGAAGTGGAAGTCTTCATCGAGGCCGTACGCACCGCCTGAGCGGCGAGGCGCTCAGGCGGTCGAGCCGATCAGGCGAGGATATCCGGAAGCAGGCGGCTTTGGACCTTTCTGATGGAGTCCTTGAGGATCAGCTTGCGCTTCTTCAACCGCTTCAATTGGAGCTGGTCGTAAGGAACATTCTCGGCCAGCCGCTCGATGATCTCATCGAGGTCGCGGTGCTCGCTCTGCAGCTCCGTGAGCTGGCGGCTCAGTTCTTTCGTCTCTTCTTCCGTCATGGTTCCTGAACTGCCCTCGATTGCCGTAAACGTGCTCCCTCCAACCCTCGATGGAGTATACGCCTGTGGCGCAGGCGACGGGAGTCTTTCCGTGGGTTAGCATAGCGGCGTGACTGCTTTATGTCCCATCAGGAGTAGAGCCGAATGACCAAGCGGATCGGGGTGCTGACGAGCGGCGGCGATTGCGCCGGTTTGAACGCGGTCATACGCGCCGTCGTGCGGCGTGCGGAAGGGCGCGGGTGCGAAGTCCTCGGCATTCGCCAAAGCACGACGGGCCTGCTGACGCGGCCGGTGCAGGCGGAACCGCTGCACAGCAGTCTTTTCGACGGCACGATCATGCGCCTTGGTGGCACCATGCTGGGGACCACCAACAAGGGCGATCCGTTCCACTATCTGATCGAAGACGGCCCCAACGGCGAAAGCAGGTTTGCCGACCGCTCCGAGGAGGTCGTGCAGGGCTATCATGAGCTTGGCCTGAACGCGTTGATCGGCATCGGCGGCGACGGCAGCCTCTCGATCCTGCGCCGCCTGGCGCTCCAGGGCGGGTGGAACCTGATCGGCGTTCCCAAGACGATCGACAACGACGTGGGCTGTACCGAACTGTCCATCGGCCACGCCAGCGCGGTCTCCGTGGCGACCGGCGCCCTCGATAATCTCCAGCCCACGGCGGCGAGTCACAGCCGGGTGATGGTTCTGGAAGTGATGGGCCGGGATGCGGGGCACATCGCCCTTTCGGCGGGAATCGCAGGCGGCGCGGACGTGATCCTGATCCCCGAGATCGCCTACCGCATGGACGCCGTGACCCGCCACATCAAGGCGCTTCGGGAAGAGGGACGGAACTTCGCGCTCGTCGTCGTGGCCGAAGCGGTGAAGGGCGAGCGCGGCGAGGCGGTACGCCAGCAGCATGTCGGCGGAGGCGTCACCTATGGCGGGATCGGCCACCACATCGGCGCCCGCATTGCGGAAGCCGCCAGCGCCGAAGTGCGCGTTACCGTGCTGGGGCATGTGCAACGCGGCGGCATGCCGGTGTGGCAGGATCGCCTGCTCGCCTCGCTCTTTGGGGTGCGCGCCGTGGACCTGGCGGTCGAGGGACGATTCGACCGCATGGTTGCCTGGCAACACCGCCAAGCCGTCGACGTCCCGCTGGAAGAGGCGATTCGACTCTTTCAGGCTGTCGACCCGGAGGGCGCTTTAGTGCAGACTGCGAAAGGGCTCGGAATATCTTTCGGAGATGCGTGATGTCCGGTGCAAGGCCATGACCACCAACGAAAATCCCTTCTGGCGGTTTTCCCTGGCCGTTTATGGCGAGCCCGGTGTCGCGGAGGCTTGCCTGTCGCTGCAGGATAGCGATGTACCGGACCGGCTTGAACGGGACCGGCATGCGCTGGACGTGAACCTGCTGCTGTTCTGCTGCTGGGCCGGGCGGTGCGGGCGAAGGCTGAATTCCACCGATATGGCTGCGCTGATCGCCGCTGCCGAGCCCTGGCAACGGGAGGTCGTGCGCCCATTGCGCGGCGTGCGCCGCTCGCTGAAGATCTACGAGGCCACGGCTGGAGCGGCGGCGGAACGGCTGCGGGCAGAGGTGAAGGCGCAGGAGTTGGAGGCGGAACGGCTGGAGCAGGCGCTGCTGCACGCGGCTTTACCGCTCACCGAGACGTCCCCCGCGCCGTCGGCGGCAATCGCCAACCTGCAACTGTATTTCATCCAGGCGGGCCGCCTACCCGATATGAACGACTTCGCGGATCTTGCCGGGCTCGTGACGGCGGCCTTCCGCGACATCGTGCCGCCGCTGAACGCGCTCTGGCAGCTGCAGGACTGGCCGGAACCTGACCCCAGCCGCACTGCGAGCGAGGCTGTGGTGGAACCGGCGTAGAAAGGCCCCCCAGCGGCGGCACTCCGCCGCTGGGGGCTGTGACAGGTCAGGCGGGTGCGGCGTGTTCTATTTGATAGAGCAGGCCGTAGCCCTCCCCCTCGATGATAGTCAGCGGCCCCTGCACGGACACGATCTCCTCGGTCATCGCCATCGGGAGGTCCATGACGATCTCCACCATCGAGGTCATGCCGCCGGGAATGCAGAAGGGGCAGTGGGCGTAATAGGCCGTGAGCAGGAAACGGCCCTGGCGCGGCTGGTCGTCGAAGGGCAGCATGTAGCCGTCCAGCGTCACCTTCTGACCGTTCAGCTTCTTCAACTCCGGATCGAAGACGAAGGGCTCGACATAGCCGTCGCCCTGCACCTTGGCGAGCGTGTCCCAGGACAGCGCACCCGCGCGCTCCGGCACCCGCGGCCCCACCTCGAGCGGCGCCAGTTCCGGCGCGCCGTTCTGGGCCGCGCCGTTCTGGGCAGCGGCGCCCGCGAGCGGCATGCTGGCGACGACGAGGCCGCTGGCCATGCCGGTCATGAAAGTCCGCCGACCCACATTGAGGCCAAGGCCGCCGCGCAGGGCAATGCCCGGATGGTCGTCGACGTTGCGGTAATTCAGCAGCGGCTGCACGCTGCGAGTCGTCTCTGTCATCGCGAATATCCCCTGATTTCCGCTCAAGCTATACATACGTTAAGTTCGATCTCCCCTGACCGGCTTTCGACGGTCAGGCATTCTATCTACCACGGCGAATCTTGCGAAACCCTTTATAGTGGTCAGCCAGCGCTACGGCCAGCCGCAAAGCGGCGGCAGCGACATCAGGATCGCCTCGACATTGCCGCCGGTTTGCAGGCCAAAGCGCGTGCCCCGGTCGTAAACCAGATTGAACTCGGCGTAGCGCCCGCGCCGGACCAGTTGATGGGCGCGCTCCTCGTCGCTCCAGCGCTTGTGCATGTGGCGGCGCACCAGCTTCGGGTAGATGTCGAGGAAGCACTGCCCCACGTCGCGCGTGAACGCGAAGTCCGCCTCCCAATCGCCGCTGTTCAGATAGTCGTAGAAAATCCCGCCGACGCCGCGCGGCTCGTTGCGATGCTTGTTGAAAAAGTAGTCGTCCGCCCAGGCCTTGAACCGAGGGTAATACTCGGGATCGTGACGCTCGCAGCAGGCTTCGAGGGCGGCGTGGAAATCCCGCGTGTCGTCCGGGTTCTCGACGATGGGGTTGAGGTCGCTGCCGCCGCCGAACCAGGCCTTGCTGGTGACGATGTAGCGCGTGTTCATGTGCACCGCCGGGACGTGCGGCGACTGCATATGCGCGACCAGCGAAATTCCCGCCGCCCAAAAGCGCGGGTCCGCCGCCGCGCCGGGGATCTCCTGCGCGAAGTCCTCCTTGAACTGCCCTTGCACGGTGGAGATGTTGACGCCGACCTTCTCGAAGACGCGCCCGCGCATCACCGACATCGTGCCGCCGCCTGCATCCTCCACCTTGGGATCGTCGCGCCGCCACTCGCTGCGCTCGAATCGCCCCGGCGGACGGTCCGCGAGCGGCGCGCCGGGCAGGCTTTCAAGCGCGTCCTCCAAACGTTCGAACTCGTCGCAGATGGCGTCGCGCAGCTCGGCGAACCATTGGGTGGCGCGGGCCTTGCGGGCGGCGGCCAAACTTTCGTCGGATTCGGGCGTGCTCACGCTCACGGGGCCTCCTGCCTGTTGGTTGACTCGATGTCTTCGAAGCCGCCGGTCTGGCGCAGTGCCTCTCCGGCGACCATGGCGGCCGCCAGCGCGACGTTCAAGGATCTCTGCCCCAGGCGCAAGGGAATCGCGACGCGCGCATCGGCGGCGGCGTGCACATGCGACGGCACGCCGCTCGACTCGCTTCCAAAGAGCAGGATGTCGCCACGCTGGAACTCGAACGCCGTGTACGCCGTCGCCGCCTGCGTGGTCAGCAGCACCAGCCGTCCCAGGGCTTGAGCCCTGAACCTATCCCACGATTCGTGACGTAGCAGCGTCGCCGCCGCCAGATAATCCAGGCCCGCGCGGCGCAACCGCCGGTCGTCGAGATGGAAGCCGCAAGGGCCGATCACGTCCACCGGCACGCCGAGGCAAGCGCCAAGGCGGAGGATCGTGCCGGTGTTCTGCGGAATGTCCGGCTGGTAAAGCGCTATGCACATGTTTTGGGGGAAACCGGTCGTCACTTGGTTGGCCTTCGGGCTTTGCGTTCGCTTGTAAATTCCTCTATACCCAAATTCGGTGATACGCTAAGCACAGCATGGCACTGCGCCATGTTGTCACATGGCTTGGCTTGGTCAAAAGGTTACTTTCCGGCGAAAGCTCAATGCACCCGAATGTGAGAAGGGTGCGATGCCGGAGGTTTCTCAATGCACGGGATGGCTGCAAGCCTGGTAGCGGGATTTGCGAAGGGAACGGACAGAAATGGCTGATACGGCGAAATCCGGCCAGAAGGGCGAACAAGAGGGCGGAGGCGGACACGGTGAGCAGCACACTCGCCGCGACTTCCTCTATCTCACCACTGGGGCCATGGGTGTGGTGGGACTGGCCGCTGTCGCTTGGCCGTTCATCGACTACCTGAACCCCTCGGCGGATTTAATGGAGTTGGCGACGGTCGATGTCGATTTATCTCCCGTCGATGCGGGCATGGCGATCACCGTGATGTGGCAGGGTAAGCCCGTGTTCGTGCGGCGGCGCACCGAGGAGGAGATCGCGCAGGCGCGTGAGGTGGACGTGAACGCGCTTCCTCACAGCGAAAGCGACGAGGAGCGTGTGCAGCGCGAGGAATGGCTAATTGTGATCGGGATTTGTACACACCTTGGCTGCGTGCCGGTGGGGAACCGTCCGACCGAGCAACGCGGCGACTACGGCGGATGGTTCTGCCCCTGCCATGGTTCGCACTACGACACCTCCGGGCGCATTCGTCGCGGCCCGGCGCCGGAAAATCTTCCGGTTCCGGAATACGAGTTCGTCGACGACAGCACGATAACGATCGGGTAGGGGCGACGCCGCATGAGCGAGTTTCAGACCAACAATCGTTTTGTAAGGTGGTTCGACGACCGCCTTCCGATTGTTTCCTATACGCATGAGCATCTCGTCGCCTATCCGGCACCGAGAAACCTCAACTACATGTGGAATTTCGGGTCGCTGGCCGGGATTTGCTTGGTGATCATGATCGTCACCGGCCTGTTCCTGGCGATGCATTACACCCCCCACGTCGATCACGCCTTCGCGTCGGTCGAACGGATCATGCGGGACGTCAACTACGGCTGGCTGATCCGTTACATCCACATGGTGGCCTCGTCGTTCTTCTTTATCGTCGTTTACATCCACATATTCCGCGGCCTGTACTACGGGTCCTACAAGGCTCCGCGTGAGATCCTGTGGATTTTGGGCGTGATCATCCTGATCCTGATGATGGGGACGGCCTTCCTGGGCTACACGTTGCCCTGGGGTCAGATGAGCTTTTGGGCAGCCACGGTGATCACCAACCTCTTCTCGGCCATCCCGCTGGTCGGCGACGCACTCGTGACGCTGATGTGGGGCGGTTTCTCCGTCGACAACCCGACGCTGAAGCGGTTTTTCGTGCTGCATTACCTACTGCCGTTCGTGATTGTCGGAGTTGTCTTCCTGCACCTCTGGGCGCTGCACCGCTTCGGGTCGAACAACCCGCTTGGCATCGATGCGAAGGGGCCGCAGGACAAGATTTCGTTCCACCCCTACTACACGATCAAGGACATGTTCGGGCTGGGCGTGTTCCTGATCATCATGTCCTTCTTCATCTTTTTCGCGCCGAACTTCTTCGGGCACGCCGACAACTACGTTCCGGCC
>SKZV01000297.1 GCA_007127165.1 Rhodovibrio sp. | reverse complement strand
TCATCGCGGTGGTGCAGCCGCACCGCTATTCGCGCCTGCAAAACCTCTTCGAAGACTTCTGTAGCTGCTTCAACGACGCCGATCAGGTCGTGGTCGCCGATGTCCACAGCGCCGGAGAAGAGCCCATCGCCGGGGCCGACCGCGACGCGCTGGCGGAGGGGCTGCGCACCCACGGCCACCGCAAGGTCTCGATACTCAGCGGACCGGAGGCGCTGGCGCCACTGATCGACCGCATCGCCAAGCCCGGCGACACGGTGGTATGCCTGGGCGCGGGCAGCATTACGACCTGGGCGCAGGCCCTACCCGGAGAACTCGGCATGCTTCGCGCCAGCGCGGAGACGACTACCACAGCTCCGGCCAAGGGGGCAGCGGAATGATGGCAGCGGAGCGCCTCTCCCCCAGCACCTTGATTGAGCGCCTGCCACAGGTGCGCGGACGGCTGAGCGCGGATGCGCCGCTGCACAAGATTACATGGTTCCGTGTGGGCGGCCCGGCAGAGGTGCTGTTCCGTCCCGAGGACCGCGCCGACCTGCTGCACTTCCTGACGGAGAAGCCCAAGGACATCCCCGTCACCGTGCTGGGCGTCGCCTCGAACCTGCTGGTACGCGACGGCGGACTGCCCGGAGTGGCTCTGCGCCTCGCTCGCGGCTTCACGGAGATCGAGCGCGACGGCGACGCGGTGATCGCCGGAGCGGGCGCGCCGGACCTCAACGTCGCTCGCACGGCGCAGGGCGAAGGGCTGGGCGGACTGGAGTTCCTGTCCGGCGTACCGGGAACCATCGGCGGCGCGCTGCGCATGAACGCCGGAGCCTACGGCACCGAGATCGGGGACGTTCTGGACTGGGCCGAGGCAGTGCAGCCGGACGGCACTCTGCGCCGCTTCACGGCGGCGGAGATGGAATACGGCTATCGCCACTGCGGACTGCCCGGAGACTGGATCTTCCTGCGCGCCCGTCTGCGCGGCACGCCGGATGCGCCCGACGCCATCGCACGCCGGATCGCGGAAATCCAGGCGCAGCGCGGCGACAGCCAGCCGGTGAAGAGCCGCACCGGCGGCTCGACCTTCAAGAACCCCGCGCCGGAGGTTGCCGGAGGCCTGCGCGCCTGGGAACTGATCGACCGCGCGGGCTGCCGTGGCCTTACCGTCGGCGGCGCGCAGGTATCGGAGATGCACTGCAACTTCCTGATCAACACCGGGGAGGCCAGCGCCGCCGACCTGGAGTCGCTGGGCGAGGAAGTGCGCCGCCGGGTCAAGCAGACCAGCGGCGTGACGCTGGAGTGGGAAATCCGCCGGATCGGCGTTCCCCAGGAGGGCGTTCTCGATGGCTCGATTCCAGGTAAGGAAGGAAGCGCGGCATGACCAAGGTTGCAGTCCTCTACGGCGGCGCATCGGCGGAACGCGAGGTGTCTCTCGTCTCCGGCAAGGCCTGCGCGGCGGCGCTCTTCGAGCGCGGCTACGAGGTGCAACTGATCGACGTGCGCCGCGACGTGGGCGCGCTGGTCAAGGACCTGACGCCGCCGCCCGACGTGGTGTTCAACGCGCTGCACGGGCGCTATGGCGAGGACGGCACGGTGCAGGGCGTGCTGGAGTTGATGGGGCTGAAGTACACGCATTCCGGCCTGTTGGCCTCTGCCCTGGCGATGGACAAGGCGATGGCGAAGAAGGTCTTCGAGCACGCCGGATTGCCCGTCGTCGAAGGCTTGGTGATCAGCCGCGAGGCGATGCTCGCGGGCGATCCCCTGCCGCGTCCCTACGTGGTCAAGCCGGTCGCCGAAGGATCTTCCGTCGGCGTGCACCTCGTCCTCGAACACGACAGCGCGATGCCGTTCACCGCCGAAGATTGGCCCTACGGCGAGGAGGTGCTGGTGGAGCGCTTCGTGCCGGGGCGCGAACTGACCGTCTCGGTGATGGGCGAACGCGCGCTGGCGGTCACGGAGATCCGGCCCAAGGACGGCTTCTACGACTACAGGCACAAGTACACCGGCGGCACCAGCGACCACCTGGTCCCCGCCCCGATCCACGCGAGCGCCTACGAGCAAGCGATGACCCAAGCCCTCGAAGCGCATCGGGCGCTGGGTTGCCGGGGCGTCAGCCGCGCCGATTTCCGCTACGACGACACAGCCGGAGAACCCGGAAAGCTCTTCCTTCTGGAGGTCAACACGCAGCCGGGGATGACCGAGCTTTCGCTGGTGCCGGAGCAGGCCGACTACCTGGGGATCGATTTCGGGGATCTGGTCGAATGGATGGTGGAGGAGGCGTCATGCGACGGCTGATCCACTCATTGCTGCCCGGCAAGGCTGCTCCCGGAAAGACCACGCGCGGGAAAGGCGCAGCTTCGCCGAAGCGCGTCTCCGCCAAGGGGAAAACCCGCAAGACCAGACGTCAGACGCAGCGCGCGGTGGTACTGCGCGCCTGGACCATCCGCTTCGGCGCTCCGGCGGCGATGCTCGCTGCCGTCGTCGGCGGCGTGGCCTGGGGCTGGCAGAGCGGCTGGATTGCGGAACGGGCCAGCGCGAGCGTGGCGGCCCTTCATGCGGCTAGCGCAGGGGCTGGTCTGTCGGTGCAGGAGGTTCTGGTCGAAGGCCGCGAACGCACGCCGAAGCCGGACGTGCTGGCGGCGCTGGGCGGAGTGTCGCGCGGAAGCTCGATCCTCGCCGTCGATACCGCCGCTGCGCGCGCCACGCTGGAGGCGATGCCCTGGGTCAAGCGCGCGGTGGTAGAGCGCAACCTGCCGGGCGAGATCTACGTGCGCCTCGAAGAGCGCCGCCCGCTGGCGATCTGGCAGCAACGCGGGCGCTTGCAGGTGATCGACACCGAGGGCCTGCCGATCGACGCGGCCGAGCCTGGACGCCACACCCACCTGCTGCTGGTGGTGGGCGAGGATGCGCCCGACGATGCCGCGCGGCTGATCGCCGTGCTGCGCAGCGAGCCGGAGCTTGCCGAGCGCGTGAACGCGGCGGTGCGTCTTGGCGGACGGCGCTGGAACGTGCGGCTGGACGACCGCGTGGACGTGCAGTTGCCCGAGGAGGAAATGGCGGCGGCCTGGCAGCAACTGGCAAGACTGGAAGAGCGGCAGTCGCTGCTGCAACGCAACGTCAGCGTGATCGACATGCGTATGCCCGACCGCATGGTCGTGCGGATGTCGCCGGACGCCGAGACGGAGATCGAGACGGAAACGGTGCTGGGCGCGGGGCAAAGCACATGAACCCGCCAGCCAAAGGGAACGAAGCATCATGAGAGGGGTTCTCGCGAGCAACAAATCCGGAATCGTGGCGGCGCTGGACGTCGGCACCAGCAAGATCTGCTGCTTTATCGCACGCCCGGACGGGTCCGGAGGACTGCGGGTCATCGGAATCGGTCAGCACGCCAGCCAGGGCGTCAAGTCGGGCGCCGTCGTGGATATGGACGCCGCCGAGATGGCGATCCGCAGCGCGGTGGACATCGCCGAGCGGATGGCCGGGGAAACCGTCGAGCAGGTGGTGGTGAACCTTTCCGGCGGGCAGCCGCTTTCGGCTGCGCTGGGAATCGAGGTCGACGTCGGCGGTCACGAAATCTCCGAGATCGACGTGCGCCGCGCCCTGGAATCCGACCAGATTACGCCGTCCTTGAACGGTCAGGCGGGGCCGGGACGCGAGATCGTGCACTCCATCGCCACCGGCTATGCCATCGACGGGGCGCGCGGCGTGCGTGAGCCGCGCGGCATGTACGGCGAACGCCTCGGCGTCAACATGCACGTCGTCACCGCCGCCTGCGGGCCGGTTCGCAACCTCACCCACTGCGTGAAGCGCTGTCACCTGGAAGTCGCGGGGATAGCGATCTCGCCCTATGCGGCGGGTCTCGCGGCCTTGGTGGAGGACGAGCAGGAACTGGGCGTCACCCTGGTGGACATGGGCGGCGGCACGACCTCGATCGCCGTCTTCAGCGAGAGCGAAGTCCTCTTCACCGAGGTGCTGCCGGTGGGCGGGCAGCACGTCACGAACGACGTGGCGCGCGGGCTTTCGACTCCTCGCGCCCATGCGGAGCGGATGAAAACGCTCTACGGCCATGCCATGGCCGCCGACGCCGACGAACATGAACTGCTCGAAGTCCCCCAGGTCGGCGAGGAGGAGGACGGCACGACGCAACAGGTGCCGCGCTCGCTGCTCACCGGGATCATTCAGCCGCGCCTGGAAGAGACATTCGAACTGGTCCGCTCGCGTCTTGAGGCGAGCGGCGCCGACAAGATCGCCGGGCGGAGGATCGTCCTCACCGGCGGCGCCAGCCAGCTTCCGGGGGTGCGCGATCTCGCCGCCCTGGTGCTGGACAAGCAAGTCCGCATCGGACGGCCCACCCGCATTGGGGGGCTGAGCGATGCGTCCAACGGTCCGGCCTACGCGACCTGCGCCGGGCTTCTCACCTATGCCGTCGAAGCGGCGGCAAGTACGCCACGCGCCGCGCGGCAGGAGACCGGCGAACCGAGCGGCGTCCTGGGACGGCTCGGTCACTGGCTGCGAGACCACTTTTGAACGAAGAGACGACAAAGCAGCCGGATGACCCGGCCGCACTGAACCATACGATGGGGCTGGCCGAGGCCGGCGCCGACAAGACCCAAAACCGCGCAAGCGCCAACGGAGGTTGATATGACCTTGAACCTGCACGCTCCGGAAACCGAAGAGCAACTGAAGCCCCGCATTACCGTGGTCGGCGTCGGCGGCGCCGGCGGGAATGCCGTCAACAACATGATCCAGTCGAACCTCGAAGGGGTCGAGTTCCTGGTTTGCAACACCGACGCCCAGGCTCTGACCCAGTCACAGTGCCAGAATCGCCTGCAACTCGGCCGCAGCCTCACGCGCGGACTCGGCGGCGGCTCCCGCCCCGATGTTGGACGGGCCGCTGCGGAGGAACAGCTTGAGGAGCTGTCCCAGCTCACCGCCGACAGCGACATGCTGTTCATCGCCGCCGGAATGGGCGGAGCGACCGGCACCGGCGCCGCCCCCGTCATCGCCCGCACCGCCCGGGAAAAGGGCATCCTCACCGTCGCCGTGGTGACCAAGCCGTTCAGCTTCGAAGGCGTGCATCGCATGCGCGTCGCCGAGCAAGGCATTACCGAACTGGCGGCCGAGGTCGATACGCTGATCATCATCCCGAACCAGAACCTGTTCCGGATCGCCAACGAAAAGACCACCTTCGCCGATGCTTTCCGGCTGGCCGACGAGGTGCTCCACTCCGGCGTGCGCGGCGTGACCGATCTCGTGGTGCGTCCCGGCCTCATCAACCTCGACTTCGCCGACATCCGCTCGGTGATGACCGAGATGGGTAAGGCGATGATGGGCACCGGCGAGGCGTCCGGCGAGAACCGGGCCGTGGGCGCGGCGGAAGCGGCGATCTCCAATCCATTGCTGGACGACGTCTCGATGCGCGGCGCGCGCGGCGTGCTGATCAACATCACCGGCGGGCCGGATCTGACCCTGTTCGAACTGGACGAGGCGGCGAACCGGATCCGCGACGAGGTCGATCCCGAGGCAAACATCATCTTCGGCTCCACCTTCGACCCGAGCCTGGACGGCGTCATGCGGATTTCCGTCGTGGCCACCGGCATCGAAGCGGAAGAAGCCCGCAAGCCCCGCCCGGTCACGCTCTCGGTGGTGTCCGACGATCAGCACAAGCAGCAACAGAAGGAAGTCCCGGCAGCCGAAGCCGCGCCGTCGCAGCGGCGCGAGCCGCAGCCGCAGCGGGCACAGGTCGCCGACGCGCCCGCTCCCGCCATGGAGCCCCGCCACGAGCAGGCCCCAACCATGGCCCAGAGCCCGATGACGCAAGAGCGGGACTTTCCGGTAGCGGAGGAACACTACGGCGAGCGGGAAGACGCCTTCATCGCTCCGCCTGCCACACAGGCCCCGCGTCAGCCGAAAATGCACGGGCCGTTGCCCGGCGCGACCCAGCACGAGGAGCCCCGGCAATCCCGTGAGCAGCCTGCGCGAAGCCCCCGCAGCCGGGCAAGCACCCTGTTCGCCCACATCACCGGGGCAGCTCGCTCGATCCAGGGTGAGCGGGACCGGCCCAGGGAAGAACCGCGCCGCGCCGCGGAGCCGAAGCTGACCGGCGGCCGTGAGGAGCGGAGCGTACGCGAGGGCGATCCGCGCGGCGCACCGCAGGAGCCGATGCATACGCCAGCCTCGGCCGCGCACGCCTCGATGCAGCCGAACGAGAAGCCGCAACGCGAGCCGATCAGCCAGTCCCGCCTGTCCGGGCTGGAGCCGAACGAGCGCTACGACAGCCGCGGCATGGAAGAGGACGAGTTGGACATTCCAGCCTTCCTCCGCCGTCAGGCGAACTGACGCGCACGCTTTTCGGTGCACGGACGGCCGTACGTACGGCCGTCCGTGCGGATCCCAAGCACTGCGAGCAGCCTGACGGCGCTGTTCGAAGAGCCATGCCGGCTGTTCACGCGCCGCCTCTAACTCTATGCAATTGCTGTCTTTTTTCCGTAACATTCCGTAACAAAGAGTGATTTGAAGAAAGAGAGCTAAATAACCTACTGTCCGCTGGACGTTCACGCTGTATTCGACGATATGAATATCTTGCGCGACACCCGTTCCAAGATGCCGTTAGAGCCGAATGGACTGGCGATAGAAACGGATCGGTCCAGCAGCCGGAAAGCCAAGGGCGCGTTTGTAAAAGCGGCGCAGGCTAACAAGCCGGGCGAGTGCGAGCATGAACGAGGACGACCGCAGCCTCCAGGCAGCTTGATGCGCGCCGGACGGCAAGCGAACCAGGAACGAATTGCTTTTGGGGGATCCCCATGGGGGAATTGAAGAAGATCGAGCGCAACGCAACGGGCGAGCGTACATCCGTACGTTTCGCGCCGAAGTCCGTTGCGGGACGGGCACGGAACGCCCGTAGCCTACGCCAACAGACCGTGAAGACGGCAATCCATTGTTCGGGCATCGGTCTGCACAGCGGCGCGAAGGTGGCGATGACGCTGCGTCCCGCCGACTGCAACACCGGCATCGTGTTCCGCCGCAAAGACCTTCCGGGCCATCCGGAAATCGCGGCCACCTCGGCGAATGCGGTGGAAACGCCGCTGTGCACCACGCTGCGCAACGACGTGATGCAGATTTCGACGATCGAGCACATGATGGCGGCCCTGGCCGGGATGGGAATCGACAACGCCATTGTGGAACTCGATGGGCCGGAAGTGCCGATCATGGACGGCAGCGCCTCGCCCTTCGTTTTCCTGATCGAGTGCGCAGGCGTTTGCGAGCAGACCGAAGCCCGCCGCGCCATCCGCATCCTGAAGCCGGTCACGGTGAGCGACGAGCGGCGCAGCGGCACGCTGAGTCCCTCGGCCCACGGGTTTTGCGTCAGCTTCGACATCGATTTCGAAAGCGCCGCGATCGCCCGGCAAAGCTGGTCGGGCGCGCTGAGTTCCGCCGGTTTCAAGCGCGACATCGCCCGCGCCCGGACTTTCGGCTTCCTGCATGAGGTGGACAGCCTGCGCGAAGCCGGACTCGCCCGTGGCGGTTCGCTGGACAACGCGGTGGTGATCAGCGGCGACGGCATCCTCAACGAGGGCGGATTGCGCTTCGAGGACGAGTTCGTTCGGCACAAGGTGCTCGATTCGATCGGCGACCTCTATCTTGCGGGGGCTCCGATCATCGGGCACTTCGAAGGACACCGGGCCGGTCATTCGATGAACCTGCGCCTGTTGGCTGCACTTTTCTCCCAGCCGGACGCCTGGTGCTGGTCCGAGATGACGGCAGCGGACGACATTCAGGACGAATCCGCCGGCGCAGCCCTTCCGGCCCGTGCGGTCGCTGGCTGGGCCTGATCTCCGCCCACTGGCGCCTGCTGGTCTGGATAGCCATCGCGGCGGGGGCCAAAATACGATACGATTGCCCCGCGCCGCCGTGCCGAGTCTGCTTGAGGCGTAGGGGCAATGGCTGTAGTGTCGTCGTCGCGGCTGTCCCCTGAGAGCGGCCAGTGCGGCTTTCAGGGAGCGGCAGAGACAAAACAAGCGATCTCCGGAAGCGTGATGAACCCCTCGATTCAGCCTCTCTCGCCGCGCCCCAAGGGCCGATATTCCCTCCATGCGCTGCGCAGCCTTGGCGCGGCGCTGATACTGGCCACGACGCTTGCGGCCTGTAGCTCCTCCGACGAGGAAGTCTACATCGAACGCACCGTCGGTGAGCTTTACAACAACGCGATGGATGAGTTGAACGCGGGCGCCTACGATGAGGCCGCCAATCTGTTCGACGAGGTGGAACGCCAGCACCCCTATTCCGTCTGGGCCTCGAAGGCGCAGTTGATGGCGGGCTACGCGCACTACAGCGCGAACCGCTATGGGCAAGCGATCGATACGCTGGACCGCTTCATTCAACTGCATCCCGGCAACCGCGATATCGCCTATGCGCACTATCTGAAGGCGCTGAGCTATTACGAGCAGATCAGCGACATCAAGCGCGACCAACGCAACACCCGCCGGGCCAGAGCAGCGCTGGAGGAAGTGGTGCGGCGCTTCCCGGACAGTGAGTACGCCCGCGATGCGCGGCTGAAGCTCGATCTGACCGTCGACCACCTCGCGGGCAAGGAGATGGAGGTCGGCCGCTACTACATGCGCAACGGCGAGTACCTTGCGGCGATCAATCGCTTCCGCATCGTCGTTGAAGAGTACGACACGACGAGCCATACGCCGGAAGCCCTGCACAGGCTTGTGGAATCGTACCTGACCCTGGGTGTGAACGAGGAAGCCAAGCGTGCGGCCGCGGTTCTCGGCTATAACTATCCGGACAGCGAGTGGTACCGCGATAGCTACAGCCTGATGACCGGGCGCGACGTGAGGCCAAGCGACGAGGACGAGCAGCCGGGCTTCTTCGGCCGCTTTTTGAATGTCTTTGGCTGACGCAGCATGCTGCTTTCCCTGGCGATCCGTGACGTGGTGCTCATCGAGCGCCTGAAGCTCGAGTTCACGCCGGGGCTTTCGGCGCTGACCGGCGAGACCGGAGCCGGTAAGTCCATTCTTCTCGATTCTCTGGGGCTGGCGCTCGGCAGCCGCGCCGAGTCCGGCCTGCTGCGGCAGGGCGCGCAGCAGGCGTCCGTGACCGCCGCCTTCGATCTGGGCCCGGACTCTCCCGCGAGCAACGGTCCCGCGGGGCCCCACCCCGCCCGCACCATCCTGCGAGACCACGAAATCGACAGCGAAGACGATCACCTCGTCCTGCGCCGGGTGCTGGGCAAGGATGGCCGTGGCCGCGCCTACGTCAACGATCAGCCGGTGTCGGTCACCTTGCTGCGCAAGCTCGGCGATGCGCTCGTGGAAATCCAGGGACAGTTCGAGCAGCGCGGTCTTCTCGACTCCGCCAACCACCGCGGAATGCTTGACGCTTACGGTGTGCTGGACCCTTTGCAGCGTGAGGTGGCGCAACTCTACCGCGCGTGGCAGAGCGCCGTGACCGCCCGGAAGGAAGCCGAAAGCAACTTCGAACAAGCCCGTCACGACGAGGCCTTCTTGCGCCATGCGGTCGAGGAACTGGAGGCGCTGGACCCGGAAGAGGGCGAAGAGGCGCGGCTGGCCGAGCAGCGCAGCCTGATGATGAACGCGGAAAAGCTGGTGTCCGCCCTGAACCTCGCGGAGCGGGAGTTGACCGGCGGCGACGACGCGCGCGGCGCGGAGGATTCCATCGCCGCCGCGCGCAACGCGCTGGAACGCGCCAGCGAGCACGCCGGGGAGCGGATCGCGCCCGCCCTGGACGCGCTCGAGCGCGCAATCGCCGAATGCGAGGACGCG
>SKZV01000299.1 GCA_007127165.1 Rhodovibrio sp. | reverse complement strand
TGACCCTTCTTCGTAAGCGGATCATGGCGCCGGATATGGCCGGTTGCAGTGCCGGTATGTCGAGTGCCAGCAGCAACAGTCCGAGGGGGAGCATCCAAACCCCGAATATCGGCAGAAAGGCAAGGAAGCTCCCGATGATCAGCAGAATCGCCAGGGGGATGCGGACCAGCCGCATCCGATCGGTTAGCAGACCATCAATGAAGCCGTGAAAGGCCGGTACACTGCGCTTAATCGCAGCGAACTGTCGGCGCAAGCGCCTATCCTGCTTCTTTATCGGCGTCCCTCCAGCCAGTTTCCATTGGATAGTTAGGGGCTCACGGCCTCGGGGCCAATATGCAGTGCTGCTTGTAGGGATATTACATTGGTTGCAATGCAGGATGTGCGCGCGCGAAAGACAGGTTTTGGGTGGTGCTGTCGGGAGCCCGGCTGAAACGACGCTTGAAAGGAGTCCCGTAAGTCTTTGGGCACTGAAAAAGACCGCGCCTCAGATAGACGCGCTTTGCTCCGACGGCCCCGAAAAACCAAGCCGGTCGGGCAATCCCGACCGGCTCTTGTCCGAAGAGTCTGCGCCATGGGCACAATGCTCGCAGTGGTATCTTCAAGCTATAGACAAAGGGGGGCAGGCCTTCCAGCGTTAGGCCGCGCTGTCCATCTCTACGCCCTTGTCCTGGAGCGTCTGCTGGAGTTCGCCAGTCTGGAACATCTCGCGGATGATGTCGCAACCGCCGATGAACTCACCCTTGACGTAGAGCTGCGGGATCGTCGGCCAGTTGGAGAATTCCTTGATGCCTTCGCGCAGGCCGGGGTCTTCCAGCACGTTCACGCCCTGGAACTTCACGCCGAGGTGGCTGAGCACCTGAACGACCGCGGCGGAAAAGCCGCACTGCGGGAACACAGGCGTTCCCTTCATGTAGACAACCACCGGGTTGTCCTGAATTTCCTGCTGAATGCGGTCATGTACGGATTGATCGGCCATAATTTGTATCCTGATTCCGTGATGCTGTTCGGGGCGGGCGCCGGACCTTCGGCTTCGCCGCTAGGCTAGTCCTTGGGGACCGAGGTTTGCAGGGCCAGCGCGTGCAGTTCGCCGCCCATGCGGCCCTGCATCGCCTCGTAGACCATCTGGTGCTGCTGCACCCGGCTCTTTCCCTTGAAGGCCGGGGAGACGACATAGACCGCATAGTGGTCTCCGTCGCCGCGCAGGTCCTCGATCGTGACCTTGGCATCGGGAATGCCGTCCTTGATCAGCTTTTCGATCTCATGGGCCTGCATTGCCATGGCGATGGCCTCTTGTCTTGTTGTCGTTCTGGTTTAGCTACCGGCTCGCATGTAGTCCTGCAACCACCCTTCGTGCGCGCGCCGCAACTCTTTGAGCGATATGGTGGAGCCGGTCGCGAGTTTCAACGAGTCTCCGCCGGTGCGTCCGATCACACAGGCCGGAACGCCCGCCGCCTTCGCCGCCTCTAGAATCTGCTCCGCCGCACTTCCGGTCACAAGATAGCGGCCCTGGTCCTCTCCAAACAACCATGAATGGATTGGGGGAATCGCCGCGTCCGCCGGAATCGCGATCTCCGCGCCGATTGCGGACTTCGCCGCCAGCGCCATCTCCGCCAGCGCCACCAGCAATCCGCCGTCGGACAGGTCGTGGCAGGCGCTGACTTTCCGCTCGCGAATCAGACCCCGCACGAAATCGCCGTTACGCTTTTCCGCGTCCAGATCGACCGGCGGCGGCGCGCCCTCTTCGCGTCCCGCGATCTCTCGCAGATAGAGCGACTGTCCCAGGTGCCCAACCGTTTCCCCGATCAATACGATCACCTCGCCCTCGGCCTTGAAGGCGACGGTCGCCATGACCTCGATATCGGGGAGAAGCCCGACGCCGCCGATTGCGGGCGTCGGCAGGATCGCGGTTTCCATTGTCTCGTTGTAGAGCGAGACATTGCCGGAAACGACGGGGTAGGCGAGCGCCTCGCAAGCCGCGCGCATGCCCTCGACCGCGCCGACGAACTGCCCCATCACGCGCGGCCTTTCCGGGTTCGCGAAGTTCATGTTGTCGGTGATCGCAATCGGCTCCGCGCCCACGGCGGTCAGGTTCCGCCAGGACTCCGCCACCGCCTGCATACCGCCGCGCACCGGGTCCGCGAAGACATAGCGCGGCGTGCAGTCCACCGAGACCGCAAGGCCCTTGTTCGTGCCGTGCACGCGCACCACGCCCGCGTCGCCGCCGGGGCGCTGGATCGTGTCGGCCATCACCATGTGGTCGTACTGCTCCCACACCCAGCGGCGCGAGCAGAGGTCCGGCGAGCCCATGAGCTTCACCAGCGCCTCGGTAGGGTTAAGGGCGGGGACGTCCTCCGCCTTTACCTCGGCCTGAGCGGGCGTCGGCTCCCAGGGGCGGTCGTATTCCGGCGAGGCTTCGGCCAGCGGATCGATGGGGAGGTCCGCCACTTGAAAGCCGTTCTTGTTCAGCACCATGCGGCCAGTGTCGGTGAGGTGGCCGACGACGGCGAAATC